>CAIKOL010000269.1 GCA_903829085.1 uncultured Anaerolineales bacterium | reverse complement strand
GCTCCTTGACCTTGAAAGTGGTGGCGATGATCAAGACCATGCCGGTCACGCCGACCACCACCATGGCGATCTGCAATGGGAAGAACGACGGCACCGCACTAGTCTTTGGGCGGAACAGGTCGGGGATGACAAAGCCCAGCAGGGTGCCTAGCAGGCCAAACAGCGAGGACGAGATCTGCAGGTGGTTGCGCTCGGTATCCGATTCAGTCACTTCCGGGAGCAGGGCCGAGTACACCAGGCCGATGATGGTGTAGCAGCCATCATACAGCACCATGCTGATCAGCATCCACATGAACAGGGTAAAATCGCCGGCGTGCTGGGGTGCCAGCCAGACCAGGATGAAGGATGCCGCCAGGAAGGGGGCGGTGTAACGCATGTAAGGGATGCGGCGGCCGTGCTTGGAACGGGTGTTGTCGGAGATATAGCCAAAGATGGGATCGTTGAGGGCGTTCCAGATGGCGTAGATGGCTGAGGCGATGGCGATCCAGCGCGCACTGAGACCCAGGTAATCCTGGTAAAAGATAGGCAGCAGGGCACCAAATACACCCGCAATGAGGCTGGTGCCGAGGGATGCGATCCCCCAGGTAAGCTTGTAACCCAACGAGAGCTTGATGGCGCGCGGGGTAGTTTCAGTCATGACTTCTCCTTTTCAAAAATTACCCGTTATGCAGCAGGCATGAGTTCTTTCAATGCCTGGTAGCCGATCACGTGCACACCGATCTTCTGGATGTGCTGGCGAAGGTCCTCGTTAATAAAATCCTGGTAATCAGCGACCCTGCAGCGCCAGTCGGGGGTGATGGCGCGCAGTTCAGGCGTATCCTTGGAGGGATGGATGATGAAATGGGTGAGGCCGGGCTGGAGGTCTGAGAAGGCCTGCTTGGTGCGTTCCAGGCGGTTCTTGTCGGTATCCAGGTTCATCCCGCCGAGCACGTCCAGCAGCGGCAGGCCAGAGCCTTCGAGCTGCTGGATCAGGCCGGCAGCCATCTTGGCGATTTCAGGCTCCAGGCCTGCGATGCGCCAGCCCGCCTCATCCAGGCGGAAGATCATTGGCGGAAGGTGGAACTGCATGGCAAGCTGAACATAAATGCCCATAAATTTAGGATGTGCCACGGAGCCCATGTGCGTGTCCACGTGGGTCGGAACGATCCCGGCTTGGAAGGCGCGTTCCACCTGGGCAGTGAGTTCCACTGCCACGGCAGCCGGGTCGCCTTGCACCTGAGCCGGTTCGGTAAGGTGATGAAAATACCCTTCTTCATCGATCATCCCGGAGGCGGGGTCACGCGTAGAGACCGGCCCCCAGCGGTAGGTCTTCCACTCGCTGGTCAGGGTAAGATGGACACCGAGATCCACGGCGGGGTGCTGGCGGACGAATTCGGCGGCATACAGGAACCACGGGCAGGGAACCATTACCGCGCCGGATGAAATTATGCCAACTTCGTTCAGGTCAGCAAAAGCCTCCACGCTGGCCTGGCACATACCGATATCATCGGTATGGATGATGGCTACGCGGTCATTATC
>CAIKOL010000268.1 GCA_903829085.1 uncultured Anaerolineales bacterium | reverse complement strand
TTTAGAAGAATACTATTTAGCACATCCTGAAATCACACCCTCCAGCATTTTGGACATGAAAATAGAATATCAAGGTCATAATGAAAAAAAGTGGTGCGGAACGGGAACGGATATGGTAGCTTACGATGTAGATGAAAAGGAATATCCCTGCCAAATGTTTGTTCCGATGTCCATTGGGCAGGAAAAAGCTGAAAGCTCTCGAAAGATTGATTTCTATAGTAAAGAAATTTTTATGGATCCAAAATGTAAAAGCTGTATAATAAAAGCAATTTGTCCCACCTGCTATGGTTCAAATTATCATGAATACGATAATGTAGCCACCCGCAGCAACCAACTATGCCAATTAAACAAAGTTACTGCTTTAGCGAATGCTCATTTTCAAGCAAAAAAAATCTTAATGAACAAAAACCTAAAAGAACTTGAAAAAGAAAAATATCTGGTAGCAAAAGCCGCGTTAAAAATCCAACAGGAAATTGTAGTTGACCCAGGCTTTTTCTTGTAACCTTATCCATCCCACCGACCCAACCCAAAAAGGAGTTTCCCTGTGAAAGAATTATTTCAATTAGATGCTGTTGAACTTCAGAAGCTGCAAGAATTGCTGGATAACAGTGCCGAGGTTAATCCAAAAATACTGGACGAACTGGAACATATAGATTGCGAAAGTAATTGCAGCGGCAGTTGCGGAGACCTATGCACCGGTCCTACAAGCCATTGCAATGGGCAATGTGCATAAATTCCAAATGTACAAGATAAAAGTGCAATAGGGTCAAAGATAACAGGACTTCGGATTTCGGATGAAGTCCTGTTATTTAATATTCTTTCCTTGTTCTGCAATCGCATGAAAAAACATCCATGGAAACAACTGCACTCTGAAAAGAGCAAGGATCCGTACCTGCCCAACAAAGCATGGACAGGACGCCGGGGGGGCTCCAGCACTCACGTGCCTGGAGTGGGCGATGTTCGCTGGAGGCAGCCTCGCCTGATCTGCGGCACGCCGCGCGAATACAGCCCATTGGACGGCCGAGCATAAAGTCGAATAATCTTGTGAAATTCATATCGAATTGTCTCTATCGGCAGGATAACCTTCAAAGGAGAAACATATGCAAGCCAAATTCGGAATGTCATTGTTTATAAACATTGTTTGGTTGTTTGTAGGAGGAATAATTGCCTTCTGGGTGGGTGTGAATAAGACCAATTGGCTGATCGTCGGGATCCTGATCATGGTGATTGGGATCGTAGGCATTAATCTAGCCTTTGCTGAGAGGAACAAGAAATAAGCCTGCCCGACTTGCCATGACCGACCAGATGAATGATGGAGCTGCCGCTCACCGCCGCTCCAGTCGGAGGCTGTGCTGCGCCCGCGAGGGTGTTGCGCGAAGCCAGACCATTGGGCAGTTCCCTGCACAAATCATCCCTGCACACAGACACGAACCCTGTATGGAATAAACTTTCATGGCATTGATCATCTTTGATTATGACGGTGTTCTTGCAGATACTCTGGATGACCTGCTCCAGTTTGGTCAAGAAGCATGCAATACGTTGGGTGTAAAACACGTTGTTGAAAAAGACGACCTGAGCCATCTTGAAGAAATGTCTTTTGCATCGTACGGGCGGGCATGCGGAGTAGCTGAACATCAGGTGGATGAATTTGTCCAAATTTGCTTAAAACGTTTTGCTGAGAAACAATCCCCGCCCGCCATTTTCGATGGGTTGAGCCATGTTGTCAGGCGATTGGCTGGCCATAACACGCTCGCGATTGTTACCACCAATTCAGCGCAAAACGTACATGTTTTTCTTGCGGAACACGGCTTGAGCGGGTGTATTCAGGCAGTATATGGAGTAGATTCGCCGGGCTCCAAGGCACAGAAAATATCCATGGCACGCGATCGGCTTTCGGCAGACATAAAGCAGGGATCCGTATTTATGGTGGGAGATTCTTTGAGCGACATGCGGGCAGCCAAAGAGACGGCAACCACGAGCATTGCAGTCACCTGGGGACATCAGAGTTTGGAACATTTGCTGCGCGGCGACCCTGATCATGTCGTTAATTTTCCCTGCGAGCTCATCGAGATAATTAAAGAATAAAATGAGAGATGTATCTTTTCATTTGACATGGTACGATAAACAATAAACCGCCCAGCAAAGCGTGCACTGGAGGCGGAGGCTAGCCCCAGCGCCAGGCTTCGCAAACACAAACCGTCAGGCGCGCGGTTTCAAATTTCGGTGAAAGGAAATAAGATGTCGAAAACAAAGTTCCGCTGGTGGAAATTTATCGCCGTATGGATCTGCTTCTTGTTGTTGCATTTCTCTTACGAAACGTTCCCGAGTCTCTTCTTCCGAATCATTGCCGAAGCCAATGAAACAGTTTTCTTCCATATGAAAATGCTGTTCGTGGCATACGTGGCAGTCAGTTTTGTTGAGTTCGTTATCCGCCACACTCTGATCAAGTCAACAAGTAATTTCTTTGCCAGTCGCGCACTGATCGCGGTCGCTTTTCCATGGCTTACCATCACGTTTTGGTTCCTTGCCTGGGCGTTAAATATTCAGTTCCCCTTGGTTTGGGAATTGATCTATGCCAATATAATGATCATGGTGGGTATCTATTTGGCTCTTCGAATGGAAGAGTTGTTCGATGATATGGAATTCCGTCCAGCACTCAAATGGATGATCCTGCTCGTGTTTGTAGCTGCCGTATTTGTGTATGTTGCTTTTTCACTGAATCCGCCCATGCATTTCTTTACAACACCGCCAGTATAGTTGGTGATCGCCATTCAGAATGCACCTACCACCGGCTCCCATCGGACACTGCGCTGCGCCCGCTGCACTCCGGGGATACCCGACGGGTAACATGGGCTGCGCAAAACCAGACCAATGGGCGGAAGGAATATCACCAATGAAAGAGTATCTTAGTCGCATCCATCATTTCAAAGGCACGCCCCATGAAATCGGTCTTGCCATCGGGCGGACACTTACCAACAGACTCGAGCTAACTCTTACTCATTACATCAATAGCATGGCAGATTCCAGTGACATGGAAAAACTTCACACGGGTGCACTGCCCTGGTTGCACAGTTTACCAAAACGATTTCAGGATGAATTCGAAGGCATGGCTGAGGGAGCACATGTCCCGCTGGAACGACTCGTCGAATGGGCGTATATCGAAGAGTGTGAGAAAAAGGAATGCAGCGGCGCGATCTGCGTAATCAATAAGCATGCCTGGGTTGCACGCAATAATGACGGCTTTGTTCCCGAGCTATGGGGATACGCAATCATCCGCGAGGTGGACGGAAGAATTCCAACCATTAACTTTTCAATGGAAGGGGATGTCTTTGCTCCATCAGGTATCAATAAAGAGAAACTGTGGTTGCACTACAACTTCCTGGACGTTTGGGATCAGCCCACGCCGGGCAAGCACCATGTGCCTGCCTATGTGTTTCTCACCGAAGCGCTGGAACTTTGCCACACGATCAGCGAAGTCGAAATGCTTCTCAACGAAATCGATCGGGATGGCGGTATGTTATTGTTTGCCGCGGATGGAAAAACCGATGAGTTTGCGCTCTTCGATTGCATGTGTTCGAAACATTACCGACGCAAGCCATCTGATGGCTGGATGGTTGGGACAAACCACTATTGCACGTGCGAAGACTTATCGCTGGGGGATGACGAAGGCTCCCTCAGCTCATTGAATCGTTTCAACCGGATGGAGACTCTCATTCGAGGATTATATGCTTCATCAACTCCCCCAAACCTGCCCGCCGACCTGATCCAGATCCTGGCAGATGATAAAATCGAAAGGCGCGTAAACAAACTAATCACCGTCTATTCAAATGTGGCTTGCCCAAGTACAGGAGAAATCTGGTATACATTCGGAGGCTATCCCGCAGCCAGCAATGGCAATTGGCAAAGACTCGAATGGCCATGGAGAGTTTAATCCGCACAAAGCGCCCAATCCAGGATGCACCTGACGCTGGGGAGCTAGAGCGCTCACGTGACTGGAGTGGGTGAGGTTCGCTTGAGGCAGCCTCGCCCGATGTGCGGCAGGTTGCGCGTCGAGCATTTTTCTGGCTTCGAAAGTATACTGTCCCCAATCATCCTCCCCGCCCGACCTGCCTGAATGCTTTGCGAACGCAGCCCGTTAAGCGGGTGAAGCCTTACCTTCAACGACAACCAAGCGCTATTTAAGGAGATTCCTATGAGCCCAAAGAAGGATAAACAAGAGTCCGCCGGGAGTACCCCCGCGACCAACACGAAGGTCAAGGGATTCACAGGCGAGGAACGAGCCGCGATGAAAGCGCGCGCCCAGGAGCTAAAGGCAGAAGCGCGGGCGAACGAAGACAGGGCGGAAGGTGAGAACGCAGTGCTTGCGGCGATCGCCGGGATGCCAGAACCGGATCGCAGCATGGCCCAGCGGCTGCATGCGATCATCAAAGCCAGCGCGCCGGCCCTCTCACCGAAAACCTGGTACGGTATGCCCGCCTATGCCAGGGATGGTAAAGTGGTCTGCTTCTTCCAAAGCGCGCAGAAGTTCAAAACGAGGTACGCGACGTTCGGCTTCAGCGACGCGGCGAACCTCGACGAAGGCGCCCTGTGGCCGGTCGCCTTCGCGTTGAAGGAGTTGACTGCGATCGAAGAGGCCAGGATCAGCGGGCTCGTGAAAAAAGCGGTGAGCTGAGGGCGAATCGCAAGTGTAAGGGTTTTACCATAAACATTCACCCTCCCCAGCGCCAGTGACGCCAATCCGTTGGGCGTTTTGCGTAAAGTGCAAATGCAAGTGCAAAGAAAAATTCCGCTCTCATCTTTACAAATAAGAGTAGGTTAATAATATATATTCCAATTTGGAGATTAATGATATGATTACTAAACAATTACTGCAGCCATGCGGTCATAAAATATAAGAACACAGTGCGCTTGATTTCGGAGGATCAATAAATGAACAAAACGAATCCCAAGGTTGATTTCTTCTTTGTGAAAGCCGAACAGTGGCATGAAGAATATGAGAAATTGAGAATGATCGTTCTTGAGTGTGGGCTGGACGAAGAATTCAAGTGGATGCACCCCTGTTACACGTTTGAGAAAAGCAACATCCTCATAATCCATGGATTTAAAGAATACTGTGCGATTTTGTTTGTCAAAGGCGCCTTGTTAAATGACCCCAATGGTATTCTGATCCAACAAACGGAGAATGTGCAGGCGGCGCGCCAGATTCGGTTCACCAATATTCAAGAAATAGTTGAGATGGAACCCATCTTGAAGGCCTATATTCTTGAAGCCATTGAAGTGGAAAAAGCCGGTTTGAAAGTGAATTATAAAAAGGCGACAGAATTCAGCATGCCTGAAGAGTTCATCAATAAGTTGGAGGAAGTTCCCGGCCTGCAAGACGCTTTTGAGGCATTGACCCCCGGACGGCAAAGAGCATACATCCTCTATTTTTCGGCACCCAAACAAGCCAAAACCCGGGAGTCAAGGATTGAAAAATGGATGGAGCAAATTCTCAATGGGAAGGGACTAAATGATTAGTACTGGCACAACCAGACGGTATTGTTATCCACTCCTCCCACATTTATTTAGAAGAACCATTAAGAAACTAAAGGAACTCTAATTTCACCCAACAAGGCGTGCAGCGGCTGCCGTTGACTCAACTCGACTCAATCTGAGTCGAGTTTTTTCGTTAGTCTCAGTCCCCTGCGCTGCGCTTCGGGGGTTCGGAAGTCAGGTTCAAGACCGGCGACAGGGCCGAATACAGGTCCTGACGACAGGTCTCCTGTCGTCAGGGACAATGCCTCGAAAATGCATCGGGAGAATGAGTCGCCGGAGGCCGGGTTTGGAGAGAAAGGTTTTCGGGGATGTGGAGCTAGGCGAGACGTTCGACGAGGGTGGCTTCGCCCTGGCCGACGCCCACGCACAGGGTAGCCAGACCGTATTTGACGTTACTGCGCCGGTGCATTTCGTGCAGGAGGGTGGTGAGGATGCGAGCCCCGGAGCAGCCCAGCGGGTGACCCAGCGCAATGGCGCCGCCGTTGACATTGACGATGTACGGGTCGAGGCCCAGGTCTTCGATGACAGCCAGGGACTGGACGGCGAAGGCTTCATTCAACTCCACCAGGTCGATATCCTGCAGGGCCAGGCCGGCGCGCAACAAGGCTTTTTTCACCGCCGGGACAGGGCCCAGCCCCATGATGCGGGGCGCCACGCCGGCAGCGGCGGATGAGAGTATGCGGACCATGGGTTTCAAACCCAGTTCTTTGGCTTTTGTCTCGCTCATGACCAGCAGGGCGGCGGCACCATCGTTGAGTCCAGAGGAGTTACCAGCAGTGACGGTACCGCCCTCGCGGAAGGCGGGCTTGAGGCGGGCGAGCGATTCCAGGGTGGTGTCGCGGCGTGGGCGTTCGTCCGTGTCCACCACTTTGGGATCACCCTTGCGCTGGGGGATGGTGACCGGCAGGATCTCTTCGGCGAACCTGCCGCTGTCGATGGCGGCGATGGCCAGGCGGTGCGAACGGACAGCGAACTCGTCCTGTGCCTGGCGGGTGAGGTGGGGCTTCAACTGGGCGATGTTTTCGGCGGTCTCGCCCATCTGCTCGGTGCCATACATTTCCTTCATGCGGGGGTTGGGGTAACGCCAGCCGAGGGCGGTGTCGTAGGCGGTCAGGTTGCCAAAGGGGAAACCGGACTCGGCCTTGGGCAGCGAGTAGGGGGCACGCGACATGGATTCGACACCCCCGGCGATGTAGATCTCGCCTTCGCCGGCCTTGATGGCGCGAGCCGCCTGGTTGACGGCATTCAGCCCGGAGGCGCACAGCCGGTTGACGGTGACACCGCCAACGCTGGAGGGCAACCCGGCGAGCAGGAGCGCCATGCGGGCGAGGTTGCGGTTATCCTCGCCAGCCTGGTTGGCGCAGCCGAAGTAGACTTCCTCCACCAGCCCAGGGTCAAGCTGGCTACGTTCGACAATAGCCTTAATGACAAGCGCAGCCAGGTCGTCCGGGCGGACTGCTGACAGCACGCCACCCAGGGCGCCGATGGGGGTGCGGATGGCGTCGATGATGACAGGTGTGGGCATATCAAGGTTGAGGCGGGAGCGGCATGGTGGGGGATTTTATATCCAGATTGCCAATGAAACGGATGCGCTGGGAGTTGACCAGGACGGCGTCCTGGCGGATGGCCAGGTCCGGATGGGCGGCGGTATGGAAGACGGCCTGGGTGATGGGCAGGAAGGCGTCGGGCGCGTTGACCAGCACACGCCGGTAATCGGGGCTGCCCTGGGTGTGCAGGATGCCGCGCACCTCAATGCCATCCATGATCAGGAACACTTCGTGCTGTTCCTTCTTGACATAGCCGTAGAAACGGTTGGAGGGAGGGATGGCTTTCTGGAAGGGTTCGAAGGCCAGTACGATGGCGGACTTGGGGACCACGGCTGTCGCCATCGTGTGCAACGGATGAGTGGGATTTTCCAACCGGGCCACGGTCACGTTACGCAGGTTGAGCAGGAGCTCAACCTTGTCGTTGATGTGATCGGACAGGCGCCTATCATTAAGCGTCAGTTCACCGGTAATGGAATGACGGTCTGTGTATATCTCGATCTTGTAATTGATCAACCCTTGTATCATCGGTTCTACCCTCCGAATCTGGAAGAAAGAATGGCTGCAATCGAAGCGCTGATGGTATGCTAGTTTATTCTACCCAGCTTGGGGACGACTGTCAACAGAAACAGCAGGGTGTTCTAAAATTCCAGGTTTTCAGCCCCACCCCTGGCCTCTCCGCGAATCGGGGAGGGGAGATGAATGCAAAAAAATGGGGTGCGATGGCGTTTTGTGCCCCTTGCACCCCATTTTTACTTATTTTCTTGGAGAAAGTGTCAAACCGGGCAAGGGTTTTCTGGTTTGACGAACACCCTGGAATGGCAGCCGGGAATTAATGGAAAGTCCGGATTTTCAGGGATGGGGGAAGTTTGAAAAGGAGAGGAAGATTGTACTGCTTGCGAATGACGCATTGCACTACCCGTTCGCTGTGGAAAACGCCATAATGAGGGGGCGGAATTTTCGACTATAATTATCCTAATTCTTTCATGAGGAGGCCAGGTCAATGCCTGCCAGAGGTTGGATAGAAGTCAACGAGCTGTACTGTAAGGGCTGCGAGTTATGCAATGCAGCCTGCCCACCCCAAGTATTGGAATTGGATAATGGGAAGTTAACTTCCAAGGGCTACCATCCGACACATATTTTCAAGGACGGTTGTACCGGGTGCGCCATCTGCGCCCTGGTGTGTCCGGACGCGGCCATCACCGTATATCGCGAAGTGACCAAAGCACCCGCCCCCGCGGCGGCAGGAGGGGATTGATATGGCGCGAGAAATGTGGAAGGGCAACGAAGCCATAGCCGAGGCGGCAGTACGCGCCGGGCTGGAGGCTTATTTCGGTTATCCAATCACCCCGCAGAATGAAGTGCTCGAATACCTATCCCGGCGCATGCCAGAGCTGGGACGGGCTTTCGTGCAGGCCGAGAGCGAACCGGCGGTGATCAACATGGTATATGGAGCTGCCTGCACCGGGGCACGCGTGATGACCTCCTCCTCCAGTCCGGGGATCAGCCTGATGTCGGAAGGTCTCTCCTATATTGCCGGGACCGAGGTGCCGATGGTGCTGGTGAACGTGATGCGCGGCGGCCCCGGCCTGGGGAACATTGCCCCCTCGCAGGGCGATTACAACCAGGCCTGCAAAGGCGGCGGGCATGGGGATTATCATCCCATCGTGCTGGCCCCGGCCTCGATCCAGGAGGCGGTGGACCTGATGCCGGTGGCTTTCGAACTGGCCCATAAATACCTGAACATCTGCACCATCCTGATCGACGGTTCGATCGGACAGATGATGGAACCGGTGCAACTGCCTGAGATGCAACCGGTGGTGCGGAAGGAATATGATTGGGCGGTGAGCGGGGCAAAGGGACGCAGCCGCCACGTGCTGAGTTCGATCTACCTGGATGTGCCCACGGAAGAAAAAACAAACCTGCGCCTGCTGGGACGCTGGCGCGAAGCCCAGGAAAACGAAATCCGGTACAAAGAATATTTCCTGGAGGATGCCGAGATCGTCGTGATCGGCTTTGGAACTGCGGGCCGGATCGCGCTGTCGGCTGTGCGCGCCGCCCGGGCCCAGGGGATCAAGGTAGGGCTGTTCCGCCCCCATCAGCGTGAACCCCTTCCCGTTCAAGCGGGTGGAGGAACTGTGCAAGCAGGCCCAATCCTTCCTGGTGGTGGAGATGAATACCGGGCAGATGCTCAAGGATGTGCAGGCGGCGGTCAGAAACCGGATCCCGGTGCGCTTCTACGGGCGGCTGGGGGGCGTGATGCCCTTCCCGGATGAATTTGTGCATGAGATCCAGGAAATGATCAAGAACCCCGGCAAGCCGGAAGATGATCCCGCCGACCTGTGGTACCTGCGGATGATGGCACGCTGAGATGAGAGGACTTTATGGTTGCAACCCTTGTTAATCCCAAGAATCTGGTCTACTCCCGCCCGATAGGGTTCACTGACACACCCACGCACTACTGCCCGGGCTGCACGCACGGGACGGCTCACCGCCTGGTAGCCGAAGTGCTGGAAGAAATGAACATCATGGATAGGACCATCGGCGTGGCGCCGGTGGGGTGCGCGGTGTTCGCCTATAATTATATTGCAGTAGATTTCGTGGAGGCAGCCCACGGGCGCGCCCCGGCGATGGCGACCGGCATCAAGCGGGTGCTCCCGGACCGGATCGTGTTCGCATACCAGGGTGACGGCGACCTGGCCTCCATTGGCATGGCGGAGACCGTCCACGCGGCGGCGCGCGGGGAGAACATTACCATCATCTTCATTAATAATGCCATTTACGGCATGACCGGCGGACAGATGGCTCCCACCACCCTGCCTGGGATGAAGACAACCTCATCTCCCAACGGCCGGGATGTGGAGACGCAGGGCTATCCCATCCGGGTGTCAGAGATGCTGGCAACGCTGGATGGAGCCGGTTACATCGTCCGGCGCAGCCTGCACGACCCGAAGAACATCCGCCTGGCGAAGAAGGCGATCCGGACTGCCTTTGAAGCCCAGGTGCACGGCCTGGGATTCTCGATGGTGGAACTGCTTTCCACCTGCAACACCGGTTGGGGAGTGACGCCGGTGGAGTCGCTCAAGTGGCTGGAGGAGCACATGATCCCAGCCTTCCCGCTCGGCGATTATAAAATCGCGCCGTCGGTGGCAGCGTTGAAATTCTAGAGTTTCGGTGTCATGGCAGGGTGATTGCTTCCCGGAATGGCATCGGGAAGATGTCGGGCACAGTACACCCTCGCAATGACCACCTTGGAGAATAAGCATGCAAACTGAAATTTTTCTGGCTGGTTTTGGCGGGCAGGGCGTCATGTTCGCCGGTCAGGTGCTTTCGTATGCCGCCATGGATATCGGCAAAGAGGTGACCTGGATCCCATCGTATGGACCGGAAATGCGCGGCGGTACGGCTAACTGTACCGTGGTCATCGCGGACGAGGAGATCGGCTCGCCGATGGTGCTGGAACCGCCGGCGGTGATCGTCATGAACCTACCATCGCTGGACAAATATGAAGCGACGGTCAAACCGGGGGGTGTGCTGGTGGTCAATTCCTCGATGGTGGACCGGGATGTGGCCCGCAAAGACATCACCTGGGTATCGCTGCCTTGCAATGAGATCGCCGAAGCAGCGGGTGACAAACGCATGGCAAATGTTGTTGCGACCGGGGCGTTGCTGGCGC
>CAIKOL010000267.1 GCA_903829085.1 uncultured Anaerolineales bacterium | reverse complement strand
TGCCACCATTTGCCGGGGATGAATTCGGGCAGCACCACAGCTGCCAGTTGACCATCATTGTGCTGCTCATCGGTCTCGTCCAGGAACTGCAGCAAGGGACCAACAATGGAGCGGTAAGGCGAGGGGACAACCACCAGGGGCACATCCGGCCACCAGGCTTCCCATTCGAGGCGTGCCTTCTCCCCGGCTCCGGGTTCCAGCTCCACGTACACCCCGGTCACGTTCCCGGATATGGAACGGGCAAAATTTACCGCTCCGATCATGCCGCGGTGGACACCGGAGATCGGGATGACCACCCGGGTCGTCTCGACCGGTTTGAGCGAGGGAGGCAGCCCCTTCAGCGAGAGCTCATCCCGCACCCGACCATAGTGTGCAAGAATCTGGCGGAAGCCGAACACGATCACCGGAATGACCAGGACCGTGATCCATGCCCCTTCAGTGAATTTACTGATGATGACCACCACCAGGGTTGTCAGGGTAGCCAGCGCGCCAATGCCGTTGATGGAGGCTTTCAGCCCCCAATACCTGCCGCGTTCCTTCCACCAGTGAACCACCATTCCAGCCTGTGAAAGCGTAAAAGCCAGGAAGGCACCGATGGCGAATAACGGGATCAGGGCATGGGTGTCGCCACCAAAAAGGATGATGAGCAGCGCGGTAAAGAATCCCAGGAGAATGATCCCATTGGTGAATGCCAGACGGTCGCCGAGACTGCTGAGCTGGCGTGGCAGGAACCCATCCTGTGCCAGGATGGCAGCCAGGCGAGGAAACCCAGCAAAACTGGTGTTGGCGGCCACGGTCAGGATACCCAGGGTGGCAAATTGGATAATGTAGTAAAGCAATCCATTACCGAACAACCGTCTTGCCAGGGCGGACAAGATCGTCTCCTGCGGGCCGGCGATCACACCCAGGAACTGGGTCAGGCCGATGCTTCCGGCAAACAACAGGCCCATCAATATTGCCATGATCATTAAAGTCCGGCCGGCGTTTTTCGCCTTGGGGGCTTGGAAGGCCGGTACCCCATTGCTGATGGCTTCCACACCGGTCAAAGCGGTGCTGCCGGTGGAAAAAGTATGCAAGATCAGGAACAATGTCAACGGTTGGATGGCTGGGGGCGCGACCGTTGCCAGGGGTGTCGGCCCGTCGATGGCAAGGCGAAAAATTCCATAGATAAGCATGGAAAAGTAAGCCGCCAGGAAGATATAAACGGGGACTGCCATGAACGTGCCGGTCTCCTGCAGGCCGCGCAGGTTGACCATGGTTATCACCAGCAGCAACAGCAGGGCAATGCCGACTCGCTGGGACCACAGGCTCGGAAAGGCGGACGCCAGGGCGGCCACACCCGCGGTCAGGCTGACAGCCGCATTCAGGAGATAGTCCACCAGCAGGGCCGCGGCGGCCAATAATCCAGGCAAGGTACCCAGGTTGGTACGGGCTACTATGTAAGAACCGCCGCCGGATGGATAGCCATGGATGGTCTGGAAATAGGACAAGGCCACGATAACCAGCAGGCTGGTGATCCCCAATCCAATTGGCCAGGCGTAGGAAAGGCCCAGGCTGCCTGCCACCACCAGGCCCAGGTATATTTCCTGGTTGGCATAGGCGATCGAAGCCAGCGCATCCGGAGAAAAAGCCGCCAGCGCCCGGACCTTGTTCAACTGCTTGTGACCGAGGATCCTGGTGGGAAGTGCCGGACCGATCAGGAGATCCTTCAATTTGGATAGCATCCGTCTCTCTTTCTCCAAACAGATGGCAGGAGGACGATGAACTTCCCTGTGCAAGCTCCATTATAGGGCAAAACCGGCCAGAAAACGGTAGACCATCATTCCCGATTTTTCCCCTCTTGACACTCTGGTATCACAGGCATATACTGCCCGCGTTCGAGACCTCAAATCCCATGGACGCGAATCTTTCACTCAAAACCGATCCTGGATCCTGTCTCCACTCCCTGCCTGGTGGATGGGTCATGCCTGGGTAATGGCTTGTCCACCGTGAGTTCCTGGTGAATCATGCCTGCCCCCGTGGCTCCACCGGCGCGGGGGTCAAATATTTTCTTCCGAAGGTGTAGCATGAGCTTCTTGCCTGCCATCAAAATTCCCATCCGACCGATCTCCACCGGACGCCCCGGCGGGGTTCAAATCTCGAAGAAACTGGTGGATAGCGCCCGTACTGAGACCGCCACCGTTTTGGAGCAATTGAATACCACCGCGGCGGGTCTTTCAATGGCCGAAGTCCAGAAGCGCCTGGAACAATATGGCCCAAACGAGGTTGCCAGGGAGAAACGCCGCACCTGGCTCACCCGGTTGTGGGAGAACATCAAGAATCCGCTGGTCATCCTGCTGACCATTTTGGGGGCCATTTCCTATCTGACCAAGGATATGCGCGCCACCATCGTCATCCTGACCATGGTAGTGCTGGGCATTGTGCTGCGCTACGTGCAGGAAAGCCGCGCTGACAATGCCGCAGAGCAGCTTAAGGCCATGGTGCGGACGACCACCACGGTCGTCCGGGAGGGACAGCACAAGGAAATTTCCCTGAAAGAACTGGTGCCGGGGGACATCGTGACCCTTTCGGCCGGTGACATGATCCCGGCAGACGTACGCCTGCTATCAGCCAAGGACCTGTTCCTCAACCAGGCCACCCTGACCGGGGAATCGCTGCCGGTGGAGAAGACCGTCCCCGTCGTCAGCCAGGAGATCCAGAATCCCCTTGAGATGACGAATATCTGTTTCCTGGGCTCCAACATCGAAAGCGGCACCGGCACGGCGGTGGTGGTGCAGACCGGCAGCGGGACTTATTTTGGCTCTCTGGCCAACAGTATCGTCGGTCAGAGAATCCTGACCAGTTTCGATAAGGGCGTCAACCAGTTCACCTGGTTGATGATCAGCTTCATTGCCATCATGGTGCCGCTGGTATTCCTGTTCAACGGCTTGAGCAAGCATAACTGGCTGGAAGCGTTCCTGTTCGCCCTGGCGGTGGCGGTGGGCCTGACCCCTGAAATGCTGCCCATGATCGTGACGGTCAACCTGTCCAAGGGCGCAATTTCCATGTCGAAGAAGAAAG
>CAIKOL010000266.1 GCA_903829085.1 uncultured Anaerolineales bacterium | reverse complement strand
CGGCCTGGCTGACGACTTGCGCCTGGATGTCTGGTTGCAGGGATATATGTGGCCGGTGGAACGTGAATTCGTCTCACCTGACTTCGTCCGTCTGGGTACCCAATTGGCGTGCGCTGAACTCATCCGCACTGGTGTAACTTGCTTTGCAGATATGTATTTCTATGAAGAAGCAGTGGCACAAGCCACCGCCGAGGCGGGCTTGCGCGCCCTCTGCGGACAGACCGTGCTCAAGTTCCCCGCCCCGGATGCGGTTTCATTCGAAGATTCACTCGCCGCGGCGCGGGAGTTTATCGAACACTGGAAAGGTCACACTCTGATCACTCCGTCGGTATCCCCGCACGCCCCCTATACCTGCACACCCGAAATCCTGCGCGCCACTGCCCAACTGGCTGTTGAGTTCGACGTGCCGCTGCACACCCACATCGCCGAAACCGCCCTGGAAGTGGAAAACATGCGCCGCGAGAACGGAATGCCGGTAGTTCCATATGTCAAAAAACAAGGTTTATTCGATGCCAAAGTGCTGGCAGCACACTGCATCCACATTGACGAAGGCGAGATGCGCACCCTGCTGCATGCCGGCGCGGGCGTGGCTCACAACCCGTCGTCCAATTTGAAACTGTCCTCCGGGCTGGCCAGCGTCCAGAAAATGTTGGATCTGGGCTTGAACGTGGGCATTGGCACAGACGGCGCAGCCTCGAATAATGACCTGGACATGTTCGAAGAAGTGCGCCTGGCTGCCTTTGTAGCCAAGACCGTCAGCAATGATCCGACCGCAGTCCCGGCAGCTACTGCGCTTAAAATGGCCACCCGCCTGGGAGCGCGGGCTTTACACCTCGGCTCTGTAACCGGTTCCCTCGAGCCGGGCAAGCGCGCCGACCTGATCCTGGTGGAAATTTCGCCACTCCATAATTCCCCTCGCTTCCGGCACAACCCTGATAACATTTACTCTCAACTGGTCTACGCCGGTAAAGCCAGTGATGTGACCGACGTAATGGTCAACGGTAAATGGTTGATGCACAATCGTGAGCTTCTGACCCTCAACGAAGAGGAATTGAAATCCAACGCGCAAGAATACGCCCGGAAAATTGACACCTTCCTGATGGCGCGTGAACAGTCGGTCTTCTCAAAACTGGTGGCGCTGGGCGGTTCCGCCGAAGAAGAATCCTTCGAGGTTCAGGTCAAGGTCAGGTTGAACAACCCGGATTCCGTGTTGGAAGCGCTTAAGAAAGACGAGATCCAGATCCTGCGAAAGAAACATTTCCATCAGCACGACATTTATTTCACCTTTACCGACCCTGACCAGGGCTGGTTGCGTTATCGTGAAGACGAGATGATCGATGAAAAAGAAAAGATCACGGGTGTACGCGGCCGGTTGACTCTTATCGGCCCCTCCCGCGAAGGGGATTTTGCCCATGACGTGCTCTTGAGCCGCATCCGCTATTTTGCCCCGGCAGCCAACAGCCTGCGCTTCTATCGGGAGTATTTCAAACCGACCACCGAAACTGCGATCGACAAGGACCGCCTGCGCTGGCTGGTACGGTACAAGGAGGAGGAGTTCTTCATCAACCTGGACCGTGTCGACACGCCTGACCTGGGGTACTACCTTGAGATCAAGAGCCGAACCTGGAGCCGCCGCGACGCTGAAGACAAGGCCAATTGTTCCTCGGAACTCATCCTCCTGTTGGGTGGCTCGCTGGAGGATACCATCACCCTGGACTATGTTGAAATCGCGGCCGGGGAGGATTAACCGGCAGGGCCGCCAGCAAATCCCCAGTGTGTTGAGAAAAAAAAAGAAGCAGATCTGCATGACCGAAGGAGCCAGCCACGCGTAATTACCTTAGTGTAATTGCCAGGTTAATCGCTTCCATATTTGCCCTGTTTTTTGTGGTCACGACCATCCTGGCTCTTGTTCTTTCCAGCCTCAACCGGCAGATCTTCAATGCTGCACTTTATAAAAATGTTCTGACCGAACAGAACATCTATGCGCGCCTTCCAGAGGTTGTCGGGGTGATGCTGACAGGCAGCATGCAGAGCGGGATGCCTCCATTCCTGCAGAATCTCACGGCAACAAACTGGCAGGCCATGCTCACGATCCTCCTGCCGCCGGGTGACCTGAAAGCCATGACCGATGGCACGCTCGATCAGCTATTTGCCTATCTTAACGGAGAGACAGACACGGTGGCCGTATCCTTGAACTCTCTGAAGGAACGCCTGGCTGGCCCGGGTGGTTCAGATCTCATCCTGCAATTGCTGGACTCCCAGCCGCCTTGTACTGAAAAGGAACTGGAAAAAATGGTCAGCGAATTGGCCAATGGAAATCTGTTATTTTGTAAACCTTCCGATCTATTCCTCCCCATCCTGGTTCCCTTATTTACTGATCTTTTTAAAGCGGTTGCCACGCAGGTACCGGATGTGGTCACGATCATCCCATCGCCATCCCCGGGAATTCTTTCAGCCGGGGAAGGTCCGTTCGGATCGGACCCAATCACCACCATTCGCACAGTCCGGCTTTATATACGCCTTAGTCCGCTGCTGCCTCTGACTTTTCTCCTGCTGATCACGTTATTTGCCGTTCGTTCTCTCAAAAGCTGGCTGTGCTGGTGGGGCATCCCCATCTTTGCCTCCGGAATAATCACCCTCTGCCTGGGAATTTTGGCACAACCAATCCTGAACATGGCCTGGGCTATTTTCGTTGTTCAGCGAATCCCCCCATTTATCCCGACGGAAATCACCGGCCTTGGGCAGGAATTGTCCCGTTCCATCGTTCACGCTCTTTCAGTACCGATCATCCTCCAGGCCATCATTTTGCTTGCAATCGGCCTGACAGCCTGGATTGGCTCGACCTTCATAAAACCAGGAATGGAAAATCCAAAAAGGCCATAAAAACATCACAGCAGTTTTATGCGGTAAAATACTCCCATGCATTCTTCCATCGAAAAACTGCGTAAATTCTTCCGCCTCGAACACGAAAATGGCTACACCAATACCGCTGTAATCGGCGGGCTGGCAAACGTACTAAATCTCTGGGAAGGCGAGGCCCGTAACGATAAGCTGCCTGAGGAGATCGTCCAGGCCACTTCTGCCACCCTGCACGCCTATGCGGACCTGACCCCTGAGGCGCGTCTCCAATCCCTTAAGTCCTTATGGAAACAAATCCTGGAAAAGGTCCCGGAAGCGGCCCTGGGGAAGAAACAGGTCACGCCCAAACCGGTTCAGCCCCCTCCACAGCCAGTCCCGGCGCATGTTGAGCCAGACCCCATCCCGGAACCGGAAGCACATCCAGTGCTGCCTGTGGAAGAATTAAGACCCGAGGGTTCATTACTAGCGCAGGAACAAGTCCCAGCTCTGCAGCCGCCCGATAATAAAAGTACACCTGCACCTGCTCCACGCCCTCAGCGGACGGTTCCCGGTCGCGCCGAGGCGCATCCCGGTGGCGTCACCAGCAAACGTCCCATTGCCCTGAATGCATCCCTGACCGTCCTGGCAGGCGTTGGGCCGCGTCACGCTGCCATGCTCTCCCGCCTGGGGCTCAAGACCCTGGGTGACATGTTGTATAACTTTCCTCACCGCTACGAAGACTACAGCCAACTCAAGCCCATCCAGGATGTGTTCTACGGACAGAAGCTGACCATCATTGGCGAAGTCACCATGGTGGATTCACATCCGCTGCGCGGCGGAAAAATGACCATCACTGAAGCTGTCATCAACGACGGTACTGCCGGCTTGCGGCTTACCTGGTTCAACCAGCCCTGGCTGACCAACCGGTTGAAGGTTGGCCAGGCTATCTCGGTATCCGGCAAGGTGGAACAATATCTCGGCCGTCTGGTGATGAATAGCCCGGATTGGGAACCGGTGGAAGTGGAAAACTTGCACACCAACCGGATCGTGCCCATTTATTCCCTGACCGCCAATGTCACCCAGAAATGGCTGCGAACGTTGATGAGCCAGGTGGTGACCTATTGGGCGCCAAAATTGACCGACCATCTGCCCGACACCATCCGTCAGGCAGCGGATCTGCCTGACCTGGGAACAGCCCTGCTCCAGGCACATTTCCCGGACTCCAACGCAAAACTTCAGGCCGCCCGCCAGCGCCTGGCCTTTGACGAAATCTTCTTCCTGCAAACAGGAGTTCTCCGCCAACGTCATGACTGGCAATCCATTCCCGGACGCATCTTTGAAGTGGATGATGCCTGGCTGGAAGCGCGTCTCACCGCCCTCCCATTTGCCTTAACGACAGCCCAAAATAAAGCTGTTGCCGATATCCGTACAGACCTGAAATCTGGCAAACCGATGAACCGTCTGCTGCAAGGCGATGTTGGTTCCGGAAAAACCGTCGTGGCGGCTTTGGCTGCGGCCATGGTTAACCAGTCTGGTGCGCAAGCTGCCATCATGGCACCCACCTCCATCCTGGCCGATCAGCATTTCCACACCTTCCAGAACGTACTGACTGGTGAGAACGGCCTGCTCAAACCTGAACAGATCCGCCTGCTGGTTGGTGATACCCCGGCAAGCGAAAAAGAAGACATCCGGGCCGGTCTCGCCAGCGGCGGGATCAAGATCGTCATCGGCACGCATGCCTTGATCGAAGACCCGGTCACATTTGCTGATTTGGAATATGTGGTGGTGGACGAGCAGCACCGTTTTGGCGTGGAGCAACGCGCCGCCCTGCGTTCCAAGGGTACCAATCCGCACCTGCTGGTGATGACCGCCACTCCCATCCCACGTTCGCTGGCCCTCACCATCTATGGCGACCTCGACCTTTCCATCATGGATGAATTGCCGCCCGGCCGCCAGACCATTCCCACCCACATCCTCATGCCGCAGGAACGCGAGCGCGCCTTCACACTGATCCGCAGCCAGGTCAAGAGCGGGTACCAGGCTTTCATCGTTTATCCATTGGTGGAAGAGAGTGAAAAAAGCGAGCTTCTTGCCGCCACACAAGAACATGAAATCCTGCAGAAACAGATCTTTCCAGACCTGAAAGTGGGCCTGTTGCACGGAAGAATGAAACCTGACGAGAAGGACGCCGTGATGCTGGCCTTCCGTGAAAAACGATACAATATCCTGGTTTCCACCACCGTGGTCGAAGTAGGCGTGGATGTGCCGAATGCCACCGTCATGCTCATTGAGGGCGCCAACCACTTCGGACTGGCCCAACTCCACCAGTTGCGCGGCCGGGTGGGAAGAAGCCCAGCCCAATCCTACTGCCTGCTGATCCCCGACCATGAAGATGCAGCTGAGAACGAACGTCTGAAAGCCATGGCTGAGACAAATGATGGATTCGTACTGGCCGAACGCGACTTGCAGCAGCGCGGTCCCGGTGAATTTCTGGGAACACGCCAGGCTGGGTACGCCACATCCTTGAAAATGGCCAGCTTGAGCGACATCCAATTGATCGAAAAAGCCCGTACGCAGGCCCAAGCGCTTTTCGCCCGCGACCCGGAGCTAAAGGATCCTGAAAACACGCTGCTGGCCGAGGCCCTGTTCCGCTTCTGGGGCGGTGGCAAAGGAGATGTAAGCTAGTATGGTACGTGCTTTATTTCCCGGAACGTTCGATCCTGTTCACTATGGCCATATCGACATCGCCACACGGGCTGCCCGCCTGTTCGACGAACTGGTTATTGCCGTCTACGACCGGCCGCTTAAAAGCCTGTTGTTCTTGCCTGAAGAACGCATCTCCCTGGTCCAGGAAACCTTCCAGGGACACCCGAAGATCAGAATCGTCGGGTACAGCGGTATGACGGTGGAGTTCTGCCGCAAGATCGACGCCCAGGTAATTGTGCGTGGCTTGCGCGTTTTTTCGGATTTTGAATACGAATTCCGCATGGCCCTCGCCAACCACCGCTTGGCCCCGGATATCGAAAGCATTGCCTTCATCACTGACGAGGATCATACCTTTCTTTCATCCACCACTGTGCGAGAGATTGCCAGCCTGGGTGGAGATGTTTCCAGCATGGTACCAGCTCACGTAGAGGTCGCTCTCAAGAACAAGGTTAAAAACCTTGGCGATCTGCAAGTACAACCTTTCGGGATTAAAGTATAATAACTGCGTTCCGACCTCGTTCAAGCGGAGGAGCCAATGGATATTCTTCAATTGATTGATCGCCTGGAAGAACTCTTCAACAACAGCCGTCCCATCCCATTAACACGTAATGTTATCGTGGATGAGGACAAGTTCTTGGATATCATTGACCAGATGCGTATTTCGGTGCCTGAAGAAGTCAAGAAAGCGCAGCAGGTCTTTTCGCAAAAAGACCGGGTCATGGCCCAGGCACAGGAAGAGGCCAATCGAACACTGCAACTGGCCCGTGAAAAAGCCGAGACTCTGGTTGATAAAGAAATGCTTGTAACAGATGCACAGAGGCGCGCCGGTCAGATCATTGACCAGGCAAAGATGGATGCCGAAAATATCAAGATCGGGGCGGACCAGTATGTTCTCGATACCTTAATGGGCCTCCAAGCGGAAATGGAACGCCTGACCAACCAGGCTCATAATGGTGTCCAGGTGCTGCTCCAAAAGAGACAGCCGCCAGAAACAAGTTCCCAGGAAAAATAAAAAAAACAGCCTCTGCTAAATTGCAGAGGCTGTGTATATATTAAGCAGTGCAGGTTAAACCGCGACACTTTCCACGTTGCGGATGACCATCACCACCTTGCCTTTGATCTCCAACGGTTCAGTCTTTTCAATCATGATCGGATTCATGGTGGGGTTGGCAGGTTGAAGCCGGTATTGATTCTTCTCCTTGAAGAAATATTTGAGGGTGGTCTCATCCCGATTTGGAAGCCAAATGGCAACCAGTTCACCGTTGTTGGCCTTGATCGCCGGTTTCATAATGACAATATCGCCATCATTGATCATGGCATCGATCATGGAATCGCCCTTCACCTTCAGAGCGAAAAGATCAGTGCCCTTTTCTCCAGAAGGCAGGAGGCTGCGAGCCACGTCCACCGCGTCCATTTCGTTACCAATGCCGAGATAGGTGGCGCCCGGGGCAGGAACCAGCATTGGTTCGCCTGCTGCGATCGGGCCAAGGATGGGAACTTTTACCAGTTCCCGGTTTATTGGAACGGTCAAGCGTACGGCACGCGAGAATTTTGCATCCCGTTCGATCAGACCCATTTCAGTCAGTTGCTTCAAATAATAGGTGACCACGGAGGTCGAAGTGATCCCAACCGCCTCACCGATCTCGCGAATGGACGGGGGATAACCCGTGCTCATCCGTTCATTGAGGTAATCTATGATCTTCTGATGTCGTTCGGTCAAGCCTCTGCGAGTTCTAACCATCGGAACCTTCCTTTCTTATCCTGTTATCCAAACATTTGTGCTAATTATAATACGAACACTCGTTCTATGTCAAGCCCGATTTTTT
>CAIKOL010000265.1 GCA_903829085.1 uncultured Anaerolineales bacterium | reverse complement strand
CGCCATCCTAGACCAGCTCATTGCGTCTGGCGTTGTCCCCATCCTGGCCAGCAAGGCCGATGACCGTGAACTGGATGAGCACGTGAATGCCCAATTTGCCCAACTGGCGGTGGAATATAACATTCCTTTCTGGAATTTCTGGGCAACGGTGGACAGCCTGCCCAATCGCGGTCTCTATACCCGCCCTGACGCCACCTACCAAGGCGATCTCTACCTGACCGATGAAGCCGCCGCCATTCAGCGCTTGTCGGCTTTACAGGCCCTGGATATAGTCCGCCGGGCAGTGACGGGACCTTAAAAGATGTTACAGGTTTCTCCTCTTTTCAGGCCGCCGCGTAGGGAACCCGGAGATTCAAGTTTGTGATAAGATTTGGTCTATGGATTTTTCAAAAATAACCGACAATCTCTTTATCGGGGATACCCCGCGCAGGGACGATTACGATACTCTGCGAGACCTGGGTGTCCGCTTGATTATTAACATGCGCTTCGAGAAGCGCCCCGACTTGGATCTTCATCGGCCTCCGCTCAATTTTCTGTGGCTTCCGACCATTGACAGCCCGGGCCTGGTCATCCCCGTCCGCTTTCTGATACGCGGCGTCCATGCCGCGCTTGAAACGATCTGCAAAGGCGGGAAGGTTTACGCCCACTGTGCCAAAGGCCGTCACCGCGGGGTGGCGATGGGAGCGGCCATCCTGATTGCCCTGGGATACGACCCGGATGAAGCCATCGAACTGATCAAGGTCCAGCGTCCCGATGCTGACCCGGATGCTTTTTATATCCGCAGCCGAATTCTTCGCTTTGCGCGGGTCTGGCAGACGATCGATTAAAAGGAATTCCCAATGACTTCCTCTGACCCCCGTGCTGGAACCGGGATCCCCATGCAACTCAACCAGTTGGTTGCGGACCAGTGGGAAGCCTGGATGCGTTGGGACCCGCTCTTTGCCACCTCCTGTGGAGACCATCGTTTTAATGACGCCCTGCCCGGCGCCGGGGAGGAAAATTACGGTACCTGGCGCGGTCAGTTGGCAGGCTTCCGCCAGCGCTTGCAGAAAATCGAGCGCGGCACCCTCCCTCCGGCTGACCGCCTGAACTACGATATCTTCGCCCGCATGCTGGATTTTGAGATTGCCGGCCTGGACTTTCACGGCTATCGCCTGCCCATCTCCAAGGCGGGTGGATTCCATGTGTACTTCCCGGACCTGTACCTGTCCTCCCCGTTCGGGACGGTCCGCGATTACGAGAATTACCTCGCCAGGCTGGAAGGGCTGCGCCGATATTTTGCTGAGAGTATCGATCTTCTCCGCTTGGGATTGGGCACCGGCTTTGTCCCGCCGCGCGTCACGCTGGAGGGAGTGGATAAGTCTCTGCAGGCGCATATCGTGGACGATCCCGCCCGGAGCGTTTTTTTTAAGCCCTTTGAGCAGTTTCCTGCCTTCATCGGCGGGGCTGATCGGGAGCGGCTGATGGCCGCCGCAGAAAATGCCATTCGCGGGTCGGTGGTACCTGCCTACCGGAGCCTGCTCCAGTTTCTCGAAACAGAATATGTTCCTGGTTCCCGCGCGGGGATTGCCGCAGCAGACCTGCCGGATGGACAGGCCTTTTACCAGGATCGCATCTGCTATTTCACCACACTTGACCTGTCCCCGGCAGCCAGTCACGCCACCGGCCAGAGCGAAGTGGCACGCATCCGCGCAGAGATGGAGT
>CAIKOL010000264.1 GCA_903829085.1 uncultured Anaerolineales bacterium | reverse complement strand
GTCTATTTCCACCCGCCAACACCCCAAACCCCACCTTAAAAAACTGTGGAACGGGTGTAATCAAGTCTGTTGCCACCCACCAACACCCCAATCCCCACCTTAAAAAACCGTGGAACGGGTGTAATCAAGTCTGTTGCCACCCGCCAACACCCCAAACCCCATTTTTTTTAAAGAATAGCGGGTGGAATGAAAATAAAGAGAGTAGCAACGCAATGTTGCTACTCTCTTTGATAATATTTCCAGCCCGGGTCTACAGCCCGCCGAGCGCAGTCGAGAGCACGAACCCGAGGGCGAAGACCCCGTAGATGATCATCAGGATGACCGGCAGGCGCGACTCGAGCAGCGAGAAACTGAATTTTTCGCGGCCCTTTCCCGGCCGGTAGAGGGCCAGGTTTTCCTTGGTGAAGAGTTGATAACTGTCGGGGATGATTTTCTCCAGCTCACGCAGCTGCCCGTACTGCCAGCGCAGGATCTCCTCCAGCCTGAGCAGGATGCGCAGCCAGATGAAGCAGATCAGGATGCCAAAGGCGAACAGGAACAGGAGCCCCAGGGTTTGTTCCCAGCCCGGGAACCCGGAGTCTTTCGCCAGGAAGGCGACCGCCCCGAAGAGGGCCGTGTTGATGGTCAGGTAGATCTGGCTGGTGGTCTGGCGGCGCTCGGATAATTTCTCGGTGCGCTCGTAGAGCAGGCGGTATTCCTCGAAGGAGGCCATGGCGTGTGTTATCCGGCGATCAGTTTGCGGATGTGGTCAATGTGGTCGCGCTCGTGCCAGAGTGCCCGGCGCAGGGCCTTGCGCGGCGACCAGAACTCCCCATCCACGCCGACGACCTGTTTGACGCCATCCAGTTTGAGCATGACGGTATTAAATTGCCGGCGGACTTTTTCCAGCTTGGCCAGCGGGGCCTCGGGGAGCTCGGGGCGCGGGAAGGCCAGCCCCAGGCAATCCAGGTACCACCATTCCGCCCCGCCGATATGACCCAGGATGCCGTTGATGCTCCAGCGTTCGCCGGGAAAGGCCTGGTTGAGCTTGGCCTCGCTCAGTCCATGGAGGCTCTTGAGCAGGTCATCCCGGCTCCAGGAAAGCATATCCAGACCGTGCTTGATCTCGATGGAGGTGAGGGGTTTCCAATCATAAGGGAAGAAAGATTCCACGCTGTAGCCGTCCGCCTCGGAGGTCAGATCGAGGGTGTCATTGATGAAATAAACATCCCAGGTGCCATTGATGACGAGCTCGATATCCTGTTCGGCGAAGTTGAGCCAGGTGTTGCGCTCGTGGCGCAGGATCCAGCCGGCGTATTTATTGAGTGCGCCTTCGAGGTTCGAAGCTGCGGCCTCGCCCTTGATGCCATAGGCGAAACAGCCGGGGTGTTCCAGCGCCCAGGCGATGGAGCGGCCTTCATTATTATTTTCAATCCCTACCTGGAAAATCATCTTGCACCTCCGACGGTGTGTATTTTACACCGGATTGGCAGCTTACTGATAGATGAGGAGAAGTGGGTGTTGTGCGTGCGGCGTAGCCGCACGCACAACCCAAGAGATACGCGCCAGGAGGGGGCTTTAAGCCAGGTGTTTACCATGTCTCCGTACATGTGTTTACTATCTGTGTGTGCTATACACCCCCGCACCAAGGCGGGGGAAAGAGATTATTGGGGTGATGGCTGGTTGCTCTGCAACCAGCCATCACCCCAAACCCCTACAATATGAAAAACGGGTTCAGCCATAGCGGTTCATGAACTTTTCCATGCGGCGCAGTGCCTCTTCGAGCTTCTCGTAGGAGGTGGCGTAGGAGCAGCGGACGAAGCCGTCGCCACCCAGCCCGAAGGCGTTGCCCGGCACCACCGCCACGCGTTCTTCCTGCAGGAGTTTTTCGGCGAAGGTCTCATCGTCCATGCCGGAGGCGGCAATGCGGGGGAAGGCGTAGAAGGCGCCGCGCGGTTCGAAGGTGGTCAGCCCGAGGCGGTTCAGCCCGTTGAAGATCAGCCTGCGCCGGCGGTCGAATTCGGCCACCATCTGCTGAACGTGTTTTTCTCCATTGTTCAGCGCTTCCAGGGCGGCGTCCTGGGCGGTGGTGGGGGCGGACATGATGGTGTACTGGTGGATGCGGACCATACCCTTGATGATATCCGCCGGGCCGCAGGCGTAGCCGATGCGCCAGCCGGTCATGGCATAGGCCTTCGACAACCCGCCAAGCAGGATAGTGCGCTTCCTGATCTCATCGCCCAGGGCCGGGACACAGACATGCGCAAAGTCGTATACCAGCCGGTCGTAGATCTCGTCCGAGACGATGATCAGGTCGTGTTCGATAGCCATCTCGGCCACCTGTTTGAGGACCTGGTGGGTGGCGACCGCGCCGGTGGGGTTGTTGGGATACCCGACAAAGATGACCTTGGTGCGGGGGGTGATGGCAGCCCGGATGCGCTCCGGGTCCATCTGGAAATTGTCTTCCATGCGGCTGGGGATCTCGACCGGCACCCCGCCTGCCAGGATCACCTCGGCCTGGTAGGAGACGAAACAGGGGGTGGGGATGATGACCTCGTCGCCGGGGTCGAGCAGGGCGGTCATCACCAGGTAGAGGGCCTCCGAGACGCCCACCGTGATGACGACCTCGTTGACCGGATCGTAGCTGACGCCGTAGAGACGCTTGAGATTATCGACCACGGCCTGGCGCACGTCAAGCTTGCCAGAATTGGAGGTGTAGTGCGTCTGCCCATTGCGCAGGGAACGCATGCCGGCGTCGAGGATCGGTTCCGGGGTGGTGAAATCCGGTTCCCCGATGCCGAGCGAAATGACATCCTTCATCGTGGCAGCAATGTCGAAGAACTTGCGAATGCCCGAGGGCTTCAATCCAGCCACACTCCTGGCGAGATAGCGCGTGTCAGAAATTTCCTGCATCCAATCGCCTCCATTTATGGAAAGGATAAATTTGTCTCAATCAAGCGGGGAGCGAAATTCCCAGCATGCGCCCAGGATCATTGAGATGAACCAAAGGGTACGATCTTCCAATCATTATCAGACAGGCCCTGACTTTCCGCCTCAAGATGGGACAGTTCGAAGAAACTTCCCTGCGCGGTGCGGACCCGGAACCATTTTGCCTGCGGGGTACGCCCCTGGGACAGGATCTCAACGATCTCGAGGCGCAGCCCCTGCCAGGTGAGGGCGGTGGGTCTCTCGGCGTAGGTGAACCCGGAGTGGCATTCGACGATGGCGGTCATGTGCAGATCCTGCCTATAAAGTAACCGAACTGTTATCTCCGATATTCAAAACCAAGGGCGGATCGCCGGGAGAACGCCCCTGGATACTGGCCTGGCGGCCGATGAAGGAGCCTTTCAGGGAGGCCGAGTTCACCGTCACCCCGGCTTCAAGGATGGAATCCTGGATATGGGCGTTCGTGATCTTGCAGCCGGCGGCGATGGAGACATACGGGCCGATGGTGGCATGGCTGAGCTCGGCGGTAGGGTGGATGAAGACCGGCGGCAGGATGGTCACATAGGCTTGTTTCCAGGCTTGTAATTTTTCAGGGTCCAGCCCGCCGGCGGGCAGACGCGACAACAGGTAGCGGTTGGTTTCGAGGGTGGCAGGGATGGTGCCGGTATCCAGCCAGACCTCCACCGTCTGGGTGCGCATCTTCAACCCGTGGGCGAGCATGATATTGAACGCATCGGTGAGGAAATATTCGTTGTTGCGGGGCTGGGTGGTCTGGAACTGTTCCTGAATGGCAGCGAGGTATTCTTCGCCCTGCTGCACATAATAACAGCCGATGACGACCAGCTTATTGTCCATACTTTTCGGCTTTTCCTCGAGCCTGGTCACCCAGCCATGCGGGTCCACGTGCGCCACGCCAAAACGGGTGGGGTCTTCGACGGTCTTGACCCAGGCCACAGCGCCGGCTGTTTCAGCGGCGAGGAAGGAGAAATCGGTCTCCATGAGCGTATCCGAGAAGCAGATGAGCAGCGGCCCGGTGAGATACTGGCGGGCAAGCCAGAGGGCGTCGGACTGACCTTTCATGACCGATTGCAGGACGTAGTGGGCTTTGATGTTGGGGAAATGCGCCTGCACGTAGGGCGGGATCTGCAGTTCCCCCAAGTAGGGCCCGAGGATGAACACGTATTCGACATCAATCCCGGCGGGGAGGGAGGTGAATTGCTCCAACACATGGTCGAGGGCGGTGCCGCCCGCCACACTCACCAGGGGCTTGGGCTTGGACCAGGTCTGGGGGCGCATGCGGGTGGCCCAGCCGGCGGTGGGGATGAC
>CAIKOL010000263.1 GCA_903829085.1 uncultured Anaerolineales bacterium | reverse complement strand
GCGGCTCGAAAAGGTGTATGATTAATATATGCTGCCCTTCGCCGCGCTCCTGGACCGTTTGACGGCCCCGGCCGACCTGGTCATACCCCAGGCGGACGGTTCCGTGCGCTGCACCGCCTGCGGGCACCGCTGCCTGGTGCGGAGCGGGCGGCGGGGTGTCTGCCAGGTGCGCTTCCACGATGGCAAGGAACTGCGTGTTCCCTGGGGGTATGTAGCCGCCCTGAATGCCGACCCGGTGGAGAAAAAACCCTTTTACCATTTCCTGCCCGGTTCGACCGCTCTCACCTTCGGGATGCTGGGCTGCGACTTCCACTGCGGCTACTGCCAGAACTGGCTGACCTCCCAGGCCCTGCGCGACCCGGCTTCGGAAGAGGCGGCCTATTTTGTGAAGCGCGTCTCCCCCGCGCAGATCGTGGAGGCCGCCCGCCGGAGCGGAGCGCAGGTGATCGCTTCCTCTTATAACGAGCCGCTTATCACCAGCGAGTGGGCCGCGGCAGTCTTCAAACTGGCGCTCCAGGCGGGCATCCAGTGCGTGCTGGTCTCCAACGGGAATGCCACGCCCGAAGTGCTGGAGTACCTGCGGCCTTTCCTCTCCGGAATAAAAATTGACCTGAAATCCATGCAGGCTAAAAATTACCGGCAGTTGGGTGGCGTGTTGCAGAATGTGCTGGATACCATCCAGCGGGTGAAGGAGCTGGGACTCTGGCTGGAGGTGGTCACGCTGGTGGTGCCGGGTTTCAATGACAGCACCGCTGAACTGTGGGAGGCGGCGCGCTTCCTGGCCTCCGTTTCTCCCGACATCCCCTGGCACGTGACCGCCTTCCACTCCGACTACAAGATGCAGGCCACCCCCAATACCCAGGCAAATACACTCCTGCGCGCCGCCGAGATCGGAAGCGAGGCCGGGCTGCGCTATGTGTACGCCGGCAACCTGCCCGGGCGGGTCAGCGAGTACGAGAACACTTACTGCTCCCACTGCAAGACCGCCCTGGTGGAACGCAGCGGCTATTCCATCCGCAAGATGCGTGTCACCCCGCAGGGCACCTGTCCGCAGTGCGGCTCGGTCGTGGCAGGGGTCTGGCCCGGGCTGCGCGCAGGCGCAGCTTGAGGCGTAAAAGAGGTTTGGGAATTGGTGCTTCCACCATCTTGAATCACAACCTGAAATACTGTACAATTTTGTAAGGTACCATCCCTCTCACCGTTCGTGCACGCAAGGGAGAAACTCTATGGACATTATCAAAGTATCCGCAACCTCCCGTACCTCTGCTGTAGCCGGAGCCATCGCGGGCGTCGTCCGTGAACACAAACGGGCCGAAGTGCAGGCGATTGGAGCCGGGGCGGTAAATCAGTCCGTCAAGGCGCTCGTACTGGCAACCGGCTATCTGAAAGATGACGGCATCTTTGTAGTGGCCATCCCCGAGTTCGTGGAAGTTACCATAGAAGACAAGGTGCGAACGGCCATTAAAATTGTTGTCGAACCCCGCTAAGCTCCCCAAGATACTCTTTTCCCCCGCCCGGGTGGGGACAGCCTGGCTCTTTCGGGGTAATGCGTTTTTAGCGGCAGTTTTGTGAAAACCCTGGGTTGGGCTCATTGGGAAGCGGGGTGGCGATGTGAAAAACACCGTGCGCAGGCGCGGCGTGTGTTATGATGATTGGAAGGAAACGCCTGCGAACATGCTGCGCACAAGAGAATTTCGAATATGGGTGCTGGCTGCCTTGCTCGGGCTGGGGAGTTTGGGCGGGCTGCTGTCAGGAAGCGCAGTACGTGCAGCCGTGGGGATGAGTCCGCAGCGGGATAATGTGGTCATCAGCGAGTTGCGCACCAGGGGTCCAAAGGGCGGAAATGATGAATTTATCGAGATCTTCAATCCCACCAATTCAGCCATCGACCTCAGTAACTGGGAGATCTGGATCTCCAATTCATCCGGAACCAGCGTCACCGTGATCTACACCTACCCGGACGGATCGGAATTAAGGTCCGGGCAACATTTTCTGGTAGCCAACGACAGCACCAATGGGTATAGCGGGAAGGTGACCCCGGATGGCTTTTTCAATCCCGATAGCGGGATCCCGGACGCCGGTGGAATTGCGCTGACCCTGCCGGATGACACGCCGGTGGATCAAGTGGCAATCGGGCCGGGCTCTCCATTCTTCGAAGGAGACTACCTCGACTCGCTGACCGCAGACCTGAACCAGAGCTATGAGCGCAAGCCGGGCGGCCCGGCGGGAAATTGCACCGATACCGACGACAATGCCGCCGACTTCCAGCTTCTCACCCAGGGCTCCCTTCCGCAAAACATGGACAGCCCGCTGACGACCGCCTGCATCCCCCCTCCAACCGATACACCCACCCCCACTGATACGCCCACCGCCACAACCGCAGCCGCTTTGACGGCCAGCGGCTCTCCGTCTGCCACCGCTACCGCCACAGACACTGCCACTCCCACCGTTACCGGCGCAGTTGAAAACACGCTCACGCCCACCGGGTCAGCCACGGCCAATTTGACAACCAGCCTCACGCTCACAGCCACGCGTACGGTCACCTTAACCCGCACACAAACCCTTACCCGCACCCCCTCGCGCACTGCCACCACTGTCCCCGGCAACGTGGTGATCAACGAGTTCCTGCCCCACCCGCACACCGATTGGAATGGCGACGGACTGGCCAATACCGGCGATGAGTATATCGAACTCATCAACCTGGGCACGGCCTCGATCAGCTTGAGGAATTGGAAACTGGATAATGGCGACGGGAGCTCGAGTCCCTACACCCTGCCCGACATGACCCTCCTGCCGCGCCAGATGGCGGTCTTCTATCATACTGCCAGCGGCATCCCGCTCAGCGATGGCGGCGACACCGTCCGCCTGCTCAAACCGGATGGACGGACGGCAGATATCTTCACCTACCCGGTGGTGACCAGCATGGACCGCACCTGGTGCCGCCTCCCGGATGGCAGCGGGACCTGGGCCTTCGCCTGCCGCCCCACACCCGGCAAGCCGAATGTGCCCGTCGCAGCCACCACGCCCGGCGCGGTTTCCACACCCGCGGCTGGAACGGATGAAGAAGCCGGTGCGGGCTGCCG
>CAIKOL010000262.1 GCA_903829085.1 uncultured Anaerolineales bacterium | reverse complement strand
ATTCATATGGGACTGATGGAAATAAGCCATGACCCAAACCGAAATTCCTTCCGAAGAAATAGAACCGAAAGAACGCGTCGCACATCCATTCCGCACTTTACGGGAACTGGTAGATTTTGTTTCAGGCAAGAGTATTCCATCGGAAGTCCCCACCGAGGGGTTGCGCTCTGAAGCTCTTCCCTTCCCATTCCTTGCAATTGTGGGTCAGAAGGAGATGAAGCTTGCCCTTCTGATCGGACTGATAAACCCGTCGGTAGGAGGAATTCTGCTTGTAGGTCCACGTGGTACCGCAAAAACCACTGCAGTCCGCTCGCTGCTGGATATCCTTCCCAAAGTTGAACGTAGTTTATGCTATTACGGCTGTCTACCTGAGGATATTGAAGCTGGTGGAATCGACGCTGTTTGCCCTGATTGCGCCAAGAAGTACGCCGAAGGTCAACCATTATCTGCTCCTGACCGCGTCAGATTGAACGAGCTGCCACTCAACTCCCGGCTTGAAGATGTGGTCGGCGGGATCGACGAACGTGCTGCCATCCATGAACGAATACGTGTTCGACGTGGAATCCTGGCCCAGGCGGACCGCAACCTGTTATACATTGACGAGATTAACCTGCTTGCTGATGATATTGTGGATGCCATCCTGGATGCAGCCGCCCAGGGATCCTACACAGTGCGGCGCGGATCCATCTCTGCCACTTACCACTCCCGATTCGTACTTGTGGGATCGATGAATCCCGAGGAAGGTCGCCTGCGACCCCAGATTATGGACCGATTCGGGCTGCGTGTCATCGTGCGTGGACTCGATGATCCCACCGAGCGATTGGAAGCGTATCGCCGTGTACAGGCCTATCAGGCAAATCCACGCGGTATGTCCACAGCTTACTTCGAGGATACGCAAGCCGCTGCTGATGAAGTACAGTCTGCCCGGGCACAATTGGCAAGAGTGACTTTACCTGATAATGTCGCCAACCCGGCTATTAAACTGGTCCAGAGGATGGGTATCGACAGCCTGCGGACTGAAATTTCCTGGTTTGAAGCCGCGCGTGCCTACACAGCCGCCGATGGTCGCAATCAAGTGACGCCGGAAGATTTACAAGCTGTCGCATCCATGACCTTGCGCTTGCGCAGATCTCAATTCATTTTGGATTATTTTAGCAATCAGGAACAAGAGGAAAATGAGATTAACACCATGATTACTAACTTGAAGAGAGATAATTGACCTTCTTCCCCTCATATTTTTCTGGTATAATCCTGTTCGCTTGACTGGTCCCACCCGCGGCTGACCCTGCAGGTGCGGAGACCTGCTCAAAATCTTCTGAAAGGAATAGCAAACGTCATGCCGCTTAATAAGGAAGTTAAAACCAAGGTTATCACGGATTACCACCGCCACGAGACAGACACCGGTTCTCCGGAAGTTCAGGTGGCGATCCTTACCAGCCGCATTCTGCAACTGACCGGACACCTGCGCACTCACAAACATGATGAGGCCAGCCGTCGGGGTCTGCTCCAGATGGTCGGCCAGCGCCGCAGGTTACTGGCTTACCTGCGTAAAAGCGACTATCAGCGCTATCTGGCGCTGACTGAGCAATTGAAACTGCGCCGCAAATAGCAAGTGGTTCGCCCGAGTAGATGGGCCAGGCCCATCTACTCTTTTTATTCTCATGTGGCATTGGCAAACTCGGGTGTTTGCCCCCACAATCGGCCCGTCCGTCAGGAATTGAAACATGTTGGTAACTAATTGTTGCCGCCATCTTTCAGTCCCTGACCAGGCGGGAAAAGGAGATTTATAATGAAACCCGAAGTAAAACGCTACACCACAACGGTGGGCAGCCGGACAATTTCTATTGAAACCGGTAGATTGGCCGCACAGGCTGGTGGGGCCGTCACAGTACACTTGGACGATTCCATCATCTTTGCTGCTGCCACCATGGGCAGCATTCGCCCCGGGATTGATTTCTTCCCGCTCACTGTTGAATATGAAGAACGCATGTACGCCGGCGGTAAAATCCCTGGCTCGTTCTTCCGTCGTGAAGGGCGTCCTTCCACGGACGCCATTTTGACCGCCCGTCTCACAGACCGGCCACTGCGCCCGCTCTTCCCTGAAGGTATGCGCAACGAAGTCCAGATTATCATGTATTCGCTATCAGCTGATCCTGATAATCCTCTGGATGTTCTTGCCATTAACGCCGCCTCCGCGGCCGTCATGATTTCCGACATCCCCTGGAATGGTCCGGTAGGCGCAGTGCGTGTCGGTCGCGTGGATGGTGAATTCATCATCAATCCCACTTTTGCGGAAATCGACAAGTCAGATCTTGACCTGCGCATTGCCGGGACGCGTGACGCTATCCTAATGGTTGAAGCTGGCTCGGATGAAATTCCCGAAGATGTTATGGTTTCCGCATTGGAGTTCGGCCACAAGTCCATCCAACCATTGATTGACCTGCAGCTCCAGATGCGAGCTGAAATTGGCAAAACCAAACGCGAAGTGGCCTACGCCCTGCCCGATCAGACCCTCCAGGAAAAGGTATTTACCCGCGTCGGCGCTCCAATGAAAGCCCTGCTCGATAAACCTTTGATGAAAGCCGAGTTCTATGCCGGAATGAACACTCTCCTGCAGAACCTGGTTGCCGAACTCATTCCCTCTGAAGGCGCGAAAGTAAATGTTGCCGATGAGACTGACATGGAAGCTCTGCCCGAGTTTGCCCTTCCGGAGACACCGAGCTTGGAGGCTATTAAAGAAGCCTTTGCTGAAGCCGAGAAGAAAATCGTCCGCGCCCGCATCCTGAACGAGGGGAAACGTCCTGATGGTCGCACACCCGCCGAGATTCGCCCCATCTGGTGCGAAGTTGGTTTCAGTCCACGTGCCCACGGCTCCGGTCTGTTCACCCGCGGCGAAACCCAGGTACTGACTCTTGTTACCCTCGGTACATTGTCCGAATCGCAGATGTTGGATACACTTACCCCCGTTGATACCAAGCGTTACATGCATCACTATAACTTTCCTCCCTTCTCTACCGGCGAAGCAAAAATGCTTCGTGGGCAATCCCGTCGAGAGATCGGACATGGCGCTCTGGCTGAACGCGCCTTACTGCCAGTCATACCTGCCGAAGAGAGTTTTCCCTACGCCCTGCGTCTGGTATCTGAAGTCATGGCCTCCAATGGCTCCTCTTCGATGGCCTCCGTTTGCGGCTCAACTTTGGCGCTGATGGATACCGGTGTTCCCATCAAGGCTCCCGTAGCTGGTGTTGCCATGGGTTTGGTCATGGAAGGTGACAAATATGTAATCCTGACCGACATCCAGGGCACCGAAGATCACCTCGGTGATATGGATTTCAAAGTAGCCGGTAGCGCCCAGGGAATTACCGCCCTGCAAATGGATATCAAGATTTCCGGTTTGAGCACTGAGATTATGAAACAGGCGCTCGAACAGGCTCGTCAGGCACGCTTGTTCATCCTGGGGAAAATCCTGGAAGTTATCCCCGCTCCCCGAAGTGAGTTGAAGCCACACGCTCCACGGATCACCACTGTTAAGATTCCATCTGACAAGATTGGCGCCATTATCGGGCCTGGCGGCAAGAATATCCGCGCTCTCCAGGAAGAGACCGGCACCAAGATTGACATCCAAGAAGATGGCACGGTTTATATTGCATCGACGAACAGCGAAGGGGCTGAAATTGCCCGTCAGCGCATCGAGGCAATCACCGAAACCCCGCAACTTGGCCGTATTTACACCGGCAAGGTTGTCCGTATTGCAGACTTCGGCGCTTTTGTCGAGATCCTCCCCGGTACGGACGGCATGGTGCACATCTCCCAGTTGGATAGCGAGCGCGTTGAAAAGGTAGAAGATGTAGTCAAGATGGGTGATGAAATCACTGTCATGGTGACCGGCATCGATCCAATGGGAAAAATCCGCCTTTCCCGTCAGGCAGTATTGGAAGGCTGGACAGTTGAAGAAGCCCAGGAGCGTGACTCCCGCAAGAGCGGCGGTGCACGTCCCGGAGGAGGCGGACGCCCTGGGGGTGAACGACGCCCCGGTGGCCGCAGTGATGACCGTCGCGGCCCCAGACGATAAACCTTAAAATTTAAAATGACCTTGCGAAGGTTCAAAACCTTCGCAAGGTTTTTGAATCTTCATTCATGATTTACCGCCTGCGCCACACAATCTCAGAATACCCATCCCAGTTCTGGTTGATGGTTGTCGGGTTGTTCATCAGTTCTGCCGGGGCGTCAACGATCTGGCCGTTCCTGATGATCTATGTCAGCGAGAAACTCAGTTTAACTCTCAGTACGGTTTCAACGTTGATCACCATCAATGCCATCACAGGTCTTTTCGCATCTTTTATTGCTGGAACGGTATCGGACAGGTTGGGTCGTAAACTGGTAATGATCGTCAGCCTGGCTATCAATGGCATTGGCTACCTGGTCATGAGCCAGGCCCATTCCTACCTGGGCTTCGCTCTCATAATGTTTCTGATGGGTGCATCAAATCCCCTTTACCAGGTCGGCTCAGATGCCATGCTGGCTGACATGATCGTTCCCGACAAACGGACGAATGGATATGCAATCATCCGCATGGTGAACAACGCCGGGATTGCTATCGGACCGGCGATGGGCGGTTTTATTGCTTCACGGTCATACTCATATGCCTTTTTCGGTGCAGCAATTGGCATGTTAACATACAGTCTGTTGCTATTCTTCCGCGCTCGCGAAACTCTGAATAAAGCAAATATATCAAAGAACGAATCGGGAAAGACAATTTTTGGCGGGTACGGTCGGGTTTTTCAAGATCGCCCCTATGTGATTTTCGCTCTGCTGGTCGGTTTAGGGCTGATCGCTCCCTCAATGCTCTGGATCCTGTTTGCAGTCTACACCAAGGTCAATTTCGGCCTCCCAGAGCATCTGTACGGTTGGTTGCCAACGACCAACGCATTGATGTGTGTTGTCATCCAATTCCCCGTAACACAGGTTTCGCGCCGCTTCCGCCCCCTGCCAGTGATCGGTGTCGGGATGCTGATCTACGCCCTTGGCGTGGGAAGTGTCGCATTGATGAACACTTTCTGGGGATTCTGGGGAAGCATGGTTCTGATGACCTTTGGGGAACTCACCCTTATCCCGACTGTCAGCAAATACATTGCCGACTTGGCTCCCGCTGATATGCGCGGCCGTTATATGAGCGTTTACTGGTTCACCTGGGCTATAGCCCGCGGAGCCGCTCCCTTGATCGGCGGATTCCTGAACGACAACATCAACCCACGTTCCATTTGGATTGGCGGGTTGATCATTGGGCTGGTTAGCGCCCTAGGATTGTTCGTCTTTTCCGCCCGTAAACAAAATCCGCAACTTATATGATACGATCTCACAATCTTGAGTCCTACTTTCCGATACTAAATTCCTCCTGCCGTTTTTTGCGCTGTTTTTTCCCCCCAACTGGAAGGATCAAAGCGAGTAAGATACAAAATTCGATCAAAGTATTGCCGAGCAGGAGCGGCATGGTTATACGCGGGCTGATGCGTTCGAACATCTGACCGATCAACCAGGGGAAAATCATCCCCCCAATGCCACCGCCGACCAGGATCCAGCCAATCAGAACCCCAGTCAAACGCAGGCGTTTTTCGGTGAAAGCCATGGCAGTTGCAAAGATGGAGGCAATAGAAAGACCCAGGATAATCGTCCCGGTCCAAAGCGCCAGGGAGGAAGCCGGCCAAATCAACAGGATGGAAAATGCTAGCAGGCTTCCAGTCAGGTCGGCAAGCAGGATGGTTTGCGGGCGGAGTCGGGAGGAGATGCCAATTCCGATCAACCGTCCGACCGTAAAAGCCCCCCAGAACGCCGACGTAAGGTAGGCTGCATTTATCTCACTGGTCAGGTGCAGACGGACCGAAAATGTATAGATCCAGTTTCCATAACCAACTTCCAACCCGACGTAAACCACAAAGAATATGACGATCAATAGAAACAAGCCGTTGAGCTCCTTTCCGTTACTTTCAATGGCTATTTTCTTGCGAATTGGCGGGCTGGGAAGAAACCATAGCCAGGCTGCAACCGGTAACGCCAGCAGGGAAAAGAACCAGTAGGCCCACCGAATGTCATGTTCCGCCAGTACCACCCGGGCAAAGATAAGTGGTGCCAAGAAGGAGCCCACCCCAAAGAAAAAATGCAAGGCGTTCATAAACGGTCCGACTTTTTCCCCATGTATCCAGGTCAGTAAAGTATTGCAGCCCACATCAATGGTTCCCTGGGCAATTCCCAGCAGGAAAAGTGTCATCACCAGGAACCTGAGATCGCGCAAAACCGGGACCATGGCAGCGCTCAAGGAAGTCACCAGAATGGCAAGAGCCTGGATGCGGTGTCCAGGGAAGCGGTCATAGGCCCGCCCGCCCAGTTGTGAACCAATCATATATCCCAGGGAACCAATGATGAAAATTATACTTATCTGGTCCAGGCGGCTGGCAGTGTTCTGCGCCAGCCAGGGAAGTGCCGGTCCACCAATGGAAACGGTGGCTCCCAGGGTGATAAAGGCAGCATAATAGGCAAATGTAGCGGTCAGCAGCTTGAGTTGAGTGGAAGCGGAACTATTCAATTATTGACTCCGTTGGATGGATTCCTTCTCTGCGGGACTTTTCTATTCCATCAAACGCTGCTCCAGTTGCGTCTTTACATCCTGCCATTCACGGTCCAGGATACTGAAATAGATTGAATCGCGCCATCTTCCATTTGGTAGAATTAAATGGTTGCGTAGAACTCCTTCCCGTACTGCACCCAACCGTTCTATGGCGCGAATGGAGTGCGCATTTTGCGCGTCCACTTTGAACTGAACCCGGATGCATTTCAACTTTTCAAAGGCATATTCGAGCAATAAATACTTGCATTCTGTATTCACCTTCGTACGCTGAAATTCAGGCGCATACCACGTTCCACCGATTTCCAGGGATCGATGCACAGGGCGCATTTCCAGGTACCGCGTTGACCCGATCACCTGCCCACTTAACTTGCTAATAACAATGAATGGCAGATCGTCGCCATTGGCCTGCCGGGTGAGCATTTCCTTCACCCAGCCGGACATATTTTCCGGAATGGATAAATTACCGTAGAGCATATATTTCCAGATGGATTCGTCTTTCCCTGCAAGAACCAATCCAGGAATATCCGTAATTGCCAGCGGCTCCAATCTCACAACTTTCCCTGCCAGACTGACAGGTTTCCTCCACAATTCTTCACGGTTCATTTCTTATCCTGTGTCGGCAAATAAGGCATTTTCGGGTCAGGCAACCCCACCAATTCTGCCAATGCCGCCCGCATTGCAATCCGGTCATCCCAGGGGAATTCAGTTGTTTCGAAGCACATCGATTGTTCGTGTCCCTTCCCACATGTCATGACGATATCCCCTGGTCGCGCCATCTGTACTCCCAACCGGATTGCCTCACCCCGGTCTGGAACGCGCCAGAAAGTTTTCTCTTCCACTCCCCCTTTCAATCCCGCACCCTCAGCCATCTCATTCAGGATCCCGGTCAGCGACTCGGTGCGGGGGTCTTCGGCGGTCAGGATGCTCACATCTGCTAATTCAGTCGCCACTTCGGCCATCATGCGTCGTTTTTCCCGGTCACGCAGGCCCGCAGAACCAAAGATAACAATCACCCGTTCTTTGGTCATTCTCCGGACAGTTTCAATGGCTACCCGCAACGCATTCGGCGTATGGGCAAAATCGACGATGGCAGTAAAAGGCTGGCCCAGGTTAATCTGTTCCATTCGCCCTGGGACACCACTCATCGCCGCAATGCCACCTGCCGCGATTTTCGGAGCTATACCCAAACCGCATACCGACGCGGCCAGCGCGGCCAGGCAATTGGAGACATTAAACTGCCCCACCAATGGACTGGTCACTGGGATGTGGAAATTGTTGGTTTGACCAGAATAAAAAGCCCGACCAATTACATCGAAGCGGATTCCCTGAGGGGAATATTCAACTATCTCCGCCCGGATATCTGCATTCATACCAAGCCCATAGCTGACTTGCGGTCCATGCGCAATACTGGATAAATAATCATAGGAGCTATCGTCGCGATTCAACACCGCCAGTTGGGGGTTTCCCTGCGGTTTGGGTAGGGTTGTTCCAAGGGATTGAAAAAGGCGCGCCTTGGCTGCCCGATAATTCTCATAGGATCCGTGCTGGTCAAGGTGTTCATGAGTAATATTGGTGACAACCCCCACATCGAACTCACAGGCATCCACACGGTACTGCGCCCAGCCATGCGAAGTAGTTTCTAGAACCACATGGGTAAGACCGGCTGCCACCATCCTGGCAAGGTAACGTTGCACATCCGGCGCATCGGGTGTAGTGACGTGAAATCCGGTATCGAGCACCTCGTCGCCAATGATGGCATTTACAGTCGAAATCAATCCAGCCTTGTGTCCGGCAGCCAGCAAGACCTGGTACAACAGGTTACAGGTGGTTGTTTTCCCGTCCGTGCCAGTCACGCCAATAACAGTCAACTTGCGTCCTGGATAGCCATTGAATGCAGCTGCCAACCAGGAAAGTGCCTGGCGGGAATTATCGACCTGCAGGTAAGACACTGACAAGTCTGCCAATGGTCGATCGCCAACGACAGCCGACGCGCCGCGTTGGATGGCATCCTTTATAAAATCGTGGCCGTCGGTGGATGCACCTTTCATGGCTACGAACAAATACCCGGACTTAACGAGTCGGTTATCGATTGCAATACCTGTGATCCAAATATCAGTGGGACCACTCACTTTTAATTTCAGGGGAAATTCCTTAAGGATGGTGGATAATTTTGCTGGATTGGTTATCTCTGAGTTCATTTTTTTCGTCTGGTATTTGTTGTCATCACCATGACTGTAGTTCTAGATTTTTTCTGGGAGGGCAGGTCTCAGGAGGAAGAATCATTTTCTGGGTTAATGAAAAAGAGGGTTCTGACGCTAATTTTACGCCAAAACCCTCCATAAGTCGTAAATATATTACTTCAACGTTTTGCGCAGATCTTCCAGTTGCCCTGATACCGAACCGTCCAGGATTTTATCGCCCACGCGAATGACAAGGCCGCCCAGGATCTGCGGATCGACACGGAACTCCACATTCGTCTTTGTGCCCATCTTGCCAAGAACATTTTTCCTGACAGCCTCTTGCTCCTCTGGGTTTAATGGAAGAGCGGAGGTTACTTCAGCAGCGTCGCCTGTCAGTTCTGCACCTTCCAGCAGGACTAACTTGCCGGACTTGACGCCTGAAAAGAACTCATCCAACAGGGCATGTTGGCGTTTGGCATCCATCGCTTCACCGATCAGCCTCTGTGCGGCAGCAATGGAAAGAGCCGCTACCTGCCCGCGTAAGTCCGCCAGGATCCGGTTGCGCTCTTCTTCGACCTCAGCCATGACAGCTTCACGTTCTTTTGCGATCTCTTTTTCGGCTCCGGCTTGCACTTCTTCCATAGCAGCATCCGCTTTTTCCGTGGCATCATTAAGAACGCGGGTGGCTTTAACCTGTGCTTCAGTGATGATCTTTGTCGCTTCCTGCTCGGCATTGGCACGTGCCTCTGCCGCGATACGGGCATCTTCCAACCCTTGTTCAAGTTTCGCGCGTCGTTTCTCTAACATTCCCAGGAGCGGTTTGACGATCCACGCTCTTACAACAACAAAAATAATGAAGAAACAGACGATCTGTACCAGCAAATAACCTAAGTTGAGACCCAGTTGTGCCAAGGGATACCTCCTTTAGAAATCTTCAGCAGTCCGTCGCACTAGCCAACGACAAAGAGGATAAGCAGGGCAACGACCAGGCAATAAATCGCCACGGCTTCAGCAAATGCAATGCCAAGGATCATATTGGTCTGGATGGTTCCGGTGGCATCCGGGTTGCGGCCCATCGCCTGGACAGCACCGCTAGTTACAATGCCAATACCTGCACCGGCGCCAATGGCGCCAATCATGGCCAAGCCTGCACCAATTAACTTTGCTGCAATGATAATATCACCAGTCATGAGAATTACCTCCGTATATGAATTCGGGCGGGAGTATCCGCCGCTAGGATATGCTTACGCGGGCTTTCCTCGCCCGAACTTATGCATGTGCTTCTTCGTGTTCACCGTGACCCTGCGTGGCCTGCGCCATGAAAGTCATAGTTAGCAGACCGAACACAATTGCCTGGATGGCTCCAACCAGGAATTCAAGCATATAGAAAATCGACGGGAAGATGGCAATCTTCCCAAGCAGCGAACCCATGACAAAGAGCAGAACTGAACCAGCAAAAATATTTCCAAATAGACGGAAGGCAAAAGAGAGAACTTTCGAGAATTCGGACACCAGCTCGAGGAGCCCTACACCCCAGTCAATCACGCCGAAAATGGGTTTGCTGAAAAATGTCTTTACATTCCAGAACTTTGAGAAGTACTTGATCCCCTGGGCGCGGATGCCTACTACTTGCACGGCGATCACCGCAATAATTGCCAGGGCAACCGTGAAATTCAGATCGGTTGAAACCACACGGACAAAAGGAACCAGGCTGCTTCCGCCGGAGGTAATCGCTGGATTGGCAATCGTAGCTATTCCCGCAACTGTCTGGACAGAATATCCGGCTCCTTCAGCTTTCTCTATCATACCAATACTATCAACGCCAGGGATGAGCTCCATCCAGTTTGCTAGCAACACCAGAATTGTTATAGAGGCGAACCAGGGGAAGATCGTCTTGGCCCATTTCTTACCGGCTGTCCCTTCTGTCATATTATAGAGAGCTTCTAGAAGGGCTTCCACTGCCCCCGGAATGCCTTTCAATACTAACGCGCCTTTTTTTACAGCCTGGTTGAAGGAGAATGCCAGGATAATCACAAGCACATCAACGATCAGTAAAGCCAGCAGTGTATTCGTAAAATAGAAATCACCAATGCCAAGGAACGAAGTTGTGAATAGTGGATGCGCACTCCAATGTTCCGCCGGAAGCTGCACAAATGGGCGCACCGGGGCAATGAACTTCGCTCCAATAAAACCCAGGATAATAAGCGCCAGTACAATCCAACGATTGATACCCCAGCGCCACCATTTCTTTTTGGGGGTGCTTACTTCAATTGTCTTCTCCACGATGTGGTTCCTCCTCAGCGACATCCTTCTTGGTTCCCGGTTGAATACGTGCGGTAGCTGTTCGTACAACGCGAAACGTCAGGAACAGGGTGACTGGTATGCTTAGAAGTACAAAAATAATAGTTAAAAGCGGTTTGCTATTCAGGATTTGATCAAGCCATAAGCCTGCCAGAAGCGCAGCGAAAATAATCGCCAGGGTCAGACCTGCAACCCACACCACGGTCATCGTGACAGCAGTCCTGAATTCGTCTTGCCCTTTTTCTTTAATTTGGCCCATTGCGGCGGAATTATATCATGAGGCTTTTCAAGCCGTCTAGAACAAATTGAGCGCGGCATGGTTGGCAAAGCCAAACCAGGGTCCAAAAAGGGTACCGATCAGCAGAACGCCAACTACAAGAATAACCAGCCCAATTGCCACCGGCCGGGATACCAGGACTGGGTGGTGTTCCTCATCCTGATTTTCCATCCGGTACAGATATATATATTTCAGAACGTTCAAGTAGTAATATAACCCGATAATTGAATTCATTACTCCTGCAACAGCCAGCCAAATCCAGCCACTTTGAATAGCAGCTGAAAAGACAAAAAACTTGGCTACGAATCCACCAAACGGAGGCATCCCCGCCAGCGATAGAAAGGCCACCAGCGCTGCCAATGACAGGCTGGCATTGCGGCGGCTTAAACCATTGTAAGCCGACATGTCATCCGAGCCGGTAATCTGTCCAACAATCCCAACAATCCCAAAGGCAAGCAAATTTGTCAGGATGTAAGCGATCAGGTAGAAGACAACACTGGCCATCCCCAATTGAGAGAATGCCACTACCCCGATCATGGCATATCCGGCATGCGCAATGGATGAGTAAGCCAACATGCGTTTGACATTCTTCTGGACCAGTGCGATCAGGTTGCCTACCGTCATGGTCAGGGTTGCCAAAACAGCCAGGATCATGCTCCAATCTGCAGAAATGACCGGGAACACCGCTGTCAACAACCGCAGGATGACAGCAAAACCCGCTGCCTTGGAAGCTGTCGAAAGAAAGCCTGCCACCGGAGTCGGTGACCCTTCGTACACATCCGGCGCCCAAAAGTGAAATGGAAACAGGGAGACTTTGAATGCTAGTCCGGTCAACACCAGGAAAGTGATTCCAACCGCCAGGAGATCAAAGTTGCTGAAGTGGATGGCCAGGTCATACATGCTGGTGGTTCCAGCAAAACCATACACCAGGCTGAAACCGTAAAGCATCACCGCAGAAGTAAGCGCGCCAAAAAGCAGGTATTTGAAGCCTGACTCGCTGGATTTATCATTCCCGGACAGGAAACCAGCCAGGATGTAAAGTGGGATGGAGGTGGTCTCGATGGCCAGATACAACATCACCAGGTCCGCCGCTGAGGCCATCAAGCACATACCGATGGTTGCCGTCAGAAGCAGGAGATAAGCCTCGGCACGCTGGTTCAACTTTTCAGTGTCCATGAAGAACAATGCCGTCACCCCTGCTGCAAATATAAAGAACATTTTAAAAAGGAATCCCAGCCAGTCAAAACGCAGCATTCCACCGAAAACCAGGATTGGGTCGGCTGGATGGGCGAATAAAATATTGAGGGTCAAGATAACTAGCAGCCCGATTGCAGTGAACCATCCCAAGAATGGACGGTGATTTGCATCTTTTTTCAAGAATGGGTCCAGCACAAGCACCAGTATGGCCAAGACCAAGAGCAGGACTTCAGGGAGAATGGGAAGAATGGGAGCCACTATGCACCTCCCAGCAGAGTAAGAACGTGCTGAACCCCGGATTGTACCCACGGAACAATCAAAGCCGGGAACAGGCCAATACCGATCATGAGCGCCATCAGGAACACCAATGAAATTTTATCCAGTGTATTGATTGGCTTGATGTGGCCTTCGAATTCCTCGGGCATCTTGCCAAAGAACACCCGCCGTACCACCAGCAAAACATAAGAGGCCGTCACAACGATTGAAATGGCTGCAATGACCGCCACCAGCCACTGTGTCTTCCATATTCCCATAAAGATCGGGAACTCAGCTACAAAACCGGAGAAACCGGGCATACCCATTGAGACTAGGCTGCCGACGATAACCCCAATTCCCACCAGTGGCAGCGGTTTGATCATGCCGCCCAGCTTGGGTATATCACGCGTATGCGCACGGTCGTAGACCATGCCTACCGCTGCGAAGAAGAGAGCTGTCATGACACCGTGTGAGAACATCTGCACCCCCGCCCCGATCAGGCCTTCCGGCTTGAGGGTGGCAAATCCCATCATTACCAGTCCCATATGCGAAACGGACGAAAAACCGATCACATATTTGAAATCAGTCTGTACACTGGCAATGAATGCACCATAAACAATATTGACCAGTGCCAGCCCCATGATTAACGGCGCCCAGAACTTGGCGCCTTCCGGTAAGAGCATGATTCCCACACGTAGTGCAGCGAATGCACCCAACTTCATTAAAACACCAGCATGGAACATGGAGACTGCCGTGGGAGCCGCCACATGACCATCAGGCGACCAGTTGTGGAACGGGAAGATGCCTCCCAGGATGGCAAAACCAAGGAAGACAGGCAAGAACCAGATTCGCTGGAAAGCAGGGGTAAATTTCACGGTCTCCAGAACTAGCATATCGAAGGTGTGGGCTCCGCTCGTCCAGAACATGACCAAAGCGCCAACCAGGGAGATCACTGAGCCGATGAAAAGGTACAGGGTCAGTTTCATCGCTGCGTACTCGCGGGTCTTGATCCAACCCCAGATCACAATCAAAAGGAACATGGGGAAAACTGCGATCTCATAAAAGAAGAATAACATGAAGAGATCAAGCGAGGCAAACACGCCTAACACACCGCTTGCCAGGATGAATAGGAAAGCGAAAAATTCACGTGGGCGGTCTTCGATCCCCCAGGAGATCATTACGCCCGTAACCATCACAATACCGGTCAACAGCACCAGCGGTGCGCTCAAGCCGTCCACGCCGAAGTGCAGGCTGATGCCCAGCATCGGCATCCAGTTGTACTTTTCAATAAACTGGTAACCTGCCGCAGCTTTATCGTAAGAAAAATACACCCAGGTGGAGAGCCCCAAGGCCAGAAGGGCCGCGGTCAAGGCCGTACTGCGGATGGCTTTTTTCTGCCCAGGCTTCATCATTAGAAGCACGAGCGCTGCAACCATCGGGGTGAAAACGATCACACTCAGGAACGGAAATTGCATGGCTACCTCTTAGTGGAACAACATCATCATGGCTTTGTTGATGACTTCCAGGATCCAGGCCGGATAAATCCCAATGACCAGGATTAGGACCATCAAAGGGGCCATCACAATGATTTCCCTCCGGTTGATTTCGGTCAGCTTATGTTCTCCATGAGCCCAATGCTCATTTAAGGGTCCGTGTAAAACGGATTTGATTCCCTTCAGGATGTATGCACCGGTGAAAAGCAGACCGATCATTGCAACGGCTGTATAAACCGTCAGGACCGGCCAGGAGCCTCGTACAACCAGGAATTCAGAAATGAACCCGTTCAGACCAGGCAGGCCCAGAGAAGCCATACTGGTGAAGATCAAGATACCGCCATAGATCGGCACCAGCGGGAACAAGCCACCGAAGTCATCCAGGTTGCGGGTGTGAGTGCGTTCATAGATCACACCCACTAGAAAAAACATACCTGCCGCAGAAAGCCCGTGATTGAACATTTGTAAAACTGCACCATCCAGCGCGATCGTGGCGTTGAGGGTACCAGCCGCCTTGGCTGCCGCGGCGATCCCTAACACCACAAATCCCATGTGGTTCACAGATGAATAAGCAACCAGGCGTTTAAAGTCTTTCTGCCCAAATGCTGCAAACGCCCCGAACACAATTGCCATCACCGCCAGGAATGCCAGCCAGCCTGCATATCGAGCAGATTCCGCCGGATAAAGCGGCAGTACCAGGCGCAGGAAACCATACGCGCCTAATTTCAACAGCACCCCTGCCAGGATCATCGAGCCAGCGGTCGGGGCTTCGGTATGGGCATCCGGAAGCCATGTATGGAAGGGCCAGACTGGAACTTTGATGGCAAATGCAATGACAAATGCCCAGAAAGCGATCGTTTTTACGGTCGAAACCGTAAGGATTATATTAAAGAAGTGCAGCATAGCGCCATTTGGATCCAAGGCCGCCCAATTGGCATACAATGTCTGCAAATCAAATGTATTGAACAACACGCCCAGCAGTTGGATAGCCAGCAGTAGTCCCAGCGAACCCCCCATGGTGTAGATAATGAACTTTAAGGAGGCGTAGTTGCGGCTCTGGACCTTGATGCCCTTCCAAATTTCTCGTTCACCCTTCTCGGAACCCCATTGGTTAATCAGGAAGTACATCGGAACCAAACCCACTTCCCAGAATACGAAAAAGATCAGCAAGTCTATCGCCATAAAGACACCCAACATGCCAGCTTCCAGGAAGAGGAATAGCATGAAGTATGCCTTGATCCGGTCAGTTATATTGAAGGATGCCAGCAGTGCAAGCGGTGTCAGGAGCGTGGTCAATAGCACCATTGTCAGGGAAAGGCCGTCCACACCGATGTGGAAAGTTGAATGAAGTGCTGCATACCAGGTATATTGTTCCTGGAACTGGAATCCAGGCTGTCCCGCTTTGAACTGTGTCCAAAGGAAAACCGTCAGGGCGAAAGGCACCAGGCTTGCGCCAAGAGCCGTCCAGCGAATGGCTTTGAGGTTATCCTTTGGAAGGCATAACACAACCACTGCTGCCAGAATGGGAAAAAACAGGATGAATGTCAAAAGGTGACTGCTAAGGAATTCCATCATCTACTCCGCTTACTTTGTCAACCTAGGGCAGACTTACTACCGCATCCAGGATCGGCTGTTGCAATACCCACCCTACTTTCCTCCAAGCAGGAAATAATACAACAAGGCGAAAATGGCAAACACCGTAACTGAAACGACCATGTAATACTGGATGCGCCCAGCCTGGATCTTGCGAAGTCCGGAACCGGAGGCTTTCACCATGTTACCGGTACCATCACCAATGAATTCATTGATGATTGGTTTGTCAAAATAATTACGAAAAGCATTGCCCAGGAATAGCGAGAAGCGTGCCACATTGTGAAGGATTCCATCGATAACAACCTGGTCCATATATAGCGATGTGAATTTTTCGGCGATCCAAGTTGCTGGTGTAACAAAAACAAAATTGTAAATTTCATCAAAATACCATTTGTTCTTTAGAACCGGTATTTGCAATAAATCCTGTTCTGGGGATTTGACCTGGCGATAAACCAGCCATCCAAAGAACAGACCGCCCATGGCTACGCATAGTGAAGTGACAAGCGGAACCCAACTGAATGCTACTGCTTTCGGCACCTCTGCCAACGTTCCTCCCACGAACTCGTGGAACCAATTCGGGACCAGGCCGCCAAGAACGGGAAATTCCGCCGGAATACCTGCCCAGCCAAATCCCACAGCAAAGACAGATAGCACAATCAACGGAAGTGTCATCGTCCAGGGAGTCT
>CAIKOL010000261.1 GCA_903829085.1 uncultured Anaerolineales bacterium | reverse complement strand
TTAGTATCTTCTCAATAACTTGGGGATGTTGGGTGTGCAGGTGGCGAATCTGCCTGCACACCCAACACCTTCCCCTTCTTTTTGAGAAGATACGTTTTTTTAGTTTTTGAGGGAAATGTCGAGAAAAATCGAAATTACAACAAACCCAGTTCGCGGGCACGGGCGATGGCTTCGGTGCGACTTTGAACTTGCAGTTTGTCAAAAATTTTGCGGTTATGCCCTTTGACCGTATCCAGGGCCAGGAAAAGCCGCTCGCCAATCTCTCGATTCGATAATCCCTGGGCAATGAGTTGTAGTATTTTTATCTCGCGCTGGCTCAATGACTCATTAAGCAGTCTGGCAGGGGCTGGACCGAGTTTGTCTTCGCTTTTCCGCTTCTCAGCTTCAAATACAGCCAGCAACTTGCGGATATAGTCCGGCCTTACCCCTTGGGATGCTGCTTCGAGTAATAGTTGAGCCATTGGGGCGCCTTCGTCCACAAAGGTACGGATATTGCCATCCGGCTCGGTCAGCGCCAGCGCCTCGCCCAGTAGTTGCGCAGCCTTGTCCTTTTCGCCATGTGCGTGCAGAGCGATCGTCTGTAGAACCATCACCTTGAGCAGTTCATCCGCCCATCCTTTTGCTTCCATCTTTTGGCGCAATGGCTCCAGCACCGCCAACGCCGCGGATGGGTCTCCCTGGGCCAGGAGTACCCGGGCTCGGCTGATGGGGAGTTCGTGCGTTTGGGCCAGATCAGCGGCTGCGTCCAGGTTACCCTGTTTTAGCAGCACCATTACCTGTGCAGCAGCAACTTCAGGGATGCGATGCACATAGTTATACTGGCGCGCGGACTGCTCGGCCTCCGCTAACATGGCGGCTGCGCCGGCCACGTCTCCCCGGGCAAGTTTCAGGCGGGCAAGAAACACCTCACAGATAACGAATCTATCAGCCGCGCGATCATACTGCCGCGCCAGTTGAAGGCTCTGCTGCCCGTACTGTTCAGCGGCATCCAGATCGTTCCATTCATAGAATATGCGAGCCAGGCCAATAAACTCTTGATCAGCATTCGGAGGTGACTGATCACTAAGCAGTTGCAGGGAGCATCGGTAGGTTTCGGCCGCCAGGTAGAGCTGGTTTTCAGATTCCTGTACATTGCCCAAGCCGGTTGTAGCTAATACAGTGATGCTGATATTCCCGGGCGCTTGTCTGATGGCTTTGGCTTCGGTGTAGGCCTGACGGGCCGCGGCACGGTCTCCCTGGAACTGGTAAGCAAACCCCAGCGTCCGTAAAGCTCTACTGCGGAAAGGCAGGTTATCGGGGTTCAGGTACTCCAGGGCGCGGTGCGCCTGGGTGATCATGGCTTCCGGCTGGTAGTGGGCAAGCGCCAACGTGGCTCTTACAGTGGCAATTTGTCCAATCAGGTCACGGGTCTTGTCATCGAGATCGGTATTTTGCAAAGCTTTTTCAGCCGCTTGTAGTTTCTCTTCCACACTGGTTGTCTGTCCAGCAATTAGCGCCAATGTGGCAGACATCACCCACAACCAGGGCTTGGCATCCAATACGGTCTTTGGCAGCGAATCCAGCCAGTCGAATACGGCTGTCACTGCGGCGCGTGAGTGTTGGGGGATCCCTCCTCCAATAATCAGCCGCTCGGCGCGCTCGATATCATTGGCAGCAGCTGCATGGTTGAAGGCTTCGATTTCCAGGACATTGTCTTCATACCATTGGCTGGCACGGATGTGGTATTCGGCCACGCTGTCCGGCTGCTGCGGATAAAGCTCGTGCAACCGCTGCCGCAGCAATTCGGCAAAGAGATGGTGATAGCGGTACCAGCGCCGTTCGTTGTCCAATGGGACTATGAACAGGTTGGCGCGTTCGAGATATTCCAGGGTTTCTTGCCCGGAGCCAGCCGGGGCGCGTAAAATTGCCTCACACAGCGGCCCGCACATGTGGTCAAGGATCGATGTGTGCAGCAGGAACGCTTGGACGTCTTCGGATTGCTGGTGTAAGACCTCTTCAAGCAAATAATCCATTACGAAACGATGGCTGCCGGTGAAAGATTGGATGAAGCTGGTGGCGTCTGGATGCCCCTGCATGGAAATCGCCGCCAGTTGCAGCCCGGCGATCCAGCCCTCGGTGCGTGTTTCCAGCGCGGCAATGTTTTCTGCCGAGAGTTCCAGTCCCATCACCTGGTTGAGAAAATCAGCGGCTTCAGAGGGAGAAAAACGCAAATCGACGGCACGCAGTTCGGTGAGTTGGCCCCGGGCGCGATAGCGTGCCAGGGGAAGCTGTGGATCTTCGCGTGTGGCGATCACCAGGTGCATCTGCGGGGGCTGGTGTTCAACCAGGAAGGCCAGGGATTGGTCCACCGCTTGAGAATCGATCGAATGGTAGTCATCCAGGATGAGCACAAAATGCCCGGGGATAATGGAAATCTCGTTGAGCAGGATGGTCAAAATGGTTTCGATCTGCAGCGGCTGAGGGGATTGGAGTACAGCCAGCAGATCATCCCCAATTCCTGCCTG
>CAIKOL010000260.1 GCA_903829085.1 uncultured Anaerolineales bacterium | reverse complement strand
GTAAAGCACCGTGCCGTTCAGGTTGTTCTCTGCCAGAAAATAGCGGACGGCGATCGCAGCCGCCAGGGCGCCGGTGCCCAGAAGCTGGTGCCCGCAGCCATGCCCCGGAGCGCCATTTTTGGCTGGTTCCTGGTGGGTCACCCCGGCAACCTGGCTCATGCCAAACAGGGCATCGAATTCCCCCAGGATGGCGATCACGGGTTTCCCTGAGCCATAGCGTCCACTGAAGGCGGTCTCCATCCCGGCAACATTCCTTTCAACTTCAAAACCCTCGTTTTCAAGGGTCTTGCAGAGCAGGTCAACCGATTGGTATTCTTCGAATTTTAGCTCAGCATTATCCCAGATCTTGTCACTGACCTGGGTAAGCAGTTCCTTCTTTGATTCGATGATCTCCACGATTCTCTTTTTTGGATCCATGGTTGCTGTACTCCTTGAACGTAAAATCTATATTGAGATATTAATGCAACCATATGGCAAGTTCAATGTGGATTGTTCCATTAAAACACATTCTTCTATGTTGAAAGTCACTGGCGGGCGAGATCGTTACTGGATGGGGGATCAGGAGAAAAGGGGAAGGTCCAGCCAGGAAGGTGTGTCCTGCCTGGATTACTCCAAAACACAGGATCCACCCGGGAATGTGCCGGGGGGCAGCTTGTACTTTATTTCCCTTTCCTGCTAGCCTGAGCCGCTCAGATCACGCGGCAGGCTGGAGGCTGATCTATAAGGAGTTGTATATATCCGGGTAATTGTTGCGCAGGTAACAAGCCAGTTGGATCTGCAGCAGTTCATCGGGGTTCTTGAACGATATCTGCAGGCAGTCTTCGATCTTTTTCAGGCGTTGATATAGAGTGTTGGTGTGGATGTAAAGTTTTTTGGCGGTCTGAATCATCGAGCCGTTCGCCTCCACATAAGCGATCAGGGTCTTTTCCAGATATTCCGACTGCTTCGAATTCTCTCTTAATGGAGTGAACACTCTGGATAGAAATGCGCCGGCTTCTTCAGAGGTGAGATTGATAAAGAGCTGGTTGACCCCCATCTCACAATACTTCAATAGACCGCGGTGATGCCGTGACAACTGGTACATCAGCGCACTTTCCGCCTCCCGGTAAGCCTTGTTGATGTTCCTGGCACCGGGATAGAATGATCCCATGCCGGCGCAGAGCAGGATGTTCTCATCGTTTTGCGTTTGCGCAATGATGGCACTGATCTTCTCCTGGGCCAGGTTGATCCCGCTTTCTGCTGGTGTGGCAATCAGTACAGTGATCTTTTCCTGTGAAATGAAGACGATCTTCTGAGCGCCTGCCAATTCTGTTTTGATGTTGGCAATCAAGCGGTATATAAATCCCGTCTGCAGTTCGTTGATGTCTTTCGACATTGCAAATTCAGCTATTCCATAGTTCGCGTTCAGATCCAGCCCCATTTCGCTGCTCTTTTTGCTCAGCTCCAGGGGATTGTTAAGGTTGATCAATTCAAGGAAATTTTGCGCTGTTCGTTTGAATAATATGTCCAGCATCGACTGGGCTTTGGAAAGTTCAAGAGCGATCACCGTCCTGCCAATCTCAAGGATCATCGTTTCGATCTGAGATTCGTCCTCTCTGGCTGTGACGATCAGATATCCCAGGCATGAATTTTCGACCAGGATTGGATGGACACGGTACTTTTCCGGCTTGTTCTCAGCCTCTATCAGGAAGGGGTCGTTGTTCTTGATGTTCGCTTGCATCAGCCTGACCAATAGCTTCCTCTCGAATGCCACTCCCCGGGGGTACTGCTCGTGGGTCATGAGGTTGATGACTCGAACAGGAATGCCCAGGACCCTTTTCAACTCTTTGACGATGCTGGCAATCCCGGAATTGTTGACCGACAGGCTGGTCAATTTCGAATAAACCTGGTTGCTTTTTTCCAAGTTGTTTAGTTGACCCTGCAAGGTGATCAGACTTCTGGCATTGGTCAGTGTCATCCCGATCAGTTCGGCAAAGATCTTCAGGATCTCGATATCGGACAATGAAAAAGGCGGATTTCCCTTGAAACGATAAACGATCATGATGCATTCGATCCGCTGATTGACGAAGATCGGCATCAGGAAGACCGAATCCATCTGGCTTTCACCAAAGATGCGCTGCACCTTTTTTTTATTGTCGTTGGAAAAGTCTTCAATATCCGGTAGGGCCTCCTCATAACTGTTATACAGTTTCGGTGTCCCGCGTAGAAATGTCTTTCCGATTAGACCCTCACCCCGTTCCAGTTGGAGCGACAGCGCCAATTCGGTGGTATTGCCTTTATATGCCTTGCAGACCAGTTTATTGATCCCGCTGTCATAGACCCAGAGCATCCCGGCGTCCGCCATGACGATCGAGATGGTTTTTTCCAGGATCTTGTCGATCAGGATGTCGAAATCAACGGTGGCGGATAATTCGACAATGCTTGCAATGATGCTATGAAAACGGTCTCTTGGTTCATCAACTTTTTTTTCAAGGGAAACCGTGAGGAGCAGGTGATGGATGATTTGTACGGCATCATCATCCAGCGAAGTGCCTGCCGGGAAAACCATGACCACATAGCTCTGCCCAGGGTTGCGCAGCCAGAGCACCGTGCGCTGGTTTTGCGCATCTTCGATGATGTGTTCGTGCTCAAAGGCGGGGATCTCCAAAGGACCAACTGGCTGGCTGCCATCCAGCGACTGGATCGAACGAAAATCGCTTTCCCCGGGTGTCTTCAAGAGGATATGGCGGGGAACAGGAATATGAGTTCTTGCCAGGAACAGGTTGACCACATCGATATCATTCATGGAGCCTCCATCCGCGTTCATTGTTGATTAACACATGTCAATGCATGAAATTATAGATTAACACACATTGAAAATGCAAGCCTTTGAATAAATAATAGTAACATATCCGGAATTTTTCCTGCCAGGGATCCCCGCCGTGAAGTTCGAAGTCTGTGGCAGCATACTGGAAGATCCCCTGCAAAGTCCGTCAGTCATCTTCTCTGTCCTTGACCAGGTCGATCCCTCGTTTGGCCAACCGGGCAGGTACTAAAATTATGCCAAGTGGAAAACCTTATGCCATTCTTCATTAAAATCATCATCTGGGTCGATGCTCTGTTTCTTAATTTCTGAAGGATAAAAATCTTGCAATACCAAGAGACAAAACTATGGCAAAATTGAATGATAAGGAGAATAAAAAAATGGATGTAAATCTTATGCGCAAACCGATCTACAATAAATGGGGGCAGTTCGGAAAGGATTATGAGGAAGGCATAAATTTCGACCGACTGCGCAAGGAAAGACTGCAGAAGGCACGCGAGTCGATGATCAGGCATGATCTCGGGGCCATTGTGGCCATCCGGGGAGAAAACGCACGCTATCTTACGGGCTTCAACGGTCTGCCCGTCGCCTCCACTGTTCTGAGATACGTGGTGCTGCCCGTAACGGCAGACCCGGTGATCTTCGAGCTGGGCGCGGATATCGGCCGGCTGAAGGAAAGCGCCACCTGGATGAATGAGAAGAACATCATTCCGTCCATCCCTGTCTTTGCCACTCCCCACCACGGGACTCCCATCGAAATCGAAACCAGAGAGAAGCTATCCTATCTGTGGGCAGATGGGATCAAAAAGATCTTGCAGGACTATGGCGTTGCCGATAAGAAGGTGGGATTTGATTCCATGTTTGATCTGTCGATGATCAATGCCCTGGATTATGCAAACATCGATTATGTTGATGGTCAGTCCGCCATGATGGAGGCAAGGTCTGTAAAAACAAAGGATGAGCTGCAGCTCCTGAGTATTGCCAGCCAGATTGCCGAGGCCGGGTTATACACCATTGATAAAGCAATGAAACCCGGTATCCGCGAGTGCGAGGTATGGGCAGAGGCTGCCAAAACCATGATCGCCCTGGGCGCTGACAGCCTGGAAGGAATTTGTACCACCGGAGGGCGTACGAATCCCTATTACCGGCAATTGGGAACAGATAAGATTTTACGCCCCAATGATCTTTTGATCACTGATATTGTGGTTTCCTACATGGGATACCATACCTGTGTGGTCAGGACATTTTTGAATGGAAATAAAGCCACAAAAGAGCAGAAGAAGTACTACCGGGAGGCATATGAGTCCCTCTACAAGTCGATCAATGCTGTCAAAGCCGGGGTGATGACGGACAAGGTTGCTGCGGCGTTACCGGAGGGCGACTGGGCAAATTACAGCCTGAATATCGGACACGGTCTGGGGTTGATTGTTCACGAAACGCCCTCGATCGTGGATGCTTATTCCAAGGCCTGTCCGACCGAAATCAAAGAGAATATGTACATCGCTCTGGAGACCTATGCCGGGGATCCCGTAAGCGAACAAGGAGTGCGGCTGGAAGAAAATCTTGTCGTAACCAAGGATGGCTATGAAATATTCAGTAGATACCCGTTTGACGAAAAGCTAATGGACTAAAGCGCGAACCGAAAATCTTCGGATGGGTTCCAATCATTATTTCAGAAAAAGGAGAGTAATAAAAATGGAGAAAAAATTCACGTGGAAAAAACGGTATAACCTGGTTGTTATTATGTTCCTGGCCGGTCTTCTTTTGATGTTTGACCGGGCGGTAATATCAGTTGCACTCCCTGTAATGGAAAAAGATTTGAACCTTACTCCCGTGTCTCTTGGGATCATCATGGGCTCTTTTTCGATCGCCTATGCCTTAATGCAGATCCCGGGTGGGCTGCTTGCAGATAAATTCGGCTCACGTGTCATCGGCGCGATCTCCATTGTCTTTTGGTCCATATTCACATTCCTGACTGGTACCGCATCCAGCCTGGCCGCGTTGGTAGGAATTCGTTTCGCGTTTGGTTTGGGAGAGGGCTCCTTCGTACCCGCTCAATATAAAGCCCTGGCAGTATGGTTCCCCAAAAAGGAAAGAGGCAGGGCCACTGCGATTACCAATATCTCCATGATGATAGGCGGTGCATTAACTGCCATCATAGCAGCTGGTCTCATTGGAAAATTCGGATGGCGTTCAGTTTTTTACAGCTTGTTTGTTCCAGGATTGATCCTCGCTGTTCTATTCTGGATTTTTGTCAAGGATTCTCCTGCGAAAGACAAAAAACTTTCTGCCGCGGAATTGGCTGAGATCAATGCCGACGATGTGGCTGTAGAATCTGCGCAAAAGATTAAGATCGCAGATATTCTAAAATATCCGGTCATCTGGCAGTTATACGCTGTTTACTTTGTCAGCGCCATGGTATCTTTTGGCGTAAATAGCTGGATGTCTGTTTATGTAGTCGACGGCCTCAAAGGAACACTGATGCAGTTTGGCCTGGCTTCTATGGTCGTTTCCATCGGTGGACTGATCGGACAAATGGTTGGAGGCTTTATTGCCGATAAGTCAAGAGCTACGCAAAAGTATCAGATGTTCATCAGTTGGATCATCGCGGCCGTATTTCTCTTCCTGGGAGTATCGACAAACTCTCTTCCTGTGGCAGTCATATTCTTTACAGTGGAAACATGCTTCTTCTTCCTGGCAGTATCCGCATTCTTTGCCAGGATGTCAACGGCCTTGCCAAGAAAAGCCATGGGTCTTGGAGCGGGCATCATTCAGACTTCCGGATATATTGCCGGAGCAATTTCCCCCATACTGATCGGGTTCATTGTGCAGGCCACTGGCGGCAGCTACAAGACGGCGTTTTTTGTCATGTGTGCATTATTACTTGTGGCAGGTTTCCTGGCGCTGACGATAAAAAAATCGAGCTTTGAAGAAGAACATGCCACTGAACCGAATGTTGATAAAGGTCAACCCGCCAAATAATGGAACTTGTGAGATTAATCATAGATGACCCACTCAGTTTGTCGAATGGGATGGTCGCAAATACCGTATCGATCATCCCAGAGACGCCTGCCCGAGTATGACCGCCTTTGGGCTCAGCCTAAAAGCTGGTCCTGGATGCGCCGCGATCTGCATCAAATGGGCCAAGAGAATCTCGGCCCATTTGATAAGAATAGCTATGCGTATATTCCACGGGTATCACGCCGCTTGCGAGGAAAATGTCATGGACCTTCTTTCAGTACTGCTTGCACTGCTTCCCATCCTGGTTATCCTGATCCTGCTGATCTGGCGCAGAATGGCCGCCGACTTGTCCGGTCTCATCGGCTGGGCGGTCGCTGCGCTGGCGGCCCTGCTCTATTTCCAGACGCCGCTGGCTGTGCTCCTTAAATCCAGCCTGGCAGGAGTCGTGGCGTCCTTCCCCATCACGCTGATGGTGGCTGCCTCGCTCCTGCAGGTCTTCATCATGATCGAGACCGGCGCGCTGGCTCGCATTATCACGTTGATAAAGACAGTAGCCCCCACCGATCAGGTGGTGCAGATCATGATCGTCAATGTTGGCTTTGGCACGCTGCTGGCCGCGCTGGGGGCGACGCCGGTCTCCATCCTACCGCCCATCATGCTGGCGCTCGGATACTCGTCTTTTGTGGCGATCGCCCTGCCCGCCCTGGGTTACGATGCTCTCTGCACGTATGCCCTGCTGGGGGTGCCGGTGGTAGTCTTTGCCGGGCTGGTCGGGAAACCGGTGAATGAGGTGGGAGAGTACTTTGCCCGCTTCATGCCGGTCATCAGCACGTGTATCGCCCTGGGCATGCTGTGGATCGTAGGACGCTGGAAGTTGGTCTGGAAGGGACTGTTGCCGGCACTGCTCTCGGGGCTTTCCGCCGGGTTCATCGCCATCGGCATGAACGCCATCGGGCTGATCCCGTTGAGCGGTGTGGCTGCAGGGCTGGGAGTGGTGCTGGTTATGCTGGCCTATCTTCTGATCATCCGCAAGCCCCTGCGCGACAGGACGGTCCTGACCGAAGCGGACCAGACCGCCGAAAAACGTATTTCGCTGTGGGTGGCCCTTTCGCCGTGGCTGATCCTGGTGGTCTTTGCCGTGGTGGTCAACCTGCCGTCCCTGCCCTTCTACACGCTGACCTTCAAGACCCTGGCCATGCCTGTGGCGATCATCCCCGGCGCGCCGGAGAAGGTGCGCCTGTTCTGGCAGGCATATTTTTGGGTCCTGGTGAGCACCCTACTGGCCCTGCCATTCCTGAAGCCAACAAAAAAACAACTGGGCGACTCGCTCAAGAAGTGGGTCCAGCGCGCTCCGCGCCCCATGCTGGCCTCGGCGGTCTTCTTCGCGATCGCGTACCTGATGAACCATTCCGGTAAAGACCTGGACTGGGTGCTCGCCGTCCCGGGCCACAACATGATCGTCGTGCTGGCCAATGCCTCTTCCGCGGCCTTTGGGAAATTCTATCCCCTGGCTGCTCCGTACCTGGGCCTGCTGGCAGGTTTTGTAAGCGGGTCCGAAACCTCGGCAATTGCCATGCTAACCAACCTGCACCTTAGCGCCGCGCAACAGATCGGCGCGCTTGGCTTGGTGGTCGCGGCAGTGAGCGGGATCGGAGGGGGGCTGGCTTCGGTCATCTCGCCGGCAAAATTGCAGAATGCGGCCGCGGCGATCGACAAGATCGGCGAGGAATCGAGCGTATTGCGAGTCACTTTTGTGATCTCGTTGGTTATCAGCGCCGTGGCTGCTGTTATGGCCTTGCTCTGGGCATATTGACCAAAGTGTAAAATACTTTTATCTTAATCTCTTCACTTCTCCAGTAAAGGACAAACCCATGGACATCCATTCGGCATTTCAGCGCATTGATGAAAAACAGGCCGCTACCATCGCCTGCCTGCAGGGCATCCTCAAGGTTCCCACGGTCACCCCGCCCGGTTCCAATTACACCGAACTGGTAGACTATCTTGAACCACAGTTCCAGGCCCTGGGCTTTACCACCCGGCGCGTCCTGGTTCCGCCCGAGTTGATCGCCAGGATCCCGTTGCCCCTGGAAGGGCCGCGCCTCAACCTGGTGGCTTCCTGGGTAACCGGCAAGTCCGAAGCCGTGACCATCTATTCCCACCTGGACGTAGTGCCCGCCGGAGAAGGCTGGACTCACGACCCATTTTCGGGCGAGCTGGCCGATGGAAAGATCTACGGGCGCGGCTCTGCGGATATGAAGGGCAACATCGCCCCCCTGCTGACCGCCCTGGCGGTGATGCGTGATTTGGGGATAGAGCCGCGCTATGACATCCACGTGGTGCTGTGCACGGATGAAGAGATCGGCGGCTATCCCGGAGTGCGCTACCTGGCCGAACAGGGCTTCGTTAAGGGCCATGTGATATGCATGGAAGGGACCCAGGATCCGCTGCGCGTGCTCGGCAGCGCCGGTGCGCTGGATGTGATCGTCACCACCCTGGGGAAACAGTGCCACAGCGGGATGAACTTCCTGGGGGTGAACGCTCTCGAAGCCATGGTGCCTATCCTAGATGAGCTGATGGCGCTCAAAGCGGTGGTCGAGGCACGCACATCGGACATCCCCCTGGTGCCCATTGCGCCTAATGCACCCACGCGCTGGTTCCCCATGCTCAACCTGGATGTGATCAACGCTGGCAGCAAGAGCAACATCGTGCCATCCTCCTGCAAACTGGTCATCAACCGCCGCATTATCCCGGAGGAGAAACGCGACGATGTCATCGCCGAGATCCAGGCTGCTATTGCACGTGGACGCACGCGCAGCAAGGCGCTGGATGTCAAAGTGGAAGTCCTTCCCACCTATGGTCCCTTACGCGCCAACCGTGATACGGTGCACTCACAGCGCATGCGGGAATCCTACAAACTATTACGCGGCTACCGCGACGAACACTTCGTCAGCGGCGGCATCGGCGGCAGCACGGACATGGGCGACGTCCAGGAAGTACTTGGCATCGATGATTTTGTCCTGTGCGGCTGCGGGGCGCACGATTCGAACGTCCACGGTCCGGATGAGTTCGTCAATGTCCGCGATGTGATGGATTTTGCCAAAGAACTGCTCTGGTACCTGGCGACAGACTGAAGATCTCCAGTTTTCCAGCCTCCGGATTGTCAGGTTGGCATAGGGCAAGCGCACGGCAACTGTAGAGTTTCTTCTCCATCCTTGTCGGAGAGCCGGGTCTGTAACACCCGGCTCTCGCATTTTTATCAAACATCCTTAAATTCATCGCCTGTTGAAACATACAAAGAGTTTCTAATAAGCTTAGTGATGTATAAATGATATATCTGTAACCACTTTTTCGCGCTTGCTTTGGATGAGAAAATGGAACCAATTCCGGAGAGTTGCGCAATTCCGTTCAGGTCACATTCTTGAAACTCATATACGATTGATTTTATTACCGAACATCTGTAAACTTGTTATATGTAACAAAAGATCCTTCTTGGCTGAGAAAAAGTGTCTTAAGTCATTCTTTTGTCAGAGATTCTGTCTTTCTGGTAATTGCCGGAGAGCTTAGAATTAACTCTGTTTCGCTCCAGAATGCTCCAGTAATCCAAGAGCATGAAGAAGGGTAATCGTTGGAGCTGGCTGGAGATGCGACTCTACAACTTGTCTTAAGGAGATCAATCATGTTCCAACCTGGCGGTGTGTATGCGGCGATGTTGACACCATTCGATACGAATGGCCGGATCAATGAAAAAACGATTGGCGACCTGGTGGAGTTTTTTATTGAAAAAGGGATCAGCGGGATCTTCCCGGTCAGCAACGTGGGCGAATTTATCCAGCTATCGGAAGAACAGAAACGGAAATTTGTGGATATTGTCATTGACCGCTCCCATGGACGGGTGAAGGTTACCCCCGGCATCAGCAGTCCAAATCCAAAACAGAGTATTGAGTTCGGCAGGTATTGCCTGCAGGCTGGCGCGGATGGCGTGGTTATATCGGCTCCGTATTATTTCAAATATCCACCGGAGATGGTAGAGAGTTTCTTGAAAACCGTGGCAAAAAGCCTGGACATGCCGGTGATCCTGTACAACATTCCGCTGTTCGCCAACGAGATTTCCATCGACACCTTGCGGAACCTGCTCGAGATCGACAATATTGTGGCCATCAAAGAGTCCAGCGGCAGCATGGCCACCCTGCTCAATGTGCTCAACCTAAAGGAAGAGATGCAGCGTGATTTACAGGTGCTGGTGGGCTGGGAGGAGATGTTCCTCTCCGCTCTCACCGCAGGGGCGAACGGCTGCATGGTGGCCTCCGGTGGGATCCTGCCGGAACTCATGACCGGCATTGCCCGGCATTTTCAATCTGGAGAGCTGGAGCAGGCTGCCCGGTACCAAAGGCTGGTTGCCAAAGCAACCGAGCAGATGAAAAAAATATTCTTCCCTTATGGGTATAAGCTGGGCATGCAGGCGCGTGGCTTCGATATGGGCCCGTTTTGCATTGATGTTCCTGCAGATTATGATCGGCAATTACAGTCTCAGAAAGAGATCATTCATCGAACGATCCAGGAAGTGCTCCAGGAAGTGTCAATGGAATCATGACATTTGTCACTTGATACTGCTCAGCCGCCGCGCCATAATATGATTGTTTGTGATTGATTGTGATTGTTTGCGAGCAATTGTAATGAATAACCCCATTTCCAGTGTCGAACGACAAAACCAGATCCTTCAATTTATCCTTCGCAGCGGGCGCATCAGCATCGCGGAGATGTGTGAAACTTTCTCGGTCAGTGAGGCCACTGCCCGGCGTGACCTGGAAACACTTGCCAGCCAGGGCAAGATCCAGCGCGTCCACGGCGGCGCCATTTCCCTGGCCCAGGTTCCGCCCGAATCTCCCATCCTTCAGCGTCAGGACGAACAGGCGGACGAAAAAGTCCGGATTGGAAGAGCCGCGGCGGCACTCGTCCAGGATGGGGAGACGGTTTTTCTCGGTTCAGGAACGACCGTGCTTGAAATTGCCCGGAACTTGCGCGGACAGCGCAACCTTATGGTCATTACCAACTCCCTGCCAGTGGTCAATGCCCTGGCAGGCGCGCAGGGGATCACAGTTATTTGCCTGGGTGGGATGCTGCGCGACAGCGAACTTTCCTTTATCGGTCATATTACTGAGCAGGCAATATCCGAAGTGCGGGCTGACAAGGTCTTCATCGGCACCCGCGCCATCAGCCTGGAACATGGCCTGACTCACGAGTTCCTGCCCGAGACCATGACCGACCGCGCCATCCTGAAGTCTGGCAAAGAGATCATCGTGGTTGCCGACCATACCAAGTTCGGACGCGCCGCGGCAGTCCTGCTGGCTCCGCTGGAAAGCATCCACACCCTGGTCACCGACCAGACTGCCGCGC
>CAIKOL010000259.1 GCA_903829085.1 uncultured Anaerolineales bacterium | reverse complement strand
GCTGAAGATAGCTTGCGTCAAAAGGAACCAATCAGCCGGGTTGGGGGCATTATGGTTATCATCATTTGGCTGATCATTCTCGCGGCTGTTATCTGGTTAATTGCACGATTGGGTATGAAAAAGTAAAAGAAGCAACGATCATAATAAAGGAAACCTTTGAAAGAACCAGGCGGAGAATTATGAAAGCGATCACAGGCCACACTTGAAGCAGGCTCGCTAAATTTAGCCAAACTGGCTCTTGTAATGTACATGTTTAGCGTCAAAGTCAAAATTTGAGTAGGGTCAAAGCTCAGTAAGATGGAGGGCAAATGACTCTGACCAAAGGAAGCGGGAAGCAGTAAACTTGGCAGGATGAGTCACAAGAGGAAAGAGAACCCCCAACCCAGCACGAAAGACCAGCGGATCGCTGAATTGGAGTTGGAATTGGTACGAGAGCGAGCCCACAACCAGAGGCTGCAAGTCAACAATTTGAGACTGCAGAAGCTTTTGGAGCGCTTGCAGGCGGAAGTGGAAGAGTTGCAGCGAGCTGGGAAACGCCAAGCAGTGCCATTTGCACGTCGGAAACGGGTGGAACATCCGAAGAAACCGGGGCGCAAAGCGGGGCAAGGGCAGTTTACTCGGCGCGCAAAACCTGCGCCGAAGCAGGTCAAAGAGACGAAAGTGGCTGAACTGCATGGTTGCCCGCAGTGTGGGAGCAAATTGAGAGAAATCCATAAGCACGAGCAGTATGTGACGGATATTCCGGTGGTAGTGCCGGTGACCACGCGTTATGTGACCTACAGCGGTTATTGTGTTGCCTGCCATAAGCGGATGCGCTCACAGCACCCCGAGCAGACTTCGCAGGCCACCGGAGCGGCGGGGGTGCTGGTAGGACCGCGTGCCAAGGCCCTGGCGGCAGATCTGAAGCATCGCCTGGGCGGGTCGTATGCCAAAGTGAGTGAAGCGCTCAATGATGCCTTTGGTCTGCAAGTGAGCCGCAGCGGCTGGTGTCAGGCCGACCAGCGTTTGGCTGAGGCCGCCCGTCCTGTGTATGAAGAATTGATCGAGGTTGTCCGGCGCAGTCTGGTGGTGCATGCCGATGAAACCGGCTGGCGGATTGGCACATTGCCGGCCTGGTTGTGGGTCTTCACCAACCAGGAAGCCACCGTCTATGTCATTCGGGACAATCGCAGCAGTGACGTGGTGGTCGAGATATTGGGAGAGAAATTCAAGGGCATCCTGGCTTCGGACTGCTTTTTGGCCTATGATGACAAAAGGCTGACCGAATGGCTCAAACAAAAATGCCTTTCCCATTTGCTGAAGGATCTGAAAGGGATGCAAGAGAGCAAAACCGGCCGGGCGGTTCGTTTTGCTCAGCAATTGACCACTCTTTTGCGAGCCGCTCTGGCCTTGAAAGCAGAGAAACCCAAGCTGGATCCAGCCATCTTTGCCCAACGTGCCCAGGCCTTGGAAACGCAGTTGGACATCTTGATCTCCAAGCAACGCAATCTGAAAGACCGGGACAATCTCCGTTTTGCCCGACGTTTGCGCAAGCATCGACCCCATCTGCTCCGCTTCCTGTATGTGGATGGCCTGGATGCCACTAATAACCTGGCGGAGCGCCAGTTGCGACCGGGTGTGATCATCCGCAAAACCAATGGCTGCAATCGCGCCAAAGGTGGAGCAGATGCTCATTCGATCTTGACCAGCGTTATGGTGACTTGCCATCAACACAATATTCCTATCCTTGACTACATGGTCAG
>CAIKOL010000258.1 GCA_903829085.1 uncultured Anaerolineales bacterium | reverse complement strand
GTCCCAGCTGCTGCTTCCGGATGCTGAAGCTGTGCAAGCTCGGCAAGCACCTGGCTGGAAAAATCAGGCAATAAGCCTCGCTCGAGCATTACCCTATGTGCGATGCTCTGTAAGATGGCACGATGATTATTATGGTTTTCAGTCATATGGTATCCACCTCAATTTATTATCAGACCAACTTCGCCAATTCCAATTTTACAACAATTATGCCGGAAAGTAGCTGGATGCGAGGGACCAGGTGAGAAGTGCAAAGACGGGATTCACACCTGGTTTTCCTGCTTGTTGTTTTTTCCTAGGGTCATCAAACGACATGCAGTTCCATCGTATTCCTTCGTAAAACATCTAAATTATGGTAATAGGGAATAACTCTTTAACAGCCTTCCCGCTTTTCTACCAGGAAGGCTGTTGCAAGCTACCTACTCCTGGCGTTGCGTCAAACCCTTCTGCCACCCACCAGGCGTAAAATGACAACAAATATCACAGCTCCAGCAAACGCGATCAGGATGGATGGCAGGTTGATACCTGAGATCGGATCGCCCATATGGAAGAAATAGGAAGCTATCCAGCCTCCCAACAAGGCCCCAATCACGCCGACAATGATGTCGCCAATACACCCGTAACCGCCACCTTTGACGACCAGCCCGGCCAACCAACCGGCGAGTAAACCAACGACAATCCAGGATACTATTCCCATTTTTGTTCTCCAATTCTTTTGTATGGTAATTCATTTGTGGGCATGCGAAGAATCCGTATCTAGCGCATGTTCATGATTGCCTAGGTTAGGCATAAATTCATCATACAATAAAAAGTCATCGGCCACATCCGTCTACCGGGGAATGTTTATCTCCGCCAGTTGGGGGAGGCTTTTACATCCGGACAGGGATATTGGTTCTGTACTTCATGCTGAACGTTGTAAATGTTGTTGCTTTAGCTGAAAATAGTAGACGTTCAAGTAAGCACCGAAGAGGAAGATAAGGCTGCTCAAGTATACCCAGGTCAGGAATGCGATTATGGCAGCAAACGAACCGTAGACCAGGTTAGACATGGAGATATATATAGAGACGAAGGATAAAAAGGCTTTCTTAGCCAGTTCCCAAAGGAAGCCTGCTCCCATCGCACCGGGAAGAACCTCACGCCAAGTGGAAGTCGCATGAGGAAGCATCAGGTAAAGGATCATGAAAAAAGCAATATCGAGCAAGATCGCGAGTAGCTCTCCACCATTACCCGCGAGTAGGGAGTATTTGTCTGGCAAGGAAGTTAGAAGATTGGAAAGCACGCTGCTCGCGATCGATGTCAGAAAGAGAATTGGGCCAACAAAAATCAGGATAAATAGTATCGACAAGCCGCGCCGCCTCCAAAAGGGGCGGTTTCGCGTAATACCCCATATTCCATTGAGGGTGCCGGTAAGTGTATAAAAAATCGTAGAAGCTGACCAGACAAAGCTCACCAAGGCAACGATAGTAACCGGCCCGCGCGACCGGATAATTTCGTCAATGTTCTTACCTAATATTTGGCCTAGGGCAGGTGCAATGAATTCCAACTTTTGTATGATGATTTGCTGGTTCGCAAGCGGGCCAAGAGTAAAGCTGGCGATGGCGATGCTAAGAAGGATGATGGGGAACAAGGAGAATATCGCCAAGTAAGCAATCGCAGCTGCTATGATTGCTGCATCAGGCATTAGCGATTTGCTGGCTGCGTGTACCATTATGCCCAACCAGCCATGTGTTTTTTTGTCAAGTTGGTGTGCTTGCAGGATACCCTGCTGCCAAAACCCAGCGATTGTTTTGGTGATCCTAGAAATAGCCATTGTCTATACCTCAGGGTTTCGTAGTTATTAGAGGCGCACCTTCGGCATTGACAGGCTGGGATGATTGAAAGGATTCAGATGTGGCAGGTGGGAAGACTGTTTGCAGAATCGGCTCCGCTTTCTCAATCAGGTGGGTAAGCCGTTCCATGCTGCTTGTGACCATCGCCATCGGAGGTTCATCCATTGCTTTTATGTTTTCCCAGGCGCGAGCCTGCCGTTCCTTAAGGTCTGAAACCTGCGCCGCAGCCCCCAAAACAGCACGATGGCTGACCAGACGACTCCATAGGATCTGGCAAACTGCTGATAAAGGTGGAGCAATCAGGGCTCCAAGAAGACCAAATGACTTTGCCAGTGCCAGGAGAATTACCAGGGTGAGGATAGGATTGTCCCACTTGCGCCTGAAGAGGCGCGGCTCAACCCATAATTGCAGGGTAATCAGGATGACAAGTGTGTAAAGAACCATAAACACACTGGACTGAACACTGGTTAGCAGTCCCAATATCAAGGGAAGAATCACTGCCAGGGGTGCCCCCACAACGGGTATTAACCATGCCAGCGCGCCAATCAGCGCCAGTAGGGATGGATAAGGGGATCCAAGCACCCAATACCCCAGTCCCAATAGAAACCCTGCCAGGACGCTTTGGATTACCTCGCTGCGAATGTAGGCGCCGAGGTCGGGCTCGACGGTCCGCCAAATGCCGCGCGCTTTTTTACGCTGGCCGGAGGGGAGCAAAGAGAGCCAAAGACGTTCAAAATGAATTTGATTGATGCTCCAGTAAATTGTAAAGAATAATATGACAAATCCAGCGCTTACGAGGTTGCCAATTCCCTGCGAAAAACCAAGAAATGCAGGAAGAATGAACTGCCCCTGGCTGCCGGTAACCGCTTCGAAGAGCTTGCTGGGCGGTGGCAACCAGCCAACCAGCGCTTGTTGGAAAGAACTGCCTTGCAACCATACCGGCAAATTCCAAGCATCCTGTGCTGACACCGAAGTGGCTAATTGTTGGATCTCATTAACCGCAGTTTGACCAGCCAGGAAGAGGATAAAGAGGAAACTCCCCAGAGCCACAAGGTACAATAGAATCCATGCCATGCGCACCAAGAAGCGCTTCCCAACCAAGCGTTGAATCACAGGCCGCAGTGATGCCGCGATAGCCAACGAGATCAGAACGTAAACGACGGCGGTTCGTAACTGCCACAATACCAACAGCGCCAGCACCGTGGTTAGGACAGCTGCCCCAATTCTTAAAATTCGTTTCGTCATGGTGTGCCCGGATGGACTTGAGCCAGAAGAGCATCCAAGTCGATTGTTATGGCCTCGATCTCATCCATCACTTTGTCAATCTGTTTGACCCTTAGGTCAGAACCGCCTTTTTTAAGGCGTGCCTGCTTGCGAAGGTCTGAGGCCAAGTCTTGCGCTTCATATCGCAGGCGGCTGGCATAATCTCGCCCGGTTGAGGGCTCGGACTCTAGAGATGATACGTGAAAGACGAAACGATCCAGTAGAAGCTGAATGATGGCTGCCATGGGAACCGCCATGAGCGCGCCGGTAATGCCGAACAAAGAACTGAAAGCAAAAAATGCCAGCAGGGTGACGAATGGATTAACCCCTACAGCCTTCCGCATGATGCGCGGCACCAGCAGGATATTTTCCAACTGCTGAATAATAACGGTTGCAATAACAACCCAAATTAACTTGACAGGTGCAATGGAAAGTGCAACCAACCCTGCAACAACGGCACCGAGTAATGGTCCGACCATCGGTACTGCTTCCAGTACCCCTGCTACGAATGCCAGCACCAGGGCATTTGGCAAACCAATAAGTAAATATGAAATTAGCGCCATGATCCCTATTACCAGGCAAAGAACACCTTCCCCGGCAATATAGGAGCCCACCTTGGTTTCCATGGCAGAAACAAGTTCACTAATATTTTCGCGATGATCTTTAGGTACCAGCATCAAAAATGATTGGATGGTTCGCGGCCCATCAAGTGTCCAGTAAAATGATAGTAACAAAGTAATGATGACGGTAAATAAGGTTTCAACCGCGATTGTCACATATCCCAGCGCCTGCCCGGCTGAAGCAAGCACCTGAGATCCAGTTTGTTGTACCGAGGCCAGGATTGGCAGGGAAACGGGGAGGAATCCACCCAAGCCCAAGATCAATCGATTGGAAGAATTCCCCAGCCACTCTCGCAAGCTCTGGTAATAAACTGGCACTTCGGCAGCGATGATCGTCCCTTGGTTGATAATTAATGGGAATAACAAAAGGAAGAAGCAGATGAGCAAGGCGAGCAATAAGAGATAGACAAGAAGTATCCCCGCAATGCGAGAAAGTCCGCGGTGATGCAGCCAGGTTACCAATGGCCTGATCACCGTGCCAATCACGATGGCGATAAAAAGCATAAAAACTACCTGGTAAAACTGGTATAGTAGCCAGAAACCAAGAGCGACAAACACGAAGACAAGAGTTACCCACACAACTCGCCGGAAAGTCCAGTTATCCAATTGCAAAGGGGGCTGAAAAGCCGCGTCTTCAACTACATCCAATTTGGAAGAATAGCTGTTATCAGTGTTGGTTAATAGTCTAGGTTCTTGGGGCATGATGGCTGTCACTTTTAGATATAAAAAACGCTACAACGAACTGATGTAGTTGCGACCCCATGGATTAACCTTCTGTAGCGCAACCTTTTCAGTAAATATATCCGTATTAATAACCTTGATGGTGGGCAACACTTGAGCAGATGGTTCTAAATTGTCATCGGCCTCCAAAAAAAAATGTGGATAGACCTTCAAGAATGCATATGCGCCCTGGTGAACCTGCGCTTGGTTTTCAGAATCATTGGTCGTATTGAGCAGTATATGAGCTAATTCCGATTGCTTTTCTACCGAAAGCAATTTTTCACTGTATGCGACACGAACAAAAAGCCTATCTCCATCCAGGAAGGGGAAATCTATATGCGTTGGGATAACATTAAGCGAGCCGCAATCCAGGATAAAGGCATACCGCAGACCACCACTGTTACAGGATACAACTTGCATATTTAAATCGTCGGCCAGATCATGCAATAGACGAGGATCAAAGTAGTTACTGAATGGGGTAGTTGTATGCGTGGAAATATAGCGGGTGTTTAACATGGCAAACAAAACAACCATTCCTGAATCTGGATCTTGCGTCAAGCGCCAGCGATTAAACTTCGATGGCAAACCCCATTGGGACAAGATAATTGGAACGCGAGCTTTGACTTGGTGGGCTGTTTTATGAAAATGTTGTAAGTCAGTCATCTGAGTTATCATCTTTATCCTGTTTACTTTTCATTATTTACCCTTGATTTCCTCCAGCCAACCTCGCATCTGATCGTCATGCTTCGAGAGGAGGAGGCAACCATCGACAATATCATTCCCGGGTGGATGGAACCTATCTTGTAATTTATCTGGATCTACTGGGGTCTGTATTTTTCTTGACCCATTGTTTGGCATGAGGTTGGCAATTCTGCCCTAATTTGATCCAGAACCAGAAGCCCCATAGTTATCGAACTGCAAATATAACTAAGAAAACTGGCAAAACCCACATCACAATGAAACCAATCAACCCTTGTCTTTGTTCTGCTCGCTGGCGTGACTGGTCAGCAAACCATTGGCAGCAGCAGGTTGAGGGTGTCCCTGGCTGGAGCCCACATGCAGCCAGAAACATCAGCAGTGAAAATAATAGAATGGAGGGAGAAGCGCAGAAACTGGATGGTTTACGCTATACCAAGCAGGCGCAATATGACGAGGATCACGACAACAACGATCAAAATGTGAATCCAATTCCCAGTCTGGGGGAATCTTGGGCTTATATTTCCTCCCAAGAAGCCGAGCAGCCACAGGATGAACAGAACTACGATAATGGTCCACAACATCAGGTTTCTCCTTTAGAATAATAGTTTGAAACCACCTGTCCAAACGACAGGATGGTAATTGACCTAACGGCCCAGCAGGATGAAGACACCAGCTGCGATGGCAAGGATTGCCATAATGATGCCCAAGCCTGCAAAACTCAAACTGAGCAGTGAGATCAGCCCGTATAGGATGAGCCAAATAGCCAACAACAGAAAGCCTAAATTCTTGGTGATTTTCATGGTGATACTCCTTTCAAAGGTGAATAAGTGGCAAGGCCTGGGTGCAGCGAACCAAGTCACTCGCCATGAGAGACATACAGTATCTGATTTCAGGCCGCGACTACCGCTGTTTTTCCAACATCCAGTACTGCAGATACACGGTCCAGTTGTTCAACTAGTTTATCCTGGCTTATTTGCTTCAGTTCCCCGGCCTTTTCTTGAACTTCTGCAGTAATCTGGTCAGCCTTGGAGCGAACCTGCGCAACCGCCTTCTTAATACTCTTGGTTGTTTGATCGCGCAATTCGATGCCTTTCTCCTCAATTTGGGTGCGCGTCTCTTCCCCGGATTGAGGCGCCAATAACAGCATTGTTATCGCGCCGGCCAGACTGCCGATCAGCAGGCCGATTAAAACATTCTTGGGACTATTCTTGTAAACAATGTGCTTTTTTGCTGCCATTTTGTTTTCTCCTTGATACTTGAATATGGTAAACATTTATGTTGACTTGTATGAAGTATGGAACCGAAGATTCGGTGACAACTATCCGTCACGTCCCTCGCCACTTAGATCAATACCAGCCTGGGATTGTTCATCTTTCGAGAGGATAAAGAGCCTGATCAATCGATCGAAGACACCCCTGACAGCCTGCAATGCGATTACAAAGGGATATGGCTGGGGTTCAACTGATTTTGTTTTTTCAATCGAAATATCCATGCTGAATCCTTATGAATTATGCGTATGCTGATCGGTTGTTGTTGTCTGAGTAACAGCTCCCTTCGGGCGATAGAAGATCAGCCAGATTATTCTCTCGAGACCCCATCCGATCAAGCCATATACCACCATGGCGATCAGGGTTGATAATTCCAGCACGAACCCGCCTGCAGAGGGTGTTGCAGTCAAGCCTGCAAAGGGGAACAGGAAGAGGCTGGTTAAACCGTAAATGAAAACGGCGATCGGGCTGGCCTGGTTGGCTCCGATCAGTTTCAAGGCGAAACGCAGAGCAAACAAAGCCTCGAGGATTCCCAGAAACAGCCAAATCAATTGGGTGGCTTTGAAGGTAAAAATACGCCTTTCCTGATCCGATTCTTTTTGTGTGGTCTGAACTTTTGATTCTGTGTCGATTGCCATATTTATTTCCTTTTCTCATTAAGATCCTGGCAAAAGTGGAAGGGTTCTTCTCTGGAATTGCCAGAGGCGGTGTTACTCTTCCCAACTTATGGATTTAATGATTAGCATGATAATGACCAGGTTACCGTCCGCGGCGGATTAAATTGACGATCGCCAGCAGGATGATGG
>CAIKOL010000257.1 GCA_903829085.1 uncultured Anaerolineales bacterium | reverse complement strand
CGGTCTGGCGCAGGGAGGGGCCATTCCCAATGATAAAACAGCGCTGGCCCTTGTGACGATCGTGGAGATCCAGCAAAGCACTTTGGCTGCGAGCCCAGCGCGGATTGAGGAACCTCGCCAGGACGTGCCGGCCGCGGTTATACCAGAACCAGTAGAGCTTCGATCCGGGCTGCCAGAGAAAAGCCGGAATAAGACGCTTGAGAGTCTGTCTCATTCCGTGCTCAGCCTGGCGGTCGCGCCGCCATCCACGATCATGGCCTGGCCGGTCATGAAAGAGGATTGGGTATTATCCGCCAGGAAGTAGATGGCCTGGGCGATCTCTTCCGGCTGGCCGACGCGCCCGTTGACGGTCTTGCGGGCCAGGTTGTCGAGGCGGGTGGTTATATCGCTGCCTGAAACGTGCCCCCGGTTCAACCCGGCGCGCAACATGGGAGTATCCACAGCCCCAGGCAGGATGGCATTGACACGGATATTGTCTTTCGCAAACTCGATGGCAATGGCACGGGTGAGCGCCAACAGGCCACCTTTGCTGGCGGCATAGGCAGCAATATTGGTGGAAGTCTGCACCGCATGGACGGAGGAGACATTGACGATCGCACCGCCGCCCGCGGCCTTGAACAGCGGATAAGCCAGCTTGGAAAGCAGGAAGGCCGGGCGCAGGTTGTTGGCAATGACCATGTCCCACTCCTCCACGGTCGTTTCGAGCAGCGGTTTGGCAACCTGTACGGCGGCGTTATTGACCAGTGCATCCAGGGTGGGTGAGAAAGCCTGCACCTGCCGGAAAATCATCTCCATCAACTCGGGGTGGGAAACCTCGGTCTGGATGAAAAGGCCGCTGACCGGGAAATCATCGCCAAAGGGGGAGCGGTCCACGCCGATGACGCGCCAGCCTTTTTCAACGAAGAGATGCAGCGTGGCGCGCCCGATCCCGCCCGCCGCGCCGGTAATGAGAACTGTTCTTGTCATAGTTGTTTGATCCCTTTGCTGTCCGTCTAATCCATGTCCTAATATTCTTCCTTAAATGCGATCCCCAGGCCAGTCAGCAGGTTGCGGATGGTATTCCAGTGCACCCGCTCCCAGGCGGCGGGGCTGGAATTGGCGTTGTGAGGCGCCAGCATGACATTATCCATCTTCAACAACGGGCTGTCCACGGGCAGCGGCTCAGCCTCGAAAACATCCAGGGCCGCACCTGCAATTGTACCTGCCAGGAGGGCCGCCACCAGGGCCGGCTCATCCACGATGGGGCCGCGAGCCGTGTTGATCAGAACCGCGTCCGGGCGCATCAGGCTGAGGGTACGGGAGTTGACCAGGCGCAGGCTGGTGGGGTTCAAGTCACAGTTGACCGATACAAAATCGGAGGTCTTCAGCAGGGTATCCAGGTCGGTCATGCGGATGCCCGTTTCGGCAATGAAGACGTGGTCAATGTCGACAATATCATTGCCGAGCACCGTCATTCCAAAAGCCCGTGCCCGGCGGGCGATGACCTTGCCGATGGTGCCTACGCCGATGATGCCGAGGGTGCATTCATGCAGGGCCCTGCCGGGCAGTTTCTGCCACTGACCGGACTTCATGGCCCGGTCCATCCAGGGTTGGCGGCGGGCAAAGGCCAGCAGGTACCCAAATACGGTGTCCGTTACCGGCAGGGTGAAGGCGTTCGGCGTGCGGCAGACCTGGATACCGAGGCGGGCGGCGGCGGCGCTGTCGATCGAATCGATGCCGGTGCCCCACTTGGAGATGACTTTCAAGCGCGGCAGGCAGGCTTCGAGCACCCGCGCCGTATAGCGGTCATCGCCGCAAATGGCACCGTCGAACTGGCCGGCATACTTCAGGATCTCGTCTTCATCAAGCCGTTCGCGGACAACCGGTGTGATCAACTCCAAGCCGTGCCGCTCGAGCAGCGGGCGGAAACGGTCAAGAGGGGAGAGCATATATGGGGCGGAAAAAAGGATGGTACGCATGGTCACCTTTTGAAATTTAAAATTATCTTCGATAATTGTACCAGTGACTGAACTGTAAAAAACATCCAAACCCAAAGGTGCCTTTGATATAATTAGTTTCCATCAAAAATAAATATTGAAAAACCGCATTTTGAATGTGTGCGGCTCCGCCGCACACATTCAAAATGCGAACTCTACTGGATTTTTGGAAAGTTTCTTGGTTTGTGGGTGCAAACGCTCTTCAATACAGGAATAACGAAAAAGATGAAGGAATTCGTAAATAAATATACTAGGGCTTGTCTGCTGATCCTCGCAACGGTTGGGGTTGCGCTTGACCTGATCGTCATCCGGCATGGGGTCGGCGCTTCTGGGGATGCCGTGTGGTAT
>CAIKOL010000256.1 GCA_903829085.1 uncultured Anaerolineales bacterium | reverse complement strand
GTTGAGGCTCCCCAGGGGCTTATACCCGTGGAGAACGCAAGGTTTCCAACCGCTCCTGCAGTTCAATCCGTTTTGAAATTGCCGCATGCCGAATATCCGCAGCCAATCCCTGGGTGCGATCATTGATCTGAACGCGCAGTTCTGTGCCCGGTAAAGGAGCAAAGAGTAGAGCCAGCACCGCACCAATGATCCCGCCGATTAATGAACCGATGAAGAAACTAACAGCCCGTCGCATGGAAGCCTCCTGTGATTAACGGTTTATGTGCAATTATCCATCATCTCGATCGACCGGGGAGTAGAAAGTAACTCTCCCTCTCACGTCGATTGAAAAGATACCATCGATATTATAGAACATAATGAAACTTGATGGAAGATTGCCGAAGTACTATTTTTGTGGAATAATAGTTGTGCTACGTGTATCATTTACACAGAGCTGTTTGAAAGGCTGAAATATAAGCCAGTCCTTAGCTCACGCTTATCCAGACAGCAGCAGTGGAACGCGATGGCAAATGCAATTCCAATCCAAACAAATCCTACCACCCCGGCCCCTACCTGAAAGGAGGGTACCATGTCCACACTTCCCCCAAATTTCAACCCACTGAACACCCGGAAGAAAATTTCCACGCTGACTTTCCGACAAAAGAAGGAACGTGGTGAACCGATCGCAGTCTTGACCGGTTATGACTATCCGACCGCACTGGCTCTTGATCAAGCCGGGATAGATGCCATTCTGGTGGGTGATTCGCTTGGCATGGTGGTTCTGGGCTACGAAAACACACTTCCCGTTACGATGGAGGAGATGCTGCATCATTGCCGGGCTGTGGCCCGCGGCGCCAGGACGGCATTGTTGATCGGGGACATGCCTTTCATGTCCTACCAGGTATCAAAGGAAGATGCAGTCCAAAATGCCGGGCGATTCCTCCAGCAAGGTGGTATGGAGGCTGTCAAATTAGAGGGTGGGCGGGAACGCCTGGATGCCATCCGCGCCATCCTTGGGGCTGGAATACCTGTTATGGGGCACCTTGGCCTGACACCCCAATCGGTCAACCTGCTGGGGGGGTTCCGCCCGCAGGGGCGCACCGCAATTGCCGCAGGGAGGCTGCTCGAAGATGCGCTCCTGCTCGAAGAAGCTGGCTGTTTCAGCCTGGTGCTCGAATCCGTGCCGGCGCGCCTGGCGGAGGTGATCTCAAAGCGGCTTGCCATCCCCACCATCGGGATCGGGGCAGGCGCAGGCTGTGACGGCCAGGTATTGGTATCACATGATATCCTGGGTCTTTTTGACCGCTTCACGCCTAAATTCGTCCGCCAATATGCCGACTTGCACACTGCAATGCAGACAGCTTTTACTTCATATATCGCTGATGTTCAAAACCGGAATTTTCCGGCTCAGGAACATACCGTCGAGATGCCCGACGAAGAATGGGAAGAATTAATTGACAAGCTAGAGGGTTAGCCGGAAAATCAGAACATGAAAAGCGACTCGATCTTGATCGTGGGTTCCGGCGCGCTGGCCACTCTCTTCGCAGCACGGCTCGCATCGGCTGGCATATCTGTAACAATGCTCGGTACCTGGGTGGATGGATTGGCTGCCCTGGGCAACCAGGGGGCTAAAATAGATGGGGATGGCCGGACATTTCAGGTTCACGCAACAAGCATTCCAGCGGAATGTAAATACGCACCTTTTGCATTGGTACTGGTCAAGGCCTGGCAGACGCGGCATGCCGCCCGCCAGCTGGCAGAATGCCTCCCTGAAGATGGGGTAGCCTTGACACTCCAAAACGGGCTTGGAAATGATGCAATCCTTGCCGATAGCCTGGGGGTGCGGCGCGTTGCCCGGGGTGTGACCACCCTGGGCGCGACCCTGCTGGCACCCGGCCTGGTCCTCTTGGGCGGGCAGGGGCCGGTATCGCTTGAGTCCCATCCGCGCCTGACCCCGCTGGCGGAGATGCTCCAACGGGCAGGTTTTGAAATTAACGTTTTGGAAGATGTTCAATCCCTGGTATGGGGCAAACTTGTGGTCAGTTCGGCCATTAATCCGTTAACCGCCCTGCTACGGGTAAAAAATGGCGGAATACTCGAACACCCATCCGCCCGGACACTGATGGGAGAACTGGCACGCGAAACCGCTGAGGTGGCAGAAAGCCTGGGCGTGAGGCTGCCATTTCTGGATGCAGGGCGTGCCGCCGAAGATGTGGCCCAGCGGACGGCAGAGAACCAATCTTCGATGCTTCAGGATGTTCTGCGCGAGGCACCGACTGAAATTGATGCAATTAATGGCGCGGTTGCAGGGCTGGCAGAGGAAAGACATATCCAGGTACCGGTCAACCGGACAGTCTGGCACCTGGTAAATGCGCTTTCTGTTGGTGGTAAGATTAAGATATAGACAATTTTTATTTTATTGGAGGTGTTTGATGAGGAAGTGTCTTCTCATCCTGGTTGTTCTGGTTGCCCTTTGGATTTCCTTCCCTGCCCAGGCACAGAGTGGGACGAACCTGAGTTCAGTAAGCGTGGAAATCTGGCCAGAATATGACCAGCCAGCCGTGCTGATAATTTATCATATTTCCCTGTCCGTGGATGCACCCCTTCCGGCAACCCTGAACCTACGGGTACCTGCCCAGGCCGAAGTTTTTGCTGTAGCTGTAGCTGACACGACAAGCGGATTAATCAATGCTCCTTATGATCGCAGTGTCGAAGGGACATGGGCAACCCTGAAAATCACAGCCAATTCGCGGGATGTGCAGGTGGAATATTATGATGCCCTGGTTAAGAACGGGACAACCCGCAACATTGTTTATGAATGGGCCGGGGATTACGCTGTAGATGCTTTCGAAGTCGCTGTTCAGCAGCCAGTCGGGGCAACGGATATGGTCACAGATCCTGCGCTCCCAAAAAGCAGTCTCGGTCAGGATGGTTTCATTTATTATCAATCCGCGCCTCAGCCTTTGGCAGCGGGACAAGCTTTCACTTTGACCGCCAATTACCAGAAAGAGACCGATACATTAAGTACCACAGGACTCCCGGTCCAATCGGTGCAGCCACTCACGACGAGCACGCCCGGGCGGGTGACGATGAGCAGTGTTTTGCCGTGGATATTGGCGGGGATTGGGGCGGCGTTGATCATAGTTGGAGTTGTGGCAGGATCATACATGTGGAAGCGGGGCACACGTCGTTCACCGGCAGCGCGCAAACGCCACGTACAAACACAACAAGTTGCCGAGACCGGTGAGGTGTACTGCTATCAATGCGGCAAGCGCGCCCAGCCGGGTGATGTGTTCTGCCGCACATGTGGGACGCGTTTGCGGAAAGAAGACTAGGCCAGGTTGCGAACCCGGTGCCAGTGACCGGTCAAGCAATCTTCGCGGGCGCGGTTACATTGTTGATCGTTTCAAGCGGGGGAGAAGTACATCCTGCAAGGGGCTGTTCGATAATACAAACATGGCCCATCCTTCACTTCAGGACAGGCCATGTCGGTTACCGATTTGTTTGAATAAATGAATTACTTGAACGCTGCCAGGCTGTCGTCAATCAATGCTTCAGCGTAGGGCATGTTATGAACGCCATTGCTCTTGTCTTCGATGGCTACGAGGATATAGTTCCACAGGGCATTGGCTTTCGCTTCGGGGTAATTCCCGACAACAATATTACCATCCTTATCCAGCAAGCCAGCGGTCGTCAAATCAGCTTTTAGGGTCGCGATCTTGGCTTCCAGTGCAGTCTGTGCGCCATTCATGTTGTAGTCCGTGGCTCCGGGATGGCAGGTGACGCAGGTAGTCGTGACGCTCGGAACCAATGTATGGTTAACGGAATCGCCACCCATGTGGCATCCAACACAGGTATCAGGAACGTTTGCATAATGCGGACTGGGAGTGCCTGTTACAGTACCAGCGCCTCCAACACCGAGCATCATTGATGCCTGTGGACCATGGTGGGGGCCCCAGTGCGTGCTGCTAACGTTGATCGTGCCATCGGCTGCGGGGGCAGTTATGACTGTACGGGGCTGGTGGCAGTTGGCGCACAGGTTACCCATGCCACCGTCAAAAGTTACCCCAGTAAAGGCATAGAGAGGGACCGCTGCAGTGGTTTCCAGGGCAAAGTCATCCTTGGTGTAAGTGGTATGGACCTGGTGGCAGGCACGGCAATCAATGCGGGTCGGATTGGCATATGTGGTCGTCCACAGGTCTGGGTTTGTTTGCCCAGCCGCGATTCGTTCACTAAAGCCGACACCGGTATGACAGCCAGTACAGGTTGATCTGCTAGCTGCAATTCCAAAGGCGATACCGGTCGCATGAACGGAGGTCGAATAGGAAGTCTCCGGTCCAGTTATCAAGGTTGTATCGTTATGGCATTGGGTGCAGGTCAGGTCGGCTGCAGACGGATTGGTACCAGCGGCTCCGACAGGTCCGGTGGGGCCAACGGGACCAGCAGGGCCAGCAGGACCGACAGCGCCAGCAGGACCGGCACAGGCTGTCAGGATGAAAGCAGCAGCGATCAGGACAGCAGTAATAAACAAACCTTTTTTAATTGACATTCTTCATTCTCCTAATTATTTTTGGGCATAGTGGAAGGTAAAACCGTTCGCTTATTTTGGGGTGAGCGCCTCCTGTTATTGTGTCATTAAGCACAATCTACAAAAGATTAATACTACATTAGAAGTATATCATTGGGCTATTAGCCCCAAGCAGAATAATTGTCATATTAAATAGTGACAAATGTCACTATTTAACTGTCAGGTTCGTTTTGTTGAATCACCTATTTGAATTTGTAGATATTCTTGGTCCAAAACCCGGGAAGCTTTATTCCCTTAAAAGACAAGAAGGTCGCCTGAGGCAACCTTCTTGAGGTATAAAATCATCTGCTTATTTTTCCAATGCACCAGCATCGATCCATTGCTTGATCAGAACCAACTCTTCGGGTGTTGCATTATGGAAATGAGCTGCGCTTTGGATTTTTATGATCAAACTGGTCGCCGAATCACCCGGATTGACAATAGCACCATCCTTTCCGCCTTTCATAACGCCGGTATAGTTACTCAGATCAAGACCACCCAGTAAAGATGTTGTGTTATGACACACAATACATTCTGCATCAAAGATGGGTTTAATATTCGCGACATAAGTGGGAGCACCGATGACCGGGGCTGGTGTCGCCGCGGGAGTCGGGGTGGGTAATTGAGGCAGGATGATTTTCCGTAGGGCGGGTGCGTCGAAACCGGCGTATGTGTAATCCGTTCCATGACAGGCACTATTCGAACAGAATGAAGTATTGGAAGTGCCTCCGGGATCACCAGTAGTATGACAATTAGAACACGTGGCATCAATAGCACTATTGTGCAGGCTGATCCAGTTGGGATTCAGGTGCAAGCTGGGCTCCGGTCCACTACTGATCTCAAGATTGGTTACAAAGTCCTGGGAAGTGGAAACCACCGGGATGGAATGGCAGAGATTGCATTCCAAACGAACGGCATTGTCCTGGGCGTCCAGGTGTTTCCCATCATGGCAGCGGAAACAGCCTGCCGAATTGATATGACCGAGGTTGTTGGGGTGGGTGGTCCAATCCACTTTTTGATCGATGAACACGGTCTGGTTGTAAATATCCTGAACAGCAGAAATCGCGGCAGAAATCAATCCTGAATTACTGGTATAGAAATCGGAATAATATTGTTTGTAATAGTTTCCCAAACCGGCAATTCCAGACATCGCCTCCGGCTGGGAGGTATAGGCCACACTCAGAACTTCCACACTCTTCTTGCGAATTTCGGGGATGGTCGGGGAAATCAGACCATGTGCCATGGCATTATCCACTGAATCAGCCGGGGGCTTGAAATCATGCGTCACCCGGTTATGGCAGGTAATGCAGTCCATCACCTTGAGGTCGCTTTCTTTAATGGTAGAAGGATCAAAATTTGCCGTGGCATCCACATATTCGGTTATCGTGCCATCATCGTTATATACCCGAATGTAAGGGATGTTCTGGCTCAACGGATCGGTGGTGTAATACTCCACCTTGGACATGATATGCCAGTGAATGCCCAAGCCAAGTCCTTGCTGCTTGGAACCACCTCCGGTCTTCATGACCAGGTAAATATTGAAAGGCGTGTTATTCATATCGGGGGTGAAATGATTGATGACCAGCAGGCTATCTGCTGAAAAAGCTTCAGGTTGATGGCATTTCTCACAGGTTTGCAGCGCCGGCCGTGTGCGGGCTGCCTGAATGGGAAAGGTGTACGTATGGAAGACATATGAATAGATTTCGTAAACATCCTCGGTTTTCCGGCTTAGTTCGGTACCCAGAAAACCACGCCCGATATGACACTCGGTGCAATAGACATTCGAATGTGGGGAGTTCAGGTAGGTTGCATTTTGAGGCGGCATGGTATGGCAGGTGTAACCGCAGAAACCTGGGGAATTGGTGTAATCCCAACCATAAACCCCACCGATTAACACAGCAATCGCCAGGATGGCCAGTATTGCATAAGGAAGTATGCGGAGGGAAAGAGGTGCAGTTGCAGGTGGGAAAAAAATACGTTTCAGCCAATTACCAAATTTCTTCATTGTATCCTCCGCCAAAAATGGCAAGGTCTGGATTAACCAGACCTTATCATTTTACTCTTCTTTAATTGATTTCTCAAGAGATTTTAATCTATTATTAAAGGGCTCCAGAACGCTATCCAATTCTTCACTGCAGTCAATTCTTTCGGGCTTAACTGGGCTGAATGATATCCAGCGGATTGGATTTGCATCAACTCGTTGCCGTCTGCGTCCCCCAGGAAGATCACGGTACCATCATTGGCACCCCGCAGGGCATCTACATGGCTGGCAAATGAAGGCCCATTTGTTGCAAGAGAGGCCCCACAGCACATCCCGCACCTGGACTGGAAGATGGGTGCGATGGAAGCATCCCAATAAGTGAAAAATGAATAACGGCGATTTATCTCAATTTGGTGAATCCAAACACCAGCAAGTTCGAGGTGTTTTTTTGTTTCACCTGACCCAAGTTATTGAATATTCAGCCTATGGATAGCCCAGCCAGATTTGGGTATATAATGCCAATAGTTGGGTTTATGACCCCAACAACGATTAATTACAGGTGAAAATGAGGCAAACCTACGTGATTTTTGTCACTATCTATCCGTGATAATGCGTTTAAATAAATATCCGATGTTGGTGTAAAATACCCAATGAGTAAGAACAAATGGTTGGTCAATCTTACGATCTAAGTTTGCTGGTTTTTTATTTTGCGTATGGCCTCGCCTTTTTTGGCATGGGCCTTACGCTGGCATTGGAATCCGGACGTTCCCCCGCCCTGGCAGAGAGGAGCATCCTTCGCCCGTTAGCTGCTTTTGGCATGATCCATGGCGCTTACGAATGGCTTGATTCATATATTTTACTGCCTGTATCCCAAGGGTACCAATTACCAGCCTGGCTTCTTTGGTTGCGGTTGGGTCTTTTAATCGCTTCGTTTTCTTCCCTTCTTATTTATGGTGTTCTGACTCTGCGTGTTCATCCCTTAAAACCAGGGACGGTCACCTACCTGGGTTGGGGTGTGCTGGCAGTTTACGGTCTCGGAATCCTGGCAAGCGCAGTGTTTACCTACCGGACTGGCACGACCCTCCTGGTAAATGTATTTGATGTACTGGCCCGTTACCTGTTGGCCGTACCCGCGGCGTTCCTGGCTGCCCTGGCCTTGCGCGCTGAAGCGCTTAGTGCGCTGGCAAATAACCGCAGGCGTGTGATGGTTTACCTGACCTGGGCCGCCATCGGATTTGGGTTGTACGGTCTGACGCAACTTTTCGTGCCTGCCATTGACATGTTCCCAGCCCGCGAATTGAATTCGACTCTTTTTCGGACTTTTACAGGGTTCCCCATTCAAGTCATCGGGGCTCTCCTGGCAGTGTTCATCACGCTCAGCTTGTTGCGAGCCACCCAGACGGTTGAAAGAGAAAGGCAGCAACAATTACTCGTCGCACAACAGGCGCGCCTGGATGCACTGGAACGGGTCCAGGATGAGTTAACCAAGCGGGAGGCGCTCAGGCGGGAGTTGTTGCGGCACACTGTGCGGGCGCAGGAGGAAGAGCGTGCCCGTATTGCGCGTGAGCTGCATGATGAAACATCCCAGGTCCTGACGGCCTTTTCCCTCGACCTGGCAACATTACGAACTGTCGTTTGCGACCGTCCAGAGGTTAAAGCCCTTGTAGACCGACTGCAGGCACTTAGCAAACAGATGTCGCAGGGTCTCTACCGCCTGGTCCATGATCTCCGCCCAGCGCAATTGGATGACCTTGGATTGATTTCTGCCCTGGATTATCTTAAGGATGATAGTATTTCGGCAGGGCTGGATGTTTCCATTGAGATTCAAGGCAAAGCACGGCGACTTGAATCCGTAATTGAAACCGTACTGTTTCGAGTTGCGCAAGAAGCTCTGCATAATGTAATCCGGCACGCAGAAGCCCGACAGGCCCGGATCATATTAGGGTATCAGCATCAGGAGATCACCCTGAATATTTCCGACCCTGGCGTCGGTTTTAATCCTGTACAATCATTCGCCCCGCCGCGCGGTTGGGGGCTGGCTGGAATGCGGGAACGGGTCGAATCGGTTGGCGGTCAATTAAGTATCGAATCGAAGCCGGGCAAAGGAACGGTCGTTGAAGTAGTTGTGCCTGTCTTTGATATCCTCCCTTAATCTCAATGGTAAAAGGAATCATTAAAGCATGAAAAAAATTCGATTAATGCTTGTGGATGACCATGAAGTTGTGCGGGTCGGCTTAAAGAACTTCTTGCAGACCCAGGAAGATTTCGAAGTAGTGGCCGAAGCCAGCGATGGGGAAGGAGCAGTCAGCGGCGCCATGGCTACACATCCAGATGTGATCCTGATGGATATCACCATGCCCGGCGTCGACGGATTGGAAGCCACCCGACGCTTGCGCGTCCTGTGTCCAAAATGCCTGATCCTGGCCTTAACTGTCCACGATGATAAACAGTATTTCATGCAAATGCTGGCTGCCGGCGCGTCTGGTTACATTACCAAGCAAGCTGCCGGGGATGATCTTATCGCGGCCATCCATGCAATATCCGCGGGAAATGTTTTTCTCCAACCGGCCCTGGCACGCTGGTTGCTTGAGGATTACCAGCGGCTGGCACGCCAGTCTTCTGCAACTCAGACATCGTTGCCGGTCGAAATGGATGAGGCGGATGTCATTGGGCTGGATGTGCTTAGCTTGCGGGAGCGCCAGGTGCTTGAACTGGTGGCGCATGGACTGAATAACCAGCAGATCGGGCAGCAACTCGAACTCAGCCCGAAAACGATCGCCCGTCATCGAGAACGGATCATGCACAAGCTCAAAATGCATTCAAGGACGGAACTGGTTAAATTTGCCATTCGCACCGGACTTATCCATTTGCAATAACAAGCCCGGAGGTTTTGCATTCTCACCTTGTGTTAATGAACTTATGTAAAATTAGATTGGATATCATGAGAGGAAATCCTGGAGGTATTGATGGAGAAATCCCCACAAACTGGTAATCGAGGCAGAGTTAAATTCATCATTGGCGGCTTGCTCATCCTGGCAGCCATAATTTATCTTATTGTTTCAGCCACACAAGCCAATGCTGAATACTTTATGACTGTGAATGAATTAAAAAACCAAAGTGGAAGCCTGGTAGGACGCAGTCTGCGCATCTCAGGAGCAGTTGTTGGCGATTCTATCCAATACGACCCGCAGACCATGAATTTGACTTTTGTTATCGCCCATGTTCCCGGCGATAACGCCGCGATTGAGATGGGTGGTGGATTGGCAGCCGTGTTGCACGCGGCAGTCACGGATCCAAACCGGGCACGGCTGACCATTATTTATAATGGTCCGAAACCCGACTTGCTCCGTGATGAGGCCCAGGCAATTATCACCGGGCATCTGGGCGAGGATGGTATCTTCTATGCCGATGAACTTCTACTTAAATGCCCCACCAAATACCAGGAAGCCGTTCCCAGTCAGGTAGTCGGCGGGAACTAACCCGTTGGCATTCTGAGATCATTGCTCCAGCCTGATTAGTAATTTATGTAATTTCCAGGAGTTTTCATGCTTGCTCAATTCGGCTTTGGCGTGTTTGTGCTGACATTCCTGCTGGCGCTTTTCAGCGTGGGTGCAGCCGTCGCGGGATATTTTGGCAACTCTGACCGCTGGGTGGAAGCCGCCCGGCGAGCCATGTTGTTAACCTTCCCGCTCATCACCCTTGGGACTCTGACACTCGTTTACCTGCTTGTCACAGGACATTATGAACTCCAATATGTCTATGCGGTGACAAGCAATGACATGCCGTTCTATCTAAAAGTCACCGCCTTATGGGGTGGACAGGCGGGGTCGCTTGTCTTGTGGTCGTGGTTGATGTCTGCCTTCGCCTCGGCTATTACCTTGCGCAAATGGGAACGCGACCGCGAATTGCTGCCGTGGGTGATCGTGGTCACCTCGGTTACACTGGCTTTTTTCCTTGCCTTGTCAATCCTCTACGAGAATCCATTTGCGCGTTGGTGGCAAACTGCATTGGGTGATTTTGTGCCGCGTATGTTTGCGCCAGCCGGGGCGCTCGCGGTCACTCCTTCGGATGGACAGGGGCTGAACCCGCTTCTACGCCATCCCGGTATGATCCTGCACCCACCTATGTTGTACTTGGGTTTTGTTGCTTTTGTCATCCCGTTCGCTTTTGCCATCGCGGCACTGGTCACCGGTCGCTCAGATGACCGTTGGATCCGTCTTACCCGCCGCTGGACGCTGGTTGCCTGGCTGTTCCTGTCTCTAGGCCTGGTGCTCGGTATGCGCTGGGCTTATGACGTTCTTGGCTGGGGAGGTTACTGGGCCTGGGACCCGGTGGAAATTGCTGCCCTGATGCCCTGGCTGACCGGGACGGCTTTCCTGCATTCGGTCATGATCCAGGAAAAACGAGGTATGTTCAAACAATGGAACATGCTTCTCATCATCTTGACCTATTCACTGGTCATCTTTGGCACGTTCCTCACCCGCTCAGGGGTGCTTTCGTCGGTGCATGCGTTCGCGGAAAGCGCCATCGGGCCAATGTTTTTCGCCTTTATTGGCATCACCTTTGTCATTTCGGTGGCCCTGCTGATCTATCGCTGGAAAGACCTGCGCGCCGAAGTGGAGATGACCTCGTTCTTTTCGCGCGAGGCGTTATTCTTACTTAATAATTTATTGTTCATGGGTGTACTGATCGTGTGCTTCTGGGGCGTAATCTTTCCCCTGATATCTGAACTGGTGACAGGCCAGAAGGTGACGGTCGGGCCTCCGTTCTATCTGCGCGCCAACGCGCCGTTGTTCGGCGCCCTGATGGCTTTGATGGGTATCGCCCCACTTTCGGCCTGGGGAAAATCGACTTATAAGACGCTGGGGCGCGCCCTGTGGAAACCATCCATCCCTGCGGCAATCGTCCCGATCGTTCTGGTAATCCTGGGGGTCCGAAACTGGATCGCGTTGGTCGGATTCACATTGGTGGCATTAGTGATCTTCGTAACGCTATTCGAATTCTGGCGTGGAGCGCGTTCCCGTCAAAAAAAGCAAAACGAGAATTTCCTGGTCGCCTTCTGGCGGTTGGCTGGTCACAATCGCCGCCGATATGGAGGCTACCTGATCCATCTCAGCATGGTGGTGATGGCCATCGGTATCCTGGGGATGGAACTTTACCAGACCACCACGCAAAAGACGTTGGCAGTTGGGGAAGATATCCAGATTTCCGGGTATACCCTGCGATTTGACTCGCTGGCGCAGTTCCCTTATACAGACGGGCGCATTGTAACGCGCGCTGTCATGAGTGTATTCAAAGATGGGAAATTCCTGGGTGAACTCTACCCACGCTACGATTATTATCCCGATGGGCAGCCCATGACCATCGCAGGGGTACGCTCCACCCTGGCTGATGACCTGTACGTTGTCCTGGTCAATTGGGAGAATGTCTCGTCAGCCGAGGCGCCTTTTAAGGTGTATCATAATCCGTTGGTCAATTGGCTCTGGATTGGAAGCGTGATGTTTATTTTCGGTTTCCTGGTGGCAGCCTGGCCAGATCGCGAGGAAGAAAAGCGCGCAGGAACAATATGAAAACCAAGAATATTTGCCTTCTCATCCTTTCCCTGGTGTTGATTTCAGCCATCCTCATCCCCACCCTGGCTGTCTCTGCCCAGCAACCAACGCCTTCCGATGATGAAGTAAATGCCATCGCACGCCAGCTGTACTGCCCGGTGTGTGAGAACACCCCCTTGGATGTTTGCCCAACCACTGCATGTCATCAATGGCGCGAACTCATCCGCCAGATGCTGGCGGAAGGGAAATCGGAAGCAGAGATCAAACAGTATTTTGTGGATTATTATGGCGCCAGAGTACTGTCTGAACCGCCGACCAGCGGGATTAACTGGCTGGTTTATGTCGTTCCCCCGCTGGCGTTCCTGGCAGGAGTCTACCTGCTCTTGCGGGCTTTCCAGACCTGGAAGCGGGCAGCAAAAAATACGGCACCCGGGACTGAGCTTTCGGGACTGCCTGTGCCTGGTCTTGTAACTGGAGCACCGCCGTCCATCGAAGCAGCGCGCCCTGCCTTGGACGATAAGTACGTAGAACGTCTCGAAGAAGAACTCAAGAAACGAAAATAGGAGCCTGGATTAATGTCGCAAGAATCGAATACTGCTCCTGCTCCGAAGCGTGGCGTCCCGCTTTGGGCGCAGATAATCGTCTGGGTTGGGTTATTAGGTTTACTTGGCCTTTTGGCAGGAGGATTGGTAAAAGCCAAGAATCCGATCCTGACCGTCGGCTCATCAGTGCCCGATTTTACCCTGCCTCTTTTCACCGGTTATGAATACAATAATGGTTTGGAAGTAAAACTTTCCGACTTGAGCGGAAAAGTTGTGGTGGTCAATTTTTGGGCCTCCTGGTGCCAGCCATGTGCCAGCGAAGCCGCAGATGTGGAAGCTGCCTGGAATTCTTACCAAGAGTCAGGCAAGGTTGTTTTCCTGGGTGTGGATTATGTGGATACCGAACCGGAAGCCCGTGAATATATGTCACGATTCAAGCTGAGTTACCCGAATGGTCCCGATATGGGCACACGCATCTCACAAATATTCAACCGCAACCTGGGTGTGCCGGAAACTTATGTCATTGACCAGCAGGGCATCCTGCGTTACACCCAAATTGGACCGTTCCAATCCGTGGCAGAAATCCAGGCGATCATTGATCCGATCCTGGCGGGGAGATGACATCCATGGAACCATTGGCAATTCTCCTGCTCCTCCTGGTACTGGCTTTCATTGTGCTTTTCGTAACCCGTCCATTCTTCAAACGGCAGCGCGCCCGTGCCACCGAAAGCGGCCACGAATATTCATCCCTGCTGGCTGAGCGGGAGCGCCTGCTGAACGCCATCCAGGAATTGGGTTTTGACCAGGCCCTCGGGAAAATTCCGGCAGAAGACTACCCTGCCCAGCGTTCGGCTTTACTCCAAAAAGGTGTCGAGGTTCTGCGCCAGTTGGACGTCCTCACCCCCATCGCTACAAATCCTGCAGGCGTAAAAGAGCTCCCTTCCGACACCTTGACCAAACCCGGAACCCTGCTTACGAATGATGACCTTGAAGACCTGCTTGCCAAACGCCGCAGCGCTCGCAAGGAAAAGACAGCTGGTTTTTGTCCCAAGTGCGGAAAACCCGTGCTGCAATCGGATGTTTTTTGCCCGGCTTGTGGAAACACCTTAAGCAATGTGAAAACTCAATAAATAATGGAATAGTGTGTTCCCATCACTCCTTTACAATTATTGAGAATAACTTTTGAAGTCCTCTTAACCTGTTCTAGCAATTATTCAGAACGTTTTGATGACTACCCTATTACGAAAAGGATCCTTAATGAAAGCCCGCTTGACCATTCTCGTCTTAATTCTCTCCCTGGCACTCGCAGCCTGTTCCCTCGCTGAGGACATCACCCCGCCAGCCAATTATTCTACACCGAGTTCCATTTCGGTGACCCTTCCAGCCACACAGACGCCGATCCCTCCTGCGACCAAAACCTCCGCGCCTACCCTGGAGCCAGCCACAGCCACAGCCACCGCAGAAACATCCCCTGCCACAGCAGGTTCGAATACTCCTGTCGCGACGGACTCGAATACTCCCGCCGCGACGGACTCGACCACCCCGGCCGCAGAGATAAGCCCCACCGCCCAGCCCAGCATGGTGGTGATTGATGGGACCGTAACGGTTGCATCCGGCGCTGTCATCCCAACTGGTACAGTCGCGACCTTGTTGGTTTACGATACCACAGCCGGACAGGTAACGCAGACCCTGACCGCGCCCATCCTTGCAGGTGGGAATTATGAGTTTTCCAACGTGCCGGCGACTACAACAACTGTCTATCTGACATCGGTGGATTACGGAGATGTTACCTATGATTCTGTCCCGGCGCAATTCGATGGTACGGTTTTCCAGTTTAATATGCCGATTACCGTCTATGATTCGACAACCGATCTGAGTGTTCTAACCATCACCCAGGCTCATCTGCAATTTGACTTTTCGACCGCCTCCCAGGTACAGGTAATGGTACTATATGTGATCACCAATCCCGGGGGAAGTACCGTGGTTGTCACCAGCGACGGAACCAGTGTGCCATTCATTCAAATCCCAGAAAGCGCCACCAATGTAAAGTATCAGTTGGCCCAGAGTAGCTCTCCTTTAATGAGCGCAAAAAGTGGCTTTGCCCTTTTACCAGGCGCGAATTTGCAATATGGGATAATTGCCACATTCACATTGCCTTATACCAAGAGCCTGGCATTTACCCAACCATTCAACCTGCCAGTTTCTTCTGCAACCATCATCGTACCTGAAGGCGTCAAAGTCAAGAGTGACCAATTGACCGATGCTGGTACACAAGCTTCCACAGGTACCACTGTCGCAACCTACCACCTGTATCAAGCCAGCAGTCTCGCCTCCGGCAGCACATTGAGTATGACCATCTCCGGCATGCCCGGTGACAAGCCTGGCTTTGTTCTAAACACAAACACGTTGTTGATGATCGGCGTGGGTGCGGTGGGCTTGATCCTGATCATCCTGGGTATCTTTCTATTCCTGCGCGACCGCAAACTTAGGAAAATGGAAGACGAATTCGAGGATGATGAAGAAGAAGGCGAAAAAGATGCCATCGGAGAAGATCGCGACAGCATCATGGATGCCGTTATCGCCCTCGACGACCAATATAAAACTGGTGACATTTCAAAAGAAGCCTATGAGATGCGACGTGACGAATTGATCGAGCGACTCAAGAATCTGCCTTAATGGGTATTACCAGGTTCATCCGGGTTTCTCATGGAGACACGGATGAACCCGACAAGTAAGATAAATTAATCACATGATCGCTGTCACAAAGCTCGTCAAACGCTTTGGCTTGAAAACCGTCCTGCGCGGCCTGGATTTTGAGGTACAGGAAGGGGAATTTGTAGCCCTGCTCGGTCCTAACGGAGCCGGCAAGACCACCTTCCTGCGCATCCTGGCATCGCTCTCGCAGCCCACCCTGGGTGAAGTTCGCATAGCAGGTTACAGGCTGCCATCCCAGGCTTCCGCCGTCCGCCACAACCTGGGCGTGGTCTCGCATCTGCCTTTGTTGTATGGCGACTTGACCGCTGAAGAAAACCTGCGCTTCTATGGAAGGCTTTATGGCGTTCAAGAATTGAGTCAGCGGATCGACGAGGTTCTGGAACTGGTGGGACTTTCCTCCCGCCGCCGCGACCTTGTGCGGACTTTTTCGCGCGGCATGCAACAGCGCCTCGCCATCGGGCGGGCCATTTTGCATGACCCCAACGTACTCCTGTTCGATGAACCGCACACCGGTCTAGACCAGGATGCCTGTGATATGCTCGACCGGCTCCTGCGCAAGGTGGCGGGACAGGGACGGACAGTGGTTATGACCTCTCACGACTTGGCCCGCGTTGAGGACCTGGCATCCCGCTTTGATGTACTATCGCGCGGGGTTATCTCTGCCTCGGCCAACAGAAGCAAGCTGGGTAAAAGCAACCTGCTTGATTTCTATCGTCAGGCGCTGGCAGGCTAACATGCATAACGAAATCCACACCGCAGAACACAAACCAACTTCCAATTTTTTAAGCGCTGTTGGCGCAGTTGTCTGGAAAGACCTGGCTGCCGAACTACGCTCGCGCGAGCTTCTTTCGGCTATGCTGGTTTTTGCGTTGCTGGTGATCCTGATCTTTAATTTCGCACTTGAACTGGATCCGCAGACGCGCCGGGTGGCAACGCCGGGAATTCTGTGGGCTACTTTCGCCTTTGCCGGCACACTGGGGTTGAACCGCTCGATGGCGGTCGAAAAAGACCGTGGGTGTCTCGATGGACTCCTGCTCGCCCCGGTTGACCGCTCGGCAATCTATTTTGGGAAAACGATCAGCAACCTTGCTTTTATGCTGATCGTCGAAGTGATTGTCCTTCCCGTCTATAGTGTGTTGTACAACACCAACCTCTTCAACCCAGGGTTGATCGTGGTCATCCTGCTCGGTTCAGTCGGTTATGTTGCCGTCGGGACTTTGCTGTCCAGCATGGCAGTCCAGACCCGCACCCGGGATGTGATGCTGCCCATCCTGCTATTCCCGGTCGTCATCCCCATCCTGATCGCGGCAGTAAAAGCCAGCAGCGGTTTTCTGCAAGGACTGGCATTACCGGAAGTGATGCCTTACATCAACCTGCTTATCGTCTATGATGTAATTTTTACAGCGGCTGCATATATGGTTTTTGATTACGTGGTAGAAGAATAGATGGGGTTCCCCTGGTTCCACTCTTTTGGAGAATAAAAAATATGAAACCTCAACCACTTGCTTTAAAAGCGCTCAGTGTGATCTCAGTTTTGCTCTTCCTGTCAGCTCTTGGAATGGTCTTTTTCTATGCGCCGTTGGAAATAACCATGAACTACGTACAGAAGATTTTTTATTTCCACATCGCCAACGCCTGGGTTGGGATGCTCGGATTCATTGCTGCAGCGGTTGCCGGGGTACTCTATCTGGTCAAGCATGACCAGAAATGGGATATCGTGGGACTGGCCGCTGTGGAAATTAGCCTGGTCTTCTTTCTAATTGCCATCATCTCTGGCTCCATCTGGGCCCGTCCCACCTGGGGTGCATATTGGACTTGGGAACCGCGCCTGACCACTGCCGCCATCCTGGAGATGGTATATATCGCCTACCTCCTCTTGCGCCAGGGTATTGACGACCCTGACCGGCGCGCCCGTTTCAGCGCAGTTTACACGCTCATCGGCTCGATCAGCGTTCCGATCACCTTCATGTCCATCCGGCTGTTCCGCACCATCCATCCCGTGGTCATTGGGACGAATTCATCGGCTTCAACAGGCAGTTTTGATATGACCTCAAAGATGCTTGTCACCATGTTCTTTGCCCTTTTTTCCTTTTCGGTCATCTTCATCACCCTGTTCTGGCACCGTATCCGCCAGGGCCAGCTGGCTCAACAGGTTGAACAACTCAAACTCGAAGAATTGCAGTAAAGGATCAGGCCATGCTTGAATATTCCATTTCAATTAAATATATGCTTGCCGGATATGGTGTCATCCTCACCGTGCTTGCCCTCTATATTATCAGTCTATTTACCCGCTGGCGCAGCTTGAAGCGGGACCTGCAAACGCTCAACGAATTCCAGAAGAAACAATAGCAACAAAACCAAGAGTCCGCTATAATGATGGCGGGCTCTTTTTATTGAAATATGAGGACGCGCATCCGGGCCGTCTGGGCGGCCATCACCCTCCTGTTTCTATTTGCGGCAGTGTCCGCTTTCGGGACCTGGCACGTGTCTGCCGCGGGGATTCAGCCTCCAGGTCCAGACCGTTTCATAGTAGTCACCCAAAATTACACAGCTTATGAGTGGTGGCTGACCAGCTGGGTAGATAACAAGATCGCATGCACGATCAAAGTTGACCACGAGGGATTACCGACGAGCAGCGAGATCTATGCCTCGTGCGGCGCGACGCTTACCCAAAAGTGGTCGGCTACCCGGCCATGCGACACATCGGATGATAATCCTTCCGCCTGCCTGGGATATTACCTGTTGTTCAACAAATCCGAATCGGCTCAACGGCAAGTGAGCGCGGTCCAGCCACCTCCAGTCGTATGGGTGACTTTGGACGGTTGTGTCCCCTTCAATTCAACCTTTCGTTGTGATACTTTGCCAACCCTGGTATTGACCGGGGAGGAGCCATTGGCAGGTGAAACCATTACCGGGTTGGCTGGCCGGCTTGATGGCGAGGCTTTCACTTGCGATCCGGTCTGCCAGGTGGATCTGGCTCCTACTGATGAAGAAGGCATACTCATTGAATTCTGGGCAAATTCCAGTTATGGCGATAGCAGTGTACTCTTTGATGCCCGTGTACGGGTAACCTCCTCCGCGGATCCCACCGATCAATCCTGGTATGTGGATGTATTGAGCACACAATGGCGCGGTACGCCCCTGGCAAGCTGCTCACAGACCTGGAAAACCTTTCCACCCGTTGGTGGGGTTCCAGCCTGGCTTTCCAACCCGCCTGACGTCGAAACCCTGGCAACGAGCATCTCCTACGACTACCTCGCAGCCAAATTGATCACCCACGGCCTGGCAGATGTATCCTCTTGTACTGACGGCGGTCTGCTTGCGGATGGCGTTGCCAGTCCTTGCGGGTTGGAGGCCTCGCGCAGCGCAGTGGGTGACTGGCAGAACCGCTTTGATAGTTTGATCTTCTCTGAAGCTCAAAAGACCGGTATACCTGCCAGGGTACTTAAAAGCATCTTTAGCCGTGAGAGCCAGTTCTGGCCTGGCGTGACGATCGGCCATCCAGAAGCCGGACTGGGACAGATGACCATGGGTGGAGCCGATGTCACCTTACTGTGGAACCCGCCTTTCTACGAACAGTTCTGTTCTTCAACGTTGGATGCAGGCACCTGCCGCCAGGGGTATGCTCACCTCACTTCTGCCCAACAGGAAACCCTGCGCGACGCCCTGGTCGTCAGTGTAGATGGCGCCTGTCCAGATTGCGCCTTGGGGATAGATCTGGATCACGCTGAGAAAAGCGTGGGTACCTTTGCCGAGACTCTGCTCGCCAATTGTGCGCAGGCCGGAATGGTTGTTGAGCTGAACAATATTTCAAACGCCCCGGTTGGATATGTGGACCTATGGCAATTCACCCTGGTCAACTACAACGCCGGGCCTGGTTGCCTGGGCCTGGCAGTGAACAAGACCAGCAGAAGCGGTGAACCACTGGACTGGGAACACGTCTCATCCCACCTGACACCTGTCTGCCAGGGAGCAAAGGATTATGTTATCGCCATCAGCAGTAACTCTCCTTAAATTCAGGGTGTTTCCCAAGGAACATAACTCGGGATGCCAGCGTCTCTTCAATAATAAGATCGAAATAACATTGTAAAAGGAGAAAATATGGTCCGTAAAATTATGTCTTTCATTCCGCTTGTTGCATTACTCATTCTGGCAACCGCCTGCAGCTCCGCCAAACAGGTCTCGCTGACCGCTGCCGACAATGCTGGAAAAGCGGAAGTTCAGGTAGGTGGGCAAATCGTGATCACCTTGGATGGCAATCCATCCACCGGTTACACATGGGAAGTAAAAGATTTGGATACAACCATGTTCGAGCAGGTGGGTGATCCTTCGTTCAGCAGCAGTAATCCGGGCCTGGTCGGTTCGGGCGGGACATTAACCCTGACCTTCAAAGCCCTGAAGGCAGGTACAGCCCCATTGACGTTGGTCTACCATCGCCCATGGGAAACAGGTGTGGATCCAACCGACACATTCACGGTCACAGTTACAGTCAAGTAAGTCTGAACACAGCCTCAAATTCAAAGCAAATACGGAGGCCGCCGGTCGCCGTATTTGCTTTTATAATTGCTGTATGAAATCCAAAAGATACTCCAATTCGATGGGAAGCCAGAAATTCCGGGTCCCATATAGCAAGACGTACCTTGAGTTTACTCTCCCCGGCACAATGCAAGCTTCTGTAATCGCCTCGCAGCCGGTAAAGCCCATCCTGGATGTGCCTGCCGCAATCAGAACCGCGCTTGCCCATCCTACCGGGACAAAACCGATTCGGGAGCTGGCCGGGTCTGCTACCACCGTCTGCATCGTTTTTACCGATATCACCCGTGCCTGCCCGGACCACCTGCTTGTTCCACCTGTATTGCTCGAATTGGAGCAGGCCGGGGTCAGGGACGAGGATATTACCTTGCTGTGCGGCGTTGGGATGCACCGGCCCTCAACCCAGGCAGAAAAGATCACCAAGTTGGGCTCTCGAATTGTAGAGCGTTACCGGGTGATTGATAATGAACCCCAAAATCCACTGGTCCTTGCAGACCTGGGGGTCATGCCGGGCGGTATGCCGGTCATATTGCACACCGCTGTCCTGGAAGCGGACCTGGTCATCGCAACCGGGATCGTGGAACCGCATCAATATGCCGGGTACTCCGGTGGGTGGAAAACAGTGGCGATCGGTGCAGCTGGAGAGAAACTGATTGCCTACACGCATGGCCCTCGCTTCATTGATCATCCCGGCACCCGCCTGGGACGTATCGAAGGTAACCCGTTTCAGGAAGCAGTGGCTCAGGTCGCCAGGCGTGCGAACCTGCGCTTTATCGTGAATGTTGTGCTGGATGATGACAAGCAGATCCTGCGCGTGATGGCCGGCGAGCCAGCTCAGACCTTTCAGGAACTGGTTCCGTTTGCGAGATCCATCTACGAAGTCAATATCCCCCACCAGTACGATATTGCCATCGGCGGGGTTGGTTTCCCCAAGGACACCAACCTTTACCAGGCCAGCCGCGCTGCATCCTATCTTTTCTTTGCTCCCACCGCGGTAGTGCGACCCGGTGGAATCCTGATCATCCCAGCCCGTTGCGAAGAAGGAGCCGGGTACGGAGTTGGAGAACAGCGTTTCCTGGCTGCCATGCGGGATGCGCCTAATATCCAGTCTATTATGGAAAATGCCCGCCGCGATGGCTACCCCCCCGGTCAGCAGCGCGCCTTCGTAATGGCTAAAGTACTGGAGCAAGCGCGCGTCATTATTGTGGGAAGTGAATGCCCGGAACTGGTAGCTGCCTGTAAAATGATCCCCGCAGCTACAATGGAGGCTGCCCTGGAACTCGCCAGGATCGAATTGGGGCCTGCCTGCAAAGTGCTGATTGTGCCGCATGCATTACTCACCCTTCCGGTTGTTTGTCCCGTCATTCCAGCAACACAGCCTGATTTACAGAGTACTGCGTAAATAATTGTACTTATGCCGGCTATATTCCACAGCTTTATGGCATTTTCAATTCAGTTATTTATGCAAGAAGCAGAAGGATAAATTTGGAGCCAGAGCGGGAGAACTCCCATGAACCGACAAGTGAGGTTCTTTGGGAATGTCCGTGAAGTAGGGAAAGAGATGGGGGTGTTGGGCGGGCCGCGCGGCGGCCCCCCCAACACCCCCTGTTTCCTGCCTCACTATGCTAATTCCCAAAGAACCACAAGTGAAGTACAGCTCGCATGAGTTGTTATAATAAGGAATTGGTTCCATCTTAAATAAAGACCTCCTCAATAAAAAGAGGCGGATATGGGGTAAGCGGGCGGTGAAACCACCTGCACACCCCATATCCCAGTCTTTATGCCCTTACAACAATAAGGAGATATTTATGGCTGAAATCTATGATCTTATCGTGATCGGTGCAGGGCCAGCTGGCTATGTGGCCTCGATCCGCGCAGCCCAGTTGGGATTAAAGACCGCCATTGTGGACAAGCAGTGGCTGGGGGGCGTGTGCTTGAATGTGGGTTGCATCCCCTCGAAGGCGCTCCTGCGTAATGCTGAGATCGCCCATATCCTGAGGAGCCGCAGTAAGGAATTTGGTTTTTCATTTGATAATCTGAAATTGGATTATTCCGCAGCCGTCAAGCGATCACGCCAGGTCTCAGATCGCCTGGTAAAGGGCGTGGGTTTCTTGATGAAGAAGAATAACATCTCCGTCTTTATGGGTACGGCGAAATTGAGTGCCGATCCATCAAGCGAATTAAAAACTGTGTCCATTTCCGATAAAAAAGGCACCTTGACTGAATTGGCCGCTAAAGACGTCATCGTGGCGACCGGCGCTTCAGCCGTACTACCCGCTGCCTGGAAAATGGATGAGGGGAAGGTTGTCACTTATTTGGAAGCGATCCTGCAGGAGAAACTCCCCACCAGCGCAATCATCATCGGCGCAGGTGCCATCGGGATGGAGTTTGCCACCGTCTGGAATTCCTACGGCGTGGATGTGACAGTAGTGGAGATGCTGCCGCACGTGCTACCTCTGGAGGATGAGGAAGCCGCTGCCGAAGTAGCCAAGGCATATACCAAACGCGGGGTGAAAATAATGGTTGGACACAAAGTCGAGGCGGTTGAAAGTACCGGGAGCAGTGTCAGGGTCACGGTCTCTGCCACTGGTGAGACGAAGTTGCTCGAAGCCGAGCAGGCACTGGTGGCAATCGGTTTCCGTCCCAATTCCAGGGGACTGGGGCTGGAGGAAGCCGGTGTAAAGATCAGTGAACGCGGATTTGTAGAGATCGACGAGCGCATGGCAACCAATATCCCCGGCGTGTGGGCCATTGGCGATGTGACCGGTAAGTTGATGCTGGCACACGTCGGTTCGGCCATGGGGATAGTCTGTGCAGAGAATATTGCCGGTCACGAGACGGTCAAATTGGATTACGAGATGATGCCGCGCGCCACCTACTGCTCACCACAGGTGGCTTCCTTTGGCATGACCGAGGCACAGGCAAAGGAACGCGGTCATACGGTCAAGGTTGGACGCTTTCCCTTCCAGGCCAATGGCAAGGCGCTTGGGTTGGCAGACTACGCTGGCTGGGTCAAACTGGTGGTGGATGAGAAATACGGCGAGATCCTGGGGGCCACTTTGGTCGGCCCGGAAGTGACCGAACTGCTGCCTGAACTGACCCTGGCACGCATGATGGAATTGACCCCGACTGAAATTGCCCGCAACATCCACGCCCACCCGACCCTCTCAGAGGCGCTGATGGAAGCCGCGCATGCCGCTGAAGGCCGAGCGATCCACATCTAACCAACAGGGAGGAAATTTAAGCAGTCATCGAATAAAATTCAGAGACCACCCTAATCCGTGGTCTCTGAATTATTCCACACCCAGATCGAATTGCACCATTTCATACCGCCTAATTCCATCGAGGGCGACCCACTCCGCAGACCTGGTTATTGAGAATTAATGTTATGCCTTGATCATTGTCAACAGCATCTTGAAGCGTTTGACCGCCTTTACTGCATGGGGTTGATTGGCGGGCATGATAATGGCTTCACCTGTTTTCAGAAGGAAAGGCTTCCCAGAGATTTTGATCTCTACCTCTCCATCCAGAACTTGGACCAGGGCATCGAACGGAGCGGTATGTTCGCTCAATTCCTGGCCTTCGTCAAAAGCGAAGAGGGTCACGTTCCCACCTTCGGCTTTGGTGACCTGGCGGGAGACGATTGCCTCGCTCTGGTATTCTGCCAGGTGGGTCATTTCCAGGATTTCGGAATTGGGTGCAGTAGACATGGTATCCTCCAAATATCAAAATGAAAAAAAGGGATCAGCTTTTAGTGAATATCAAACTGGTATGCAGCTTGCTCGAGCGTGAAGCGCGTTGTACCGGTGACCACCAATACTACATCCTTAACACCATTGCTGCCGATCTGGACCGGGATTTGCACCGTCCGGTCAGCACTGACCGGGAGAATGTCCACAGTCGTCCCACTACTGGCATGCGTGATCAGGGCCAGGCGGAATGTTTGGGGCAGAATGTTCTGGATGCGGACAAAACCGGCTCCATCCCAACCACCCGTACCGGATTCAAAACCCTCGGCATAGCCAATTTCAGGGATGGCGATGTCATCCAGCAGGAAGCCTTCCCCATTAACCCCCGCGTCGGTAATGTAATCGAAGCGCAGCGAAACGGTCTTTCCGACAAACTGTGATAGATCCACCGTTTCCTGAATCCAGGCATTGGATTGACCGTTGTAGCCCCAACCGTAAGAATTGCCAGAGGGATTCGCGTCCGTACCAGATGGGGTTTTCAGGATATTCCAGGAGGTGCCATCCGTGGAGGCTTCCAGGTAGACATAGTCGTAATCGTTTTCGATGTCATACCAGGTCCAGTAGGAGAACGTGATCGGTCCGGAGACTCCTGACAGATCGAACTGACGGGTAAGCGTCATGTCGGATTCATCGCCCTTGTTTGACCAGAAGGCATAAGCTCCCGAATGAGGATCAGCAGGCAGGAGACGGGTGAGAGTGGAGCCGGTGAAATCGAGCGTGTAGTTTCCTGGACAGGTGAAACGAATATAATCCACACCGTACTGGTTTACCGTGCGCGTGCCCTGTGCCTGGGTGCAACTGGTCACATCCTCAGTGTCACTCGCTGTGGGCGAATCAGGGTAGTTGGAATAGGAATACCGTCCATCACCCACACTTGGATCGTGGATGAAATTGGCAAGGGTCCAGTCCAGGAAGAAATCGTCCGCAGTAATTGGTTGGCTGGTGAGAGGGTCAGTAATATTCATCTGCTGCAGCACGTCATCCATGCTCTGCAGACCATTCTGCTGGTCATGGACAAGCGCCTGGGTGGCTTCCTTGCCGAACCGGTCAAGAAAATAAGTGACAAAGAGGAAACTGGCACCATAATGAGCACTGTTATCCCCCGAACCTCCCAACCAGTCGGTTAGGTTCATGTCCGGATTGGAAGTGAAGTACCAGTCAAATCCGCCGGTGTCGTAACCATTGAGAAAAACCGCCAGTTCAGAGAATCCTTCGTTCAGGAAGGAACTCTCATTCCGGTCCTGGTACCAGTGGATCATATGCTGGAATTCATGCGCAAGGGTTCCGTAGGTGTAGTTGTCTGCCAGGTTCTGCGAGGCGTCAATGTAGAACGATTCGTGAGCATTGGAATACTGGCTGATCTGGGGCGGGTATTCATCCCCGGAATTGTAGAAACCGGCGACTGTGCTACCCAAGTTACGGGCGTAGACAATGTAGATATGCGGGTCGTCATCCACGCCAGGCGTCCATTCCGAGCCGAAGAACTCCCGGTCAGTGGGATAGATGTTGTTCTCAAAAGTATTGATCAAATCTTGGGCATCATTCTGGTTAAAACTGACACCGTCTTCCACCCACAAGTATGCGTGTGGAGTGACGACTTGAAGGGTGACATCAATATTGGTGTAACTGGTGGTATCTGTATTTAATAACCAAAGCTGAGTCTGTGCGCCCACCTCGAGCGGTGCGGGGGGCGGGGCAACCGTTGGAGGAACATCACAGATGTTCTTGAGGCGGCATGCCAGCACAACCTGGTCCCGGTCAGGTACAGCGGACTGCTCAAGCAAGTGCTGGGTGCTGGAGTTATTCTCATCCACAGGTTGTCGTGTGATCTCAAAAGGAGTGGGGGTGGAAACATCAAGTGTAAAGGGTGTATATATCGCCTGGATGGTCGGAATCACTTTCCGGAATTGGTAGAAACCCAACCCCATAACACTCAGGAAAACCACCAGGCAGCAACACGCCACCAATACGATCCCGATAATGAGAAGAAGAGTGGATGTAGATTTTTTCATTTATTCCTTTACCTGGATTGCAAAATTCCACGGAACTTTTCAATAAACCTGGGAGTGGGGTGGCTGGGTCCGGCGTAGCCGCGCTCACCCACCCCACCATATTGATAGGATTTGATTCTACTATGAAATTTGACTGCTATCACACAGGCTTGTTTGGGGATAAGCTTGGTGAAGTAAAGGACGGATGAGCATTTTGCGGTATGGGCTGGAGTTGACTTGTTATACGTTTTCGTCTATATTACAAAGCATGTCAAAACGCCAGATTTATCTGCTTTCACCCAGGGAACTCTCTCCCGAAACCATCGCGGTTGCATTCGCCAAGACATCCCGTTCGCCCGAGACTTTCCACGAGATTGCCGCCCAATTGACCGATGAAACCAGCGCAAAATTCCATGAGCATTGGGTGGTAGGCTATGGGCACGCCTCGGTTGCTGAACATGCCGTACTGCACATTGCCATTGAAAACGTGTCCCGCCTGGCAGTGGAATGCATCGAGTCCAACCGGCTGGCTTCCTATACTGAAAAATCGACCCGCTACCAAAAGTGGGATGCTGGCAGCTTTTTCGTCCCACCCGAGTTGGATGGTATCCCCTTGCGCGAAGTGTTTTTACAGAGCTGCAAATTGCTCTTTGACACCTATGCACAATCGCTCGCGCCTGTGCGCACATTAGTGGCATCTCGAAATCCACCTCACGGAAATGAGGCCCACGAGGCATATGAACGTCGAATCCGCTCACAGTATGTCGATTCGTGCCGGTTCCTGCTGCCGGCGGCCTCCCTCGCCAACCTGGGGTTGACTGCCAACGCACGTACGCTGGAACATGCCATCTGTAAAATGCTTTCACATCCTCTGGCAGAGGTGAGGGAAATCGGCGAGGAAATAAAACTGGCCGCGAAGACCGAAACACCGACACTGGTTAAGTATGCCGAGGCAGTGCCTTACCTGGTTGAAACAGGGGCAGACTTTTACAACAGAAGCCACACAGATCACGAAGAAAATAAAATGGAAATCTCTATAGACCCTGCGGGTTCCCTGGTGGATTCCCAGGATTGGTGCACAATGGTCGATTTCGACCCTGAAGGCGAAACGAAAGTACTGGCGGCAGCACTGTACCGGTTTGGCAGAATGTCTTTTGCCGAGGCGCTGGAGACGGTGCGTTGCGCCCCCGAGCCAGAACGTGTTAAACTGGCGGAATCCCTGCTTGCAGGTCTGGGCGAGTACGACACACCCTTACGCGAACTGGAATACGCCACATACACATTCGATCTTATCCTGGACCAGGGCGGATATGCAGAGTTCAAACGCCATCGCATGATGACACAGACGCCGCAAGCGCTGACCACTCGGCTGGGATATGCGCTCCCACGCCAGGTTGTGGAGGCCGGGTTCGAAGCTCCTTACTCCTCTGCCATGAGAGCCGCAGAGGAGGCATACGAAGAATTGTCAGAGTGGAATCGACACGTCGCCAGTTATGTTGTCCCCAACGGGTTCAACCGACGTGTGCTCTTCACGATGAACCTGAGGGAAGCATTCGCCTTCTGCCAGTTGCGTTCAGCCCCGAATGCTCACTTCTCGATGCGTCGCGTGGCGCAACGGGTAGCGGAGGAGATCCGCTGTGTCCATCCCTTGCTGGCAAAGTACATGCGCCTGCCAGCAGAAACCTGGCAGGGAATTGAAAAGGAAAACCTGTAATAGACCGCCCCGGCTCATCACCGGGGCGAAGGTTTCTATTCATGGAATTCTTCCACCTGGTAAACCAGCACCACCAGGTGCTTGCGTCTCCAGGTGTCGGGGGCGGCACCCATTTTATGACACAGGTTTGCCAGGAATTCTGCCGGGTCGGGGATTTTCTCCCACACCTGCGGCAGGAAAGTTGCCCGCCGGAAGCCATCCCGCAGGATCACTCCATCCAACCCAGGGCGCAGCCTGGCAAGCAAATCCTCAGCATCCCCGTATTCCAACGGCGATGGTACCGTCAGCCGCGAGACTTCGATCTCGATACCCGCCAGTTCGCTTTCCCGCACAGTCGGGAAGCGATAATCCTCCAGTGCGGCGGCCACGGCGTGTTCGCGCACATCTTCAACCAGGGATTGGTACGGTTCAAGAGCGCCGATGCAACAACGCAGGTCGCCATGCACGGTCAAGGTGACAAACGAGGCGCCCTGCGCGCGCAGGACCGGAGTCAGGCAGGCTTCATCAAGAGGCGGAAATGGTTTTCCGCGCACTCCGGTTTCGAGAGCCTGTCGCGCCAACCGGAGCAAAGTTTGTTTTTCTTCAAGAGTCAAATGTTCGCCCATGTCATTATCATACAGTTCTGCTTGCCTGGAGTCAAGCAGGCAGGTGAAACTGGTTCGGAAATCCGAACCCCCCTCTTCATCCAGACATGATCTCGGTGCAGGTTAACGGGAGCGTTTGAACAGGTCGCCTAGCAATAATACACCACCCACACCGACGACCACCAACGCCAGGGCATATCCAGCGATCGCCACCAGTGCCAATGCCCACCACCAGCCGTTTGGCGTGGTGGCGCCCGATGCCAGCCCGGTCACAACAGCCAACCCCTGGCTGGCACCCAACAGCCCGACGGCGCAGACCAATCCCCAGACGATAAGTTTCTGCCGCGAACGCCTCCGCAAGGCCGACCACAACAGCAGCCCTCCACCGAGCAAAGCTACTGGGAAAAATTCAGCCGGCATCAAATAATCGAACCGGAAACGATGATCTGCCATTAATGCAACAACAGAGATCACAACTGGCGCCAGAATTGGAAACCACGCCAGCACTGTTCCAAAAACTGCCAGTATTTTGGTTAGTGTATCCTTCTTTTCCATTTGCGAAACCTCCTTGGTTTTTTCAAATACGGTTGGCGGTAGTCGCGGTTGCGATCCAATAATTTTCCGTCTCCTAATGGATTACCTAACGACCATAGATGTCGAATCCTTTGGCTCCCACCCAGGAGGCATCCACGACATCCCTGGAGAGATTTACAACTTGCGCCAGGTCCGTATAATAACTGTCAAAGGTCACCCGGTAGAGACTGCCCCCGCTAAAGAAGGTCAGGTTGTTATGGGGATCCCAGAGTGGTGCAGTTGCAGGTCCGGTGAAAATCTGCGGTATATCCAGGCCCGGTCCGTTGATCCAGGCACCCGGGGTGTCCCCATCGCTTTCCACCCACGCCCAGATTAGCCCGTACATTGCCACGTTGATGGTGCCATATCCCGCACTGGATAAACTGGCAGGAGCATCCTGGCGATTACCGCCATCTGATTGAAACGTTGCCAGGCTGCCATCGGTGAATCTCACTTCGAACATGGAACTGTCCCGGATCCATTGGACAGAATCAACCTGGCTGCCCGAAAGCTGGGTCGGTATTGTATCAGTCGAAGGCAGGAGGAAAAGCCCTGTCTCAGACCCGAACATCAATGCCCCCGGGTCGGTCGCGGGGACCAGGTTCCCGGCATCGGCAACCGCACCCGAAACCGGGCCATCCACCAGGCTGGTGACCTGCCCGGTCGTAATATCATACAGGCGTAAATGGGCCAGCCCGTTGACCACATCCCAGGTTTCCAGCACTGCGGTGGCATTGTCCAGCCATCCAACCATTACCTCGCCCGCACTCGTAGTCGGATAGAGCAAGGCAACATTCGAACCATCACCATCCGCTGACCAGACACCGTTCATGACCATCCCGGCTCCGGTCCCAAATCCATCTGCGCCAAGGAAGAGTAAATGATTTCCATCCGGTGACCAGAAAGGTGAAAAGTCCTGGGCGGCATCCGTGGATACGCGTGTAATCACCCTTGTGGTAATGTCATAGAGATATACATCCGCACTCGACCCATCCATCGCCCCGATGAAGGCCAGCCTGGTCCCGTCCGGCGACCAATTGTAACTGGTACGTTCAGCGATCGCCCGCATGGCTTCCATGTTATTTGAACCGGGGCCTTCATCGGGAGCCGGTTCGGTTTGAGAACTGGACAGGTCCGTGATCTTCTGCAGGCTGCCATCCGGAAGCGAAAGCAGGTTTAGCGCCAATTGGTGATAAGGATCCGCTCCACTGGTCAGTACTACCACCAGGTTCCCGTTGGGCTGGATCGCCCTGGAGAAATCGCTCTGCCAGTGAGTCCCGGCAATTACCTGCTGCAAACCAGTACCATCGGGATTGGCAGTCCAAACACCATCGGTGGAACCGATAATCATCCAGGGCGCGGAGGGGTTAAGCCCAATCTGCCCCGGAGTTGGCAACTCAAACACGGTCGGAGGTGGAGTGGGGGGCAAGGAGGGGAAGCCTGTTGGCGTACTGATCACGGAAAACCCATTGCATGTGCACGCCAGGCCGATTGCCAGAACCATGAACGCAATTGGCATGGTTCGTCGGGACATTTTCATATCTGAAGATTTCATACTGACTCCTGGTTTAGAAGCCGTCTATTCAGAACCTATCTGAAAATTCAGTAGAGGGTTCACATTTTGAATGTGTGCGGCTCCACTGCACACACTCAAAACGCGATTCTTCAATAATTTTCGGATAGATACTCAGTTGTCTAGATTATATAAAGTAGGGCAAGTTCGCATCCTGCCCTACTTTCAGACAAACCTGATTATCAGCCGCTAATTTTCAGGCTGCGCCTGCCCATCCTACGGTTGTTACAGCTTGGTAAGCCAGCTTAAACGCACCCACCCGGCTGGTTTCTCCAACCGTGCCCAGTCGCCCTTGATCTCCAGCACATTTACCCGCTGGTCTTTTGTGAGACTGTCGATCAGCCTGGCGGTCAATTCATTTGGCTGATCCCGCACCCACAGGTGCGCCCCCAGGAAGATGTACGGTGTGCCAACAGGAACAGGAACCGGATTGGGGTCCACGGGAGTGGGATTGATGGGTCCGCCAGAGCCAACCTCTCCGAGCTGTTCCATAAAGGTGCGTTGGAAAACACTTACGTCCATCGCGATGCGGGTCAAACCCAGGATATCCTGATAACCGCCTGGTAACAAACATTTGTCACCAGTAAATTGATGCCCAACAATATTCCCCTTCACAATCCCGGTATCCGCGAAGATCGGATCGTAATCTGGAAGCCACTTATCCTTTAAATCCTTCCAGGTCATCTTGGTTGCAACGCTGGGCTGTTTTGCGTATGCCGCGATCCAGATCTTATAATTTCCGAGCCAGGTTTTCATGGTGGGGGCATAGGTTGTAATATACCCACGCCCTGTATATAATCCGGTTACTGGCCATATTTTAGCCAGAGCTTCAGCAAATGCCTTGCAATGGCTATCCAGCGGTGCGGGTTTAAAAACAGGTACTGCGCTCCAGTTCAGCCTGCCTAATCTGGCTTCCGTCCATTTATTCCAATCAGACCACCATTGTTCCAAATCCCCCCAGAGGGAGAGCACAGGCAAGCCACTTTTCTTCAATGTCTGGCCTGCAAATTCTACCTGGTTATTCGCACTGACGATGGGATCATCCCACCAATAGGCATGCAGACGCAGGTACTTGGAAAATTTAGCTACATTCTCCCCATTCTTCTGGAAGCTTGAGTCAATCTGCATACCTGACCCGGCTTTAAGAACTACATCCGTCACGCCACCATCAATGAGTTCCTGAGGCTTGAGCATCACCTCCCAATGACTGTGGTCAGTGACCAATACCCGATCAGTAATAATGGTTGCAGACATTTTTCCTCCTAAATCAAATTTCCAGGAAAACAGAAAGTTACTGGGACTCCATTATGATAGACAGGTTTCCAGTTAATAATTATAGCATACCTGTTCATAGCATTCCGGCTTCTGGTCAGCTATTAAAAAGTAGAGGAAACAGGTTGTGCGCGCCTGGTGTCCACCGTCCCAGGGCGTGATTTCGGAGCCTCGTTTCTCAATGATACTTTTACAGGTAGGATATCCCGAAAGAACACCGGGAGGATCCTTTTCGTGATAGCCACCTCGACTAAAAGAGGCTCTTTGGAAGGTTGGTATGTGGAAAAGCCACTCACCAACCCTCCAAACCCCATCTTTGTAAAAACCGCGGGTTCTTGCTGCCTGGTTTCTATCTCCGGGTTTGCTGGTATTACCCGCTTGTTGCACTGGGACTTAACTCCGATGGCTTGATGCCTGTAAGGCGCACGTTAATGATCTTCTTGAGCATATCAAACCAGAAGGACGCTCCAGGGCTGGCAGCGATCCCGGAAATAAATATCCCGGCAAGTTTTATGAGCCAACCAGTCAGGTCAGTCACCTGGGGGGAGTTAATGATTGGATAACATTCGCCCGAAATAAATAAACCGTAGATTTCATTTTCCTGTTGAGGAAAAAGGCTGCATGCACCTGACAGGTTTGTTCCCTGGTCACTTTTAAGCGAAACAGGGGATCCCAACCAGCCTACCGGAAGGCTGATATCTGTGAATTGTTGCTCGATATTAGATATTTGTCCCACATCCAATGTCGTCGTATTATTTTGTGTAAGAATGGACTCGATATTGTTCAGGATTGCTATGCGCAAATCTGGTTCTCTCCACAAACGACCGACGAGGTTGATCGAGTCTACATTCACGGTGACTGCCAATAATATTCCCAGGAACAAAGTTGTAATGAGACAGCGGCGTTTGTACCAACCAGTCAACCGATTCATGGAGTTATTGAACCAATCCTCGATGTTGGTTCGAACCAACTCCATTTCGCTTTCTTTTTGGGTTACGGATGGAGGCATACCATTTAGAATGGCATACAAAGTCTGTTTTAACTGGGGGTGGGTGATACTCAGCGCAGTAACACCAGCCCGGATTTTGTTGGCTGTCTCATCTTCGGAAGCATTTGCCTTTAGGGATAATTTAACCAGCGCGTCATTAATTTGCTGCTTCTGGATTCTAATGGTATGGAAAAAGGCATCCACAGCGCCTTGAAACCGTGGAATATCCTGCCCCATGGTTAAAAGATCGTTTTTTACAGTATCCATGATTTCAGCGCAAGCCTCTTCTCCAGTTTCAGATACCAACGCTTTACGGATCATTCCCAGCATCAAGCTAATTCGTCCGCGTGCATCGCTGCGGTTCTTTTTAGGCAGTCTCTGGGTTTCGCTATAGAGTCTGTAAAGCTGCTGCTGGATAAGGGAGGATTCCGTCCCGTTGGTTGAAAGGAGATCAATCATGACCTTGGAAAATTGACTGACCGGTATATACGAAGGTTTGTCCGAGTTATTCTTCCCGGTATAGAGGCTGCGGATCAATGGGTGGTTATAGAATTGGTCCACAAGTGTGAAATCAGTCAGCATTTTTCCAAGCGTTTTCTCCAGCATTCGGGAACGCCATTTTAGCCTGGCAGCGATCCATTCTTGAATTTGCATGGATGCCAGGCTTAGCAATGACCATGTAAGGAAAAGACCGATTAAAACATTGAGGAATATGGTAATGGACATTTTGTTCACCTCGCCAGGGAATTGTTCAATATTGGGAGCAGCCGATTATGCATACTCTCCACATCAGATGAAAAGTAATTTTCTTTTGCGGTTTCTGGGGCAGATTGATCCGTCCCGGAAACCAATTCCTGATAGCGTTGATCGGTTCTTATCGGATCCAAGTCGGGATCGGATTTTATCCATTCAATCGTCGTGTCTTTATTCATAAGCGCAAGGCGGAGGAACTCGAAAGCGAGTTCTGTGTCCCCACAAATTGCATAAAAACAGGCCCGGTTATAGGCGCTCTCAGTATTCATTTTAGGTAACGCTGTGGAAATATGGTGGTTGGCTTTGTTTTCAAGCCCCATACGGTGATAGACACCTGCCAGGGCACTGTGAGCCAGAACATAATCCGGGTTCTTCCGGAGAACGATCTGAAAAGCATTGACTGCCTCTTCATGTTGTTGTTCGACCGAGTAAAGTAAACCCAGGT
>CAIKOL010000255.1 GCA_903829085.1 uncultured Anaerolineales bacterium | reverse complement strand
ATAGTGCATGGAGAGTACTGATATTTACCCGTTTTTTCTCTGTGAGCTCTGTGTTCTCTGTGGTGAGGATTTTTTAGCTTATCTTTTAGCCACTCCCGTTATCCACACCCTTCTTTCTGAGGGAACAAATGCGGTATGATTACGTCTCTATTAAGAACCTATCCGAAAATAATAGGAGAACCGAATTTTGAGTGTGTGCGGCTCCGCCGCACACACTCAAAATTCGAACCCCTCCTGTTTTTTCGGATAGATACTATGGGAGATATTTTATGAAAAGAATATTCTATGTTTTTGGTTTTCTGGTCATGTTTTTGGCTGCCTGCGGGCAGGCCGTCCCGGCTACCGTTCCAGCCACCGCCGAAGCACCGGCTGCCACTGGAACTTCCCAGGCGCTCACTGCCACTTCAGAGGCACTCACCGCCACTTCCCAGCCGCCCACCGTCACCCCCACGCCTCAGCCCAGCCCCACCCCGCTCTATCCATCCGCGGGTTATGGCCCATCCAACTTCCCCTCGAATGTGGACCCGCTCACCGGCCTGCAGGTTGCCGACCCGGCTCTTCTGGACCGCCGCCCGCTGCTGGTCAAAGTCTCGAACCTGCCGCGCGACGTTCGCCCGCAGTGGGGCCTTTCGCTGGCGGATATCGTCTTTGAGTATTACACCGAGGAAGGTTCCACGCGTTTTGCGGCGCTCTTCTACGGGAACAATGCCGATACGGTCGGACCCATCCGCTCGGGGCGCTTCATTGATGCCGACCTGGTACGCGGCTACAAGGCCGTGTTTGCCTTCGGCTCCGCCTATGTCGCCGAGATGGACCGCTTCCTGAGTTCGGAGTTTGCTGACCGGCTGGTTATTGAGAGCCCGAACACTCCATTGACACGCTACGATCCCAACGGCTACGACTACCTGATAGTGAACACCGCCAGTTTGAGCGCCTACATTACCAACCAGGGTATTGAGAATGGGCGCCAGAACCTGGACGGCATGTCCTTCAACCTCACCCCGCCCACAGCCGGGCAGCCTGCCACGCAGCTCTTTGTGCGCTATTCCGGTTCCATCTACAACCGCTGGGATTATTCCGCCGCCACCGGTAAATACCTGCGCTTCTCAGAAACCGCCGATGATTTCAACAATAACGCCGAACAATATGCCCAGTTGACCGACCGCCTGACCAACCAGCCGGTTGCTTTCGATAACATTGTGGTCCTGTATGTCACCCACGAACTCTACGCCCCCAATATTTACGACATCCTGTTCAGCGGTTCAGGAGATGGGTACGCCTTCCGGGATGGGCAGGCTGTTCAGGTCACATGGCACCGCAACGACACCGATGTGGTCTCGCTGACCAACCTGGATGGGACGCCTTTCTCCTTCAAACCCGGCACCACCTGTTTCGAAGTGGTGGGGCTTGGCTCCACCGTCCAGCAGACCGGCTCCACTTGGCGCTTTACCCATTTGATGCCTTAGGCCGGAAAATGAACGTCTTAACAGGGATATGCCTGGCTGGCATATCCCTGTTTTATTTAGCCATCTGCCGATCCCACCTGCCCCCCACGGCTTTCTCCAAGGAGGTTCTTGGGGTGATGGCAGGTTGCTCTGCAACCTGCCATCACCCCAAGAACCATTTCCCCTGCGTTCGCAGGCTGCCGTGTCATCGGAAGTGGACTTTGAGAACACCCTGACCTGCTCCCGGTTGGGTCGGGAGGATGGAAGCATATTGCTTATAATGAGGCTGTTCACAAGGAGCATCCATGAAAACATCCCTGAAGCGGGTGGCAGTACTGACAGGCGGCGGAGACGCGCCCGGTCTCAACGCGGTCATCCGGGCGGTGACCAAAACAGCAATCAATCTCTATGACAGTGATGTGTTTGGCATCCTGGATGGCTACGACGGTTTCATCACCCCTGGCGGAGTCATCCCGCTGGACCTGGGGGCCGTGCGCGGCATCCTACCACTGGGCGGTACCATCCTGGGCACCGCCAACCGCGGCAACCCTTTCGCCCGCAAGGTCATCCGTGACGGGCAAGAAGTGGTACTCGATGTTTCAGATGAGGTCATTGCCGCCATCCAAAAATTGGAACTGGACGCGCTGATCGTCATTGGCGGAGACGGGACCCTGCGCATTGCCATGGAGTTGGCTGCAAAAGGGGTGCCGGTGGTGGGTGTGCCCAAAACCATTGATAACGACATTGGCGGCACGGAAGTGACCTTCGGTTTCGACACGGCCCTGATGATCGCCACCGAAGCTTTTGACCGGCTGCACACCACCGCCGAGGCGCTCCACCGCGTTATGGTGCTGGAATTGATGGGCCGCGATGCCGGCTTCATTGCGCTCCACTCCGGTGTCGCCGGCGGAGCCGACGTGATCCTGATCCCCGAGATCCCGTTCAAACTCGAGGCGGTCCTTAAGAAGATCCACCAGCGTATTGAAAGCGGTTCGCGCTTCAGCCTGCTGGCGGTTTCAGAAGGAGCCAGGCTCCTGGGCGGGCAGCCGGTTTACCGGAGCAGCGGGGACGCAGTCTACGTGCCCCGGCTGGGAGGCGTCGGGCAGGAAGTTGGCGCCTACATCCAGGCCCAGGGCTTCGAGACGCGTGTTACCGTGCTGGGGCATGTCCAGCGCGGCGGTTCCCCCACCGCCTTCGACCGCTGGCTGGCCACCCGCTATGGCGCTGCGGCAGTGCGGGTCGCCGCGAGTGGAGGCCTCGGCCAAATGGTGGCTCTGCGCAACGCCCAGGTCATTCCCATTCCTTTGAGCGAGGCCCTGGCGGTCCCCAAGCGGGTGGATCTGAACGGGGATGCGGTCCTGGCTGCCCGCGGGCTGGGCATTTCCTTCGGAGACGAGCTCGATTGACCTCTGCCATCCAGCCTCTTAACGCGGAAGGCCGCCTTTCGGCGGTCTTCCTGTTCGCGCTGTGGCACCTTTATCGCAGAGCGAGGAGGGATGCCACAGCGCTTCTACTCAAACTACTATCCATTTTGGGCACCACCTCCTCTTCTATAAGGATGGCGGATGTAAGGGCAGGCAAAAACTCCTGCGCTGCAATGAGTATCACACAAATCAATTTGAATGTCAATATATTTGTGCTGAGGCTTCTGCAGGCAGTTACGGCCCTCATTTTCGGATAGGCTTCTTTTCCTCTGGAACTTGATGACTTGTGATACCTTTTGATAGCTCCAGGAAGCGCAGGCCGGTTACCCTGTAAGGAAATTCGATGAAGGAGAATCATATGAAACGCACCAATATACTCTGGATCGTGGCCCTGGCCCTGGGCTGGCTGTTCGATTTCCTTTTCTGGAAGCAAAGCCCGGGCATCAACTTCGCCATCTACGCCGCTCTGTGCCTCGGCGGCGGCTTCCTGGTGGTGAGACTGAACGGCCTCAAGCCCTCCTGGAAGTCCCTGCTCCTGCTCGTCCCGATCCTGTTCTTTGCAGCCGTGACCTTCCTCCGCCAGGAGCCTGTGAGCCTCTTCCTTGGATATGCCTT
>CAIKOL010000254.1 GCA_903829085.1 uncultured Anaerolineales bacterium | reverse complement strand
TCATTGTGGGTTGGAAAGTCGGTCCGTAAGTAATAGTTATTAATCTGTAAATCGCCTTGAACGATAAATATTATCGGCTCTTAATCTTATAATAAAAACTCCCCAACCACATCCATCGGTCGGGGAGTTTCTGTCTAGCCCACTTGGGGGAGGAGCGAAAGGTCAGGGTACGATGTGGTTACGCAGGGCGATGGTTGCAGCTTCCGTTCGACTGGAGACCCCCAATTTGGACAGGATGTTACTGACATGCGATTTGACAGTGGCTGGACTGACGGTCAGTCTTCCAGCAATCTGGATATTGTTCAATCCTTCCACCATCAAGGCCAGGATTTCGCGCTCACGTTCCGTTAGATCGAGACCGGGCGTTGGCGGCTGGCTGGCGTTCTGGACCAGGGCCTGGGCAGCCTCGGGGGAGAGGGTGGCGCGCCCGGCATGGGCGGCGCGGATAGCCTGCACAAGTTCCTCTGCTGAGATATCCTTGAGCAAATAGCCGATCGCCCCAGCCTCCAATGCTTGCTTGATCAGTGCCCCTTCCTTGAAGCTGGTGAGAGCAATAATCTGTACTTGTGGAAACTGCTGGCGGATGAGGCGCGTGGCGGTGGCTCCATCCATCGCTGGCAGGACCATATCCATGAGGATCACGTCTGGCAAAACATCAGCGCAGAGGCGGATGGCATCTTCCCCACTTTCAGCTTCACCTGCCAGTTGCAGGTCATCAAAAACCTTCAAGAAGGTTGCCAAGCCGCGACGCACCATGGTATGGTCGTCAACCAGCATGACGCGGATGGGTTGGCGGAGGGGCGTTTTCATTTGGCCTCCTTGTTTTCTGATTCTATCCAGCGGATGGTGAGGTCGGTACCCTTACCAGGCTGGCTTGTGATCTCGATGTGTGCGCCTACAGTTCCAGCGCGTTCCTGCATCATTCCCAGGCCGTAATGACCTGAAGCAGTTCGGTCAAGATCAAATCCCCGGCCGTTGTCATGAATACTCAATTCGATGGCGTTACCTGCATGTTTTAGATCTATTTCCAATAAGGTGGCTCCGGCATGTTTGGCAACATTGTTAAGCGCTTCCTGACAAATACGGTAGATAGCCACCTGTACTTCTGAGGGTAAAGCACCCTGTCCAACAACGGTCACATTGGATGGAATGTTTGTGCGCCCGGTGAACGCATTCCCCAATAAACGCAATAGATCGCCCAAGTCGGAATCGGTCAAGGTCGACGGGCGTAATTCCGCCAGTAAAGCGCGCATTTCAGCCATGGCGCCATGAGTCAGCCGGCGCAAGTCTTCAAGAGATTGTCGGGCAAGGTCCTGATCCCGCTCCCATAAACGCGGCAGCACTTCAGCGATCAGACCAGCGGAAAAAAGTGACTGGTTGACGGCATCATGCAAGTTACGCGCCAGTCGCTGCCTTTCTTCAAGTACCGCCAGCGCCTGGGCATGTTCAGAGAGTTCTGCATTTAGCATGGTAATGGCAGCCTGGTTGGCAACACTCAAGGCCAGGTCGGCGTGAAGGGGTGTGAAGTAACTCCGCTTTCCATGGGCCACACTCACGCCACCAATAATGCGGTTCTTTACTGCCAGTGGAACCCACATCCAGGAGCGCATCCCAGCAAGCAACACAGCCGCTCCATCTTCCAGGAGTGAACGCAGGAATTGCGCCTGAGGGTTATCGCTCCAGACGTCCGCGATGCGTAAAGGCTGGTGTCCGTTATAGAGCGTGGTCAGGGTTTCCGGGCCTGGCATGCGAATGCGAATTGGATCGGATTGTTCCAATGCATGTGCCCCGCGCATTGCAAGCGTGACCAGGGTAGAGTCTTCCAATTTAAATAGCCCGGCATGGTCGTATTCGATGATTTCGTGTAATTGATCGAGGATCAGCCCAGGCTGAAGCTCCAAAGTGGAAGCCAGGGTATGGGAGATGCCAAGCAAAGTGGCTTGTTCGCGCATCCGAGCCTCAATCTGTTCACCCAATATATTCTCATTCTGGATGCGTTGGCTGACATCCCGAATAATGCTTAAAAGACACTGCCGGCCGTGATACTTGATCGCTGATCTGCGGACTTCGGCATAAAACGGGGAGCCATCCTTGCGAATATGAACAATGAGCAATTCAAACATAAAACCCGGTTCAGCCGGGCGGACATGCTCGCTGAACAAGGCATGACTTTCAGGAAGCATAAAGACTTTTGGATTCAGACCAATGAATTCCTGACGAGTGTAGCCATGCATCTGGCAGGCGGCCGGGTTGGCTTCAACCACCCTGTCCCCCTCAATGTCGTAGATGACCAACCCATCACTGGCTGCCTCAAAGATATTACGAAAGGGCTGCTCGTTTGGTTCAAGTGGAAGTTGTTTCGAGCTTTTAGCCACGAAAG
>CAIKOL010000253.1 GCA_903829085.1 uncultured Anaerolineales bacterium | reverse complement strand
CTGCTGAGCCTGATCGGCACCCCATTGATGGCAAAGCTTTCGGATATCTTTGGACGGAGGCTGATCTATATCCTGAATATTTCCATCTTCGCCATCGGCTCCCTGATCGTGGCGCTTTCCCCCCACAACCTGTTTTCCATCCTGCTGGTTGGACGCGCCTTGCAGGGCTTCGGCGCGGGAGGCATCTTCCCGGTTGCCAGCGCAGTGATCGGCGACTCCTTCCCGCCCGAGAAACGCGGCAGCGCTCTCGGATTGATCGGGGCGGTCTTTGGATTGGCCTTCCTGGTGGGCCCAATCCTGGGCGGTATCATCATGACCTTCACCACCTGGCAGTGGCTGTTCATCGTCAACCTGCCGATCGCAGTGGTGGTTATCGTGCTGGGACTGCGCCTGCTGCCAGCCAGTCACCCGGCGACCCGGCGACCCTTCGACTGGGCCGGGATGCTGGTACTGGGGATCCTGCTCAGCGCCCTGGCTTACGGCCTGAATATGATCGACACCAAGAATTTCTTTCCAAGCCTGCTGTCCTTGAATGTGTGGCCTTTCCTGGTGACAGCCATCGTTCTGCTGTTCGTCTTCCTGAGCATGGAACGAAAAGCGGAAGACCCGGTGCTGCACCTATCCATTTTAAGCAGCCGCCAGGCGATCCTGGCCAGTGCCCTGGCAGCAGGGGCGGGCCTGGGAGAAGTGGGCATGGTGTTCATCCCATCCCTGGCCGTGGCAGCCATGCCCACGATCATTGACAAGCACACCGCCAGTTACCTGTTAATGCCGGTGGTGCTGGCCATGGCAGTCGGGTCGCCCCTGGCAGGCCACTTCCTGGATAAACTGGGCTCCAAGGTAGTCGTACTGGCCGGTTCGAGCCTGGTGGCTGTGGGAATGATCATGTTGAGTATCAACCGCATCACCTCCGTGCTGAGCCTGTTCATCGTTGCCGGGATCGTAATTGGGCTGGGGCTATCGGCCCTGCTGGGTGCACCGGTGCGCTACATCATGCTGAATGAAGCCCACGCCTCAAACCGGACGGCTGCCCAGGGTGCTATCGCCCTGTTCACCAGCATCGGCCAATTACTAAGCAGCGCCCTGGTGGGCGCAGTGGCCGACTCACAAGGCGGAGGGGTCAAGGGATACGGTTCAGCTTACCTGGTCATCGGCGGGATTGCAGTGGTACTGATCATCCTGACCTTCTTCTTAAAGAACCGGAAGGAAGAACTGGCAACCATCCAACTTCAAGCTGAGACAGTGCACAATTAATTAGAAAGTGATGGGGTGCTGGACGGGTTTCGTCCGTCCAGCACCCTACGCCCCACTCTTTGGAAACCTGCTTGGAATGCGGAAAGGTATAATTGCGATCATGAAACCCGAGAACGAAGCCAAAGGGATGCGCGCACAAATCCTGACCACTGCCAAAAGCCTGTTCATCCAACAGGGCTACCACGGACTGGCGATGCAGCGGATTTCCGATGCGCTGGGCGTGACCAAAGCCGCCTTGTATTACCATTTCAAAGACAAGGAAGAATTGTTCCTGGCTGTCCTGACTGATTATCTGGACGAAATGGAAACAGCGCTCGACCAGATCATGGCCAAACCGGCGACCTGCCGTGAAAAAATCAAGGATTTTATGGAGTACGTCCTGGTGCAGCCAGCGGAACAGCGCGCCATCATCCGACTTGCCAGCCAGGAAATGGGGCAGTTAAGTGCACCCGCCCGCAAGACTTTCGAGCGCATCTACAGAAAAAAATTCATCGGTAAAGTGGAAGCGATCCTCACTTCAGGGATGGAACGCGGCGAGTTCAAACGGATCAGACCCGAGGTGGCCACCTGGACCTTGCTGGGGATGATGTACCCCTATTTCTACCCTACCAACGCTGGAAGCAGCGGCCTGTCAGATGAAACCATCCAGCAAATCCTGTCCGTGTTCCTGGATGGGGTTGCCTGCAGCCAGTAGATTCATGAAACTTTCAGCCAACAATCCTCTGCCTCCATCCATCCGGCGCATCGCAGTGGTCGGCACGACCGGCTCCGGTAAGAGTACG
>CAIKOL010000252.1 GCA_903829085.1 uncultured Anaerolineales bacterium | reverse complement strand
GAACAGCGCTCCTTGATGATCTCCATCATGAACGGACGCCGGTTGGGGGGGCAATTCTTCATGGCGCCTGATTCCAAACCGGACGATGGCCTGCTTGACCTGTGCATCGCCGAGCAGATGAGCTCCTTCCAGATCCTGCGCCTGGTGCCTCATTTCATGCACGGAACCCAGGCAACGCAAAAGACCATTAAAACCGGCCGGGCCGCGCGCATCCAGATCGATGGCCTGGACGGTCCACTGCCTGCCCAGACGGATGGCGAGATCATCTCCACCGAAGGCCGCAGCCTGCTCGTGGAGTTGCTGCCCAGGCAAATTAAGGTTATTTGCCCTCTGCCAGGAGCGGAACAATGAGCCTGTCCCGGCGCTTCCTGGTGGCCCTGTTCCGCGGCTTGAGCGATGCGGTTTTCCGGGTGCATGCTGAACCACTGGCCGGCGTTCCTGCCCATGGCCCGTTGATCATTGTGATGAACCATATCAATATTCTGGAAATCCCCCTGATCTACGCCCGCCTGCAGCCTCGTGCAGTCCACGGCCTGGTGTTGGCCGACCACTGGAAGAATCCGGTGATCGCATGGGGTCTGAATGCCTGCGGGTCCATCCCCCTGCAGCGGGGCGGTGGAAACCTGGCCTCGTTTAAGAAAGCCCTGGATGTTTTGGACGCCGGTGAGATCCTGTTAATCATGCCAGAGGGCACCCGCAGCGGCACCGGGAAACTGCAGCATGCCCATCCGGGTGTGGTGTTATTGGGCTTGAAGAGTAAAGCCCCCATTCTCCCCATTGTCACGCATGGCGGAGAGAAATACAAGGATAATCTGAAAAAGTTGCGCCGGACAGATTTCTATATCGCCCTGGGCAAACCATTTACCCTCAAGGCCGCAGACGGCGCGTTGGACAGCCAGGCTCGCAACCAGATGCTGGACGAGATGATGTACCAACTGGCTGCCCTGCTGCCTCCCGAATACCGCGGGGAATATGCCAACCTGCCAGCCGCCACGCAAAAATCCCTGGAATTCTGTTGACTGAACCGGGCGATTGGAGTGTAGAATCTCCTCTTCGCCTGTTGCAGCGGTTTTTGGACTTGTTTTTTCACAGAGATGAGGTCGCGATCAAAAGTATCATGCTCCCATTCATTTTCATACCCCTGGCCTTCCTTTGCGGTTCGCTCCCATTTTCTGTCTGGTTGGGGAAGATCTTTATGGGTACGGATGTCCGTCGGCTTGGAGACGGCAACCCGGGTGCCGCGAATGCCTTCAGGACTGGGAACAAGCTGGTCGGGCTTTCGGCCCTGCTCCTGGATGTCAGCAAAGCGGCTGCTCCGGTCGGGTTGGCGTATTTCAACCTGGGGTTCCGCGGGCTGCCCATGTTCTTGATCGCGGTGGCACCCATCCTTGGACATGTCTTTTCTCCTTTCCTGGGCTTCCGGGGGGGAAAAGCCATCTCCACAGCTTTGGGGGTCTGGATCGGGTTGACCATCTGGAAGGCCTCGCTGGCAGGGGTGATCGCCGTGGGGATCGGGATGGTCCTCTTCACGACACCCGGTTGGGCGGTCATGCTCGCCATGGGAGGCATCCTGGGGATGCTGCTGCTGTGGATGCCAGATCCGCTTCTGCTGGCGGTTCTGGCAAGTGAAACACTCATCCTGGCCTGGACGCACCGCGCCGACTTGAGCCATCTGCCGCGCCTGCGGCCCTGGCTGGCAAAGGCTTTTTCCCGGCGCAAGGATTCAGCCCGCCATGCTTGACTATTTTACCCATGCCCTGATCATTCACCTCATTCTTTTTCAGGCCATCCTCCTGCTGATCATTCTGAGCAATGCCTGGTTCCTGCACCGGGCCAGGCGGCACGCCTCTCCGCTTGTGTTTCCAAAGGTTTCCATCCTTGTCCCGGCTCGCAATGAAGAAAAGAATATTGCGGGTTGTGTCCGTTCGCTCCTGGCACAGGATTACCCTGCTTTTGAAGTTCTTGTCCTGGACGATCAATCCACTGATGCCACCCTTTCAATTCTGGAGCAGATTGCCGCCACGCAACCAGGGTTGAAGGTTCTGGCGGGCAGCCCGCCTCCTGAAGGCTGGCTGGGCAAGAATTGGGCCTGTGCCCAACTGGCCCGGCAGGCACAGGCTGACCTGCTGCTTTTTACGGATGCAGATACCCTTCACCAGCCGCAATCGCTGCGCATCCTTGTGACTGCTTTGCTTGGTGAACAGGCTGACCTGTTGACCGGTTTC
>CAIKOL010000251.1 GCA_903829085.1 uncultured Anaerolineales bacterium | reverse complement strand
TGCCATCCCTGAATATCAAGCCTACGCCGCGGCCTGGGATGCCAGGGATGCCCAGATCAAGGCGGCCTCCCTGGCAGACATAAACCAGGTGCAGGCCACCAGCCTGGAAGCCCCGGGACAGCTGGCAGAGATAAGCACCGATCCCCATTACTGGGTGAACAATTGTGTGGCGTATTTTTACGCTCTGACTGAGATCACCGCCAGGCCATGAGGGCTTATTGGGCAGCCCTGTGAAATGGGGAAAGATGCGGGGAAGCCCCGTTCCCCGGTAATTCCCACCTGGCCGGCAGATCAGGCGTAGGATGTGGATAGGAAACAGTGCACGTAATAGAAGATCCCCGCGGCTACATAGGAAAGGTATATCGTGGAAAGAATGATTTTCCTCGCGCCGATCTTGTTCCCATCGAACAAGCTTTTTAATAGTTCCCTGGCAGAGAGCACGAACCAGATGAACAGCATCACCTGCGCGCCCCAGCGGAAATTCCCATCATAGAACCGGCTCCCGCTTTCAGCGAGAAAATAGACTTGAATTGCGCTCACCGTAAAACCGATCAGGGCGAGCAGTAGATCGGGATTGTCTTTGAATTTCCTGAAGTCAGCCACCAGGATACTCACCGGGAATAGGATGGAAAGAATGAACTTGGGCAACAGGTCTCCTGAGAAAGCACTTTCCACACCCAGTGGGCTGAAAATAATGGAACTTGCCTGTCCATCCGGAGAGAAATAGGCCATCCAGCCCTGGATTCCAAGGACAAGAATGGAGGGTACCAGGAAGCCAAGCACCAGGTACTTGAAGTCGACGGTCTTATGGAGAAACATCCACCAGGCGGTAAGAATAAAAAGTGCCGGCAGGATGCAAAGCAAATAATTGGGCTTGATCAATGCTGAGATCACCACCAGGATACCCGCAACCAGGATCGACTTCCATGAATTCTTGGTTCCTCTAAAAGCCTGTAATCCCATGAAAAAGCTGGTCAGGGCAATTGGCCTGAGCAGTACAACGGTTGGGTTATGATAATTCGCCAGGTCGATGTAGCCAAAATAATATAATTTGTCATGGAAGACCAGGTACATCAACGGTGCTGCCAGGGTGAGCGTCCCGGCGATCAATGCGCGCCCCATATCCCAATGCTTTTTTATCCCGGGACCGAGCCAGATATAAATGATGGCGGCAGTCAGGACCTGGGAAAGGGTCAAGATACCCGTCAGCATGACTCCCAGGGTAACTTTATGGAATGAAAGGAAATACAGGCCTGCCAGGAGCAGTTGTAAACCGGGATGCGCCAGTATGTGCACCGGTATCTGGGCCAGGTTCCCGTGGATCAGGTCACGCGTGTAGAGCAGGTGGGAACTGAAATCGCTGTCGACCGGAAAATTGATCCGGTAGTAATAAATGGGCGCGTTAATGAGGATCGTCAAAACGACCAACAGGATCAAGGTGCGATCCTTGATCACAGCCAGAACCATGCCAATCGGCTTGCTCGGTTTCTTATTCAATTTCTGGCATCCTTTCAAAAAGTAGGGCAGGAGTGGGGGTGTGCATGTGGCGTAGCCGCACGCACATCCCCCACACCCAGGTTATTGAGAAGATATAATTTTTGCATCCTTCTTAGCTGTTGAGGCAGGAGGAGAGAACAATGGAATTATATTCGATTCGCAAACTGTGGGGCTGTGTTCATGGTATTATTGACGCCTGTGCTGCGGAGAGAGCTGTTCTTACCCGCCCAGACTTCTGAAATTTCCGGCAAACCCCGGGCATCCGCGCACAGGCCTGGTTCCAACAATAGTGGTTATCTTTCCCCAATGGCTGAAACTCCTCTCGTCTCGATCGTCACTCCCTCCTTCAACCAGGCCCATTACCTGGAAGCCACCCTGCTCTCGGTGTTGAACCAGGATTACCCCAACCTGGAATATATCCTTGTGGACGGCGGGTCCACCGACGGCAGCCTGGAGATCATCCGGCGTTATGCCGACCGGTTTGCCTGGTGGGTCTCCGAAAAGGATCGCGGCCAGACCGAGGCCATCAACAAGGGTTTTGCCCATGCGCATGGAGAAATCCTGGCCTGGCTCAATTCGGACGATACCTACGCGCCGCACGCGATTTCCGAGGCGGTGGCGTTCTTGCAGTCCCGGCCCGGGCTGGGGCTGGTGTATGGCAATGCCAATTTCATTGACGGGGACGGCCGCGTGATCGGTCGTTTCCCCGCCGCCCAGACCGACTACCGGCGCCTGCGGCGCGGCTACGTCCACATCCCGCAGCAGGCTTCCTTCTGGCGCGCCGACTTATGGAAAAAGGTGGGGCCGCTTGACCCATCCTTCTACTTTGCCATGGATTACGACCTGTGGGTGCGGCTTGCCCGTCTGGCCCCGCTTGAATATGTCCCGCAGGTGTGGGCCAATTTCCGCCTGCATTCCGCCGGCAAGACGGTCGTGGCCGATGACCGCTGCTGGCCCGAGATGCTCAAAGTGCATTACCGGGATGGCGGCTCCTGGTTTTCCATCCTCCAGGCCAAGTACTATTTGCGCAAAGCGCTGGGCCCGATCTGGCGCTTGCGCATGCAGGCGCGCCTTCACAAGCGCGGGTAAAGGCCTCCTCCTTCAGGATCGATCGCTGAAACGGGAGGCCTCGATCAACCCTTTTTCGCACCATCCTGGCCAGGAGTTTTACCTGCAATAACCGCCGCGGGCGGGAGAGGCCGGTACCCACTGGCAGGCCGGATTTAATTCGCAGCTCTTTTCGTCACCATAGGAAGCGCAGGAGAAGACCAGCGTGGGGGTGGGAGTTGGCACATCCAACAGTACCCGCAAGCCCGAGGTGTCCCCGGACGGCATACCCGTCCCGGCTGGCACCCAGCAGCCTGCCGAGGCT
>CAIKOL010000250.1 GCA_903829085.1 uncultured Anaerolineales bacterium | reverse complement strand
GGTTATCGACCTCGCTTGTAAGGAGAAATGACCTGGATATCCGTCATCGGATAATGTTTACGACTTCGTGTAATCAGTTGGGCGTCTGACAACGCGGCTGAAGCGGCAATCAATCCATCAACAAGTTCCAGTTGATGAGAATTGCCAAACTCACGAAAATAATCACCGGCTTTCCTCCCAATTGCTTCTACATTCCTCTCTTTCTCTAGCCGGTAACCAGTTCTTCTGCTTTGATCGCCATCACGAATTCGACTGGAATCCCAGCGTTCTCTTCGATCTAGCTAAGAATGCGCTGGGAGGCATCCAGGATGCGTTGGCCGCTGTTCTCTATTTCTTTGACAGTATCCCCACCAGCGATTTCGGATCCGGTTGCGATGTAGCCAAAGTTCGTCTGGCTGGTATAAAACCCAGCGCGGAGAGGGTACTGTATTCAATCGATTCGGCTTCCAATTCACGAATGGATCGCTCTGAATGCTGGCGGTACTTCAGAACAGCGTGCGCCTGTATTTCATCGAAGGAGATTATATGAAAGCAGTGAAGTGCTTGGGACTGGCGAAGAAACAACCGAGCGGATGGTTTTCTTGGATTGAATTTTTACCAACCGTGATAGAATCGATTTGGAAGGTGATGCTATGACTATTCGAGAACTGGAGCCTGGCCTGCGCCTCTTAAATCGCGCAGAAAAAGCTGAACTGGTTCGTCGCTGGATGCAGGACATTGTCAATACCTGGCCGGGAATCGAAAAGACTTCCGACGTGGCAGGTGGTGAAGCCTGTATTGTACGCACGCGCATCCCGGTCTGGGTGCTGGAAAACTACCGCAGGCTAGGGTGGAGTGAAGGAGCCATACTCGATAATTATCCATCACTGCGTGCCGTAGACCTGGTCAATGCGTGGTCTTACTTTGATTCACATCTCGAAGAAATCGAAAAAGCCATTCAGGAAAATGAGGCGGCCTGAACATGATTTTGCTTTATGCAAATGAGAACTTCCCGATCCAGGTTGTGAAGGAGTTGCGCCGGTTAGGTTGCGATGTGCTGACAAGCCAGGAGGCTGGGAAGGCCAACCGTGCTGTTCCAGATGCTGAAGTCCTGGCTTTTGCAACAGAACATGGACGCACTTTACTTACTATCAACAGGTTTGACTTTTTACGTTTGCACCGGCGCGATCCGGATCATGCCGGGATGATCCTTTGTTCGCAAGACCCGGATGTTCTTGGACAAGGCCTTGCGTATTCATCAAGCAATTTAAAATGTAGCGGATATACGGAACCAAGTTATTCGGATTAATCGGCCAAATGGATGATCAATCTCTGGGTTACCAAAAAAAAATCAACCACAATCTTTGTGTTCCTAAAAAATACTACGCAATCAACTGAATCAAATCACATTGATTTTTTACCGAAAAATAGAATTTACCTATCAGATTCTGCTCGTGTTAAGGATTAATACAAAATGGGCATCCGCACACATGCGAGATGCCCATTTTTTGAATTAAGTTGAAAGGAAGATTTCTACATCTACTTCTTCCTTGATGTGAACCGGTTCTGCCTCTTCGGCCGCCATCACGAATTTGACTGGAATCCCAGCGTTCTCTTCGATCCAACTGAGAATGCGCCGGGATGCATCCAGTATGCGTTGGCCGCTGTTCTCTATTTCTTTGACAGTATCCCCGCCAGCGCTTTCGGACCAGGTTGCGATGTAGCCAAAGCTCATCTGGCTGGTATCAAAACCCAGGGCGGAGAGGGTACAGTAGGCCACCGATTCCGCCTCCAGTTCCCGGATGGACCGTTCTGAATGCTGGCGGTATTCAGATCCGGAGTGCAGGATGGCATGCGCTCCTTCATGGGCAAGGGCGGCCAGCTTTTGAGCGCCGGACAGGGTGGGGTCATCCGAGATAGTGATTGCCAGCGGACGGTAATCCTCGTCGGGGTCATACCTGCAGCAGCCGATCGTGTGTGGAGGCAGAGCTTCAACAGTGACCGGGATCTGCAGCAGGGTCTCGATGGCCGTTTTCAGCACGGCGAACATGCCGGCATCATCGCCTTCCAGACGCGCATACGGGCGTTCGGGTAGCGGCTCTCCGTCCGTCTGGGATACATCGAAAACGTGGCCCATTTTGAAGCCAACCAGGACTTTTCCGCTGCATTGCCAGCCTTCTTCTTCGAGGGAATGTTCGCTGGATGCTTCTTCTTTGGTGGCCAGGTGCTCCTCCTTGCTATGACTCCTGGCGAGCAAGGGGACAAATATTTCGATCCCGTGTTCTCCTTTTTTGACGTGCCGGCCCATGCTCTTCCAGGTATTGAACGACGCCACGTTGGTTGCATCCGGACGCTGGAGCATGATCAGCATCATGTTGAAGAAGGAGTAACGGTGAAATTTCAGCGAGAACTGCAGGTACTCCTTCCACCGGTTATCTTTCAACAACGCCTCCACTCCGCAGGCGAGCTGCGCCTTTGCTTCGGTCAGTTTCTTTTCGCGGGCGGCTTTAATTTCTTCCCGCTTCTTGGGAGACATTTTCATTGCTGTTTTCTTCTGTTTTTCCATGGTTTACCTTCCTTTCTGTGTTTTCGGTAGGGGTGTCTTTGGACACTTGGATGGAGATAATGCTTTAATAGGAGATTACCGGCGGAAGTGATCCGGCCTGACGAAAGTTTGTGTCTCCCAGAAAGAGAGGGCACACCAAAACCGCCGAAGCGTTCTTCGACGGTTTTGGTGTGCCAGGGGCATTTGTCCCTGACACCTGTGCTTCATTATTATCTGTTGCGGAGAAGTAAGCTTGCCGGTAAACCCAACTCGGCAGGCTACCAGACCTCTGCACTACTGCCGGAGGGCTCGTAATCTTCATCCATGCCAAAACCGGCGGGGGCGAGAGCGGTGGAGGCGTCGTCGTCCATGCTCTCATCTGGTCCGCTGTCCTCGCCGGTGAAAAGGCGGATGAGCATATGGTCCGTGACATCCAATAGATTTCCCGTTTGCCTTTTCACTTTTTCCAGGATGGCACCGGCCTCATCTTCACCAAGCGGGATGCCCAGATGGCTGGCGATGCTGACCACTTCCGTGATCGTCCGCCGGTGTTCTTGGCCGGTATATCGATCGTGGGCATACACCAGATGGGTTTGGGGTTCTCCGGGAAGGCGGTACACGGCCAGGTCAGGAGCGTCATCGTATTGGCTACGCTCGCCAAGACAGGCGATGAAGACCGGTTCACCCTCGTTCTCTTCCGCCATCCTTCGGGCGGTGATAAGCGCTTCCACAAGGTTGCCTTTCTGGCAGGGGTCTTCCGGTTTTCCGAAGAATTCCTGGAGAGCCTCGTGAGTCTCTTCCAGCCATCTCCAGAGCATGAAGCGGCCGTAGACAAGGACATATTTCTCCAGGGTGGTATCCGTGAGCCAGTGTTCGAACTGACCAGCTTCTTCTACCGGTGCCACTTCCTTGAACCAGGCCGCATGATCGGCATCCTGGAGGGCGGTGCGCAGTGTCAGCCAGCAGATGCCGAGTTCGGCATCCATGTCAGCTTCGATCTGCGTCAGCAGGTTGTCTGCGATTTCATCCGTGATGGCATAGCCCTGCTCAAAAGCCGTTTCGAGCATATCTTCACGACTCCAAATGGCGGCAATCTTGCCGTTCCAATAGATATTGAGTGCGGTGGTGATGCTCTCCAGCGGCGCTCCGGTGGCGGCGGCGATGGATGCCGCCATTTCACTGATGTGGAAACTGTTCATGGGTTCTCCTTCGGTTCTTCTGTTGGGTGACTCCTGGAAATGCCAGGATTGGGGGGGAATGCTCTTTGGGGATCGCCAGCGTAATGAGCCAGCCTGAGGCGTTTTGCGCTCAAGAAATGAGCGGAGAATCTGTATGTATTGACAATGTGAATACTTGCTTCTATAATGACATTGGAGGAACAAAAAATGGTTGATAAAAAGACTCCGCGTTCCTACCGCCTTTCGGCAGAGACGATCAGGCAGCTGGATTTTCTGGCCGAACGCATGGGAGGCGTAACCGATACCGATGTGATCACTGCGGCTGTAGCGGCCCTGTTCTACTCGGCGAAAAAGAACGAACAAGCTCCCCTACTGGCGGTGCTTGTGCCTTGCAGCGAGACCGGGTTCGAGTTGCGGGTGGAAGGAACGGTCCTGCTGACCTGCGGTAAAGCCACGGTCGAAGCGTTACCGGACGATTTCAGGGTTGCTGTTTTAGACGGCAGGATGGCTCCCGACAACGCCCTGACCGCCCTGATCCTGGCGGCAGCCTGGGCCAGGGAAGATATTGTTTATAACCGTTCCATGATTTCATTATATGTAGGCAGGGCTGCGCAGGCGGTCACAGGCCTGGACTGAAACTTGCACGGGAGGCCAGAATGGCCTCCCGTGCTTTTCCCTACTCTGGCTTTAACATCATCACATCGAGGATGGCTGCCTTGAGGGATTCGAGGACCGCCGCGGAGGGATACGGCCCATTTTCTGTACTATCACAGTACTGCTCAATTTCCAAGCGGTGCTGTGGGTTGGTAATTTTCGGAAGAGCCTGGTTGATCAGCTTGGCACTGTCCACCAGGATACCGCCGAGAACGATCCCGGCTTCCTGCCAATCATTTAAGCGGGTGTTGTGTCTGGTACGTTTCATTTTTTCTCCGTTTCTGTGGGTGGAATGCTTCTTTGGGAATAGCCAGCCGGAGGCCAGCCTGACGAAAAGTGCGCCTCTCAAAAGAGAGGCGAAGCACCTCGGTACACTATTGTTCTTGGCGTTCCGGCCGGTGTTTTCTGAAAAATCTCCGAAAAGCCCCTGGCTTGCAGAGAAGCAACAAGGGGTTGGGGTAAAGCATCTGGAGAGCGATTTGCCTTTTTTTTCTTTGACTTAATGACGGGCACAATATAGACGTGAGGGCAGATATCTTATGAAACGTGATGAAGTCGTTCGCATCCTGATCGCACATCAGGCCGAATTGCACGAGCAATATGGCATCAAGTCGCTGGCCCTGTTTGGGTCGATAGCTCGTGGTGATGCCCGTTCCAATAGCGATGTGGACCTGCTGGTCGAGTTTGACCGACCGCTGGGTTTGTTCGCATTTATTGGCCTCCAGCAGTACCTGGAAGCCCAGCTGGGTTGCAAAGTGGACCTGGGCACATCCCGCTCCTTGAAACCGGGCTTGAAGGCCAGCGTCCTGCGAGAGGTCATCACTATTTTCGAGAAGTAGGCTGAAGCAGATCGAAAACCTTAGATATCCTGCACCTCGTCCAGGTTGATCTGCCGCACTGCTTTCAGGGCCTTCGTAATATCCCGGCGCAGTTGCGCAGTGAATATCGGCGAGACGGCATCCAGTTGGAGCGTCTCTTCGAGCACGCTCCAGGCTCCCTCTGGAATCATCAGGACGATCTCGCCGCGTTTGGGCGCCAGGCTGAGCAGCGCCAAGGCTTCCCGGACGGGGCGGAAAAATTCCAGGATCCGGATGGCCAGGGACAGCAGCGGGCTGTTGAGCGGGCGTACGCTTTGGGGATGCGCTGCCGCCCATGCAGAAGTGTCTTCCATACTTTTTTCTCCTTTCGTGGGTATCTGAACCTGTTCTTTGAGAAACAGGGTGGATAGGGTGAATTGCTTCTGGGGGAACTGCCGGTTTTGGGTACCCGGCCTGGCGAAAGTGACTTTCCTGAAATTCAGGGTCAACACCCGCAAACCAGTGAGGATCCTCACCGGCTTGCGGGTGTCGCTCTGGATGGCGTTTCGGGAAAGGAGAGAGGAGGCGGTTTTTCCGCCTCCTCTTGAAAACGCCTACCTTACATAACTTCAACTTCTGTCGGCACTTGGGCCAGCTGCCAGACTGGCACAACGCCCAGGGTCGTTGTCTTCAGGGCGTTGGTGTAGGTCTGTACCGGTTGATCGGCATGGTCAGCCAGGAACTGCACCGCCTGGCACACCCGCGCGTTGTTTACCTCTGCCGCCCGCATCCCCCACTTTACAAACGCTGCGGAGTAGATGCTTTCAAAGCTGATGGGCAGCAGGGCGTTACCCAGACGGGCCACGCGGAGCGATCCAGCGAGGCGCGGGTCCGTTTCGCTGCTCATGTTTAGATGACAGGAGCAGGCGAATCGCAGGTATCCGAAGCATTGGTCATACTCCATGCCAGCTCCGAACAGGTTGCGGAATGGTTCGTACAGGCTACCGCCTGCAAATGGAACCGGTCTTGCACCGCACTGCGGGCAACTATGGGTGGGAAAGTAAAGTATTTGGCTGGCGTGAAGGGCCAGCAGCCAGGGTTTATCCATAAACTTTTTCTCTCTTTCTGTGGGTTAGAAATCTTCCACCAGGCCAATCACAGCAGCGGGTGGCTGAAAATCGGCTCGGATGACGAGCGCCAGGCGCAGGTCCGCTCTGTCTGTGTGGTAGTAGAAAAGAACTTCATGCTCCGGATGACCGACCAGATCCAGTTCAAGCCTGGCCCGCCAGATCACGTTGAAGAGGTGTTGTTCATACACATCCAGCTTAGCGGCAAATCCAAAGCCCAGGGTATCGAGCAGGTTCTGCGTGGCAAAGACCGCCGACCAGGCCGGTCCAGCCATGATCCCGGTGGCATCCGCAGATACGTCAATGAGAAGTGGATCAAGGCCCAGAACATCTAAAGGGTCAAGGACTTTGTTTTCTTCCACCAATCCCCAGCCCTCCTGAGGGAGTGTCTGACTTTCCAGTGGCGGTGTTGGAACCCCGCCTGACCTTGAAGTCTTCTGCCCCAGCGGAATGGCAAACATAGGAAGCTGAACCATTTAACCCTCTATGTCGGTTCCGATTTAACTCTGGAATAGAATCGACCTGTTTTGCCTTGAATCAGGCATTTTCTGTGAATAT
>CAIKOL010000249.1 GCA_903829085.1 uncultured Anaerolineales bacterium | reverse complement strand
ATGGTGGTCATCGGTACGTCATTGGGCCACACATCCATCTGCGTGCAGTGGATATTCTGGCTGCTGTCGATCAACTGGATGTGGTGCACCAGGTCCTGCAGGGTGGAGGGCCGGTGTTCCCCGGTTTCCAGGTCGAGGCTGGAGGTGGGGGTGCCGAGGGCGGCAAAGACCGGCTCGCCTCCGCCGATCTCCACGCTGAAGCTGCCATCCGCGCCGTACAGGCGGAAGCTTTTCGGGGCCTTGGAGATGGCCTGCATCACCAGCGCCTCAGGCAGGCGCACCGACTGGGTGGCGGCATCCACACTGGCGCCGGCTTTGGCAAAGATGCGCTGCGCCAGCGCATATTCCACCTTTATTCCCACGCTTGCCAGCACTTCCATCGAGGCGGCATGGATCTGCTGGATCTCCTCAACGCTGAGCACATCGAACGAATGAGTTTTCATTTATTTACTCCAATCAACAGGCTGGGAGGCTGACTTCATATGGCTCCAAACACGTAGTTTACCACCCTGCGTCCACATTTGTAATTGCCTGAAACCCTGTTCTCCTTTTTTTCCCCCCCCATTTGACAAATCAGCACATATGTTCTAAAATCAATGTGCGCTGGCAGCCTCAAGCTGCACAGCGCCATGCAGCAGACACGAGGCTGCTGCCATCCTTCATTGGGATGCTCTGCCGTGTCCTCCCGGCGTTCTTCCGGGAACTGTACCTTAACATCCGAACCACCCGACCACCCCCGTACCGCACTTCCGGGGGTCCTGCTTCCAGGTCACCTGGTTGCCTTATACCCATGCTATTCGTTTGATTTGCTTAAAAACGAATAAAACGAATATCCAGGGCCCACAAGGGTACTTAATATATGAAGAACCTTACCCTTGAAAATCCCCCCAAAAACCTATTCGTTTGTTTCCTCTTTTGGGAGGAAACAAACGAATAAATTCATCCCCCAGCGATCAAGGCTATAGTCCCGCTGCTTTTGCGGGTTCTCTTCCCTGCAGAGGGATAGATCATAAGACCTCCGAGTTCTCGCCGTTCTCTGGCGCTCGGAGGTCTCGCAGGCGACGATGAGTTGCCGGACCCCGTCCTTTCAACTTTCTTCTCTCTTCTCACTGTTCTCTGCTTTCCGTCTTCTGCTTTCTTCTTTCCTTCGTGTTCGTGGAGAATGCTTACCCTGCTGAACTTTCGGACCGCTCCCTAGATCTGCTCGCCCTTGAACTGGCTCAGGTACAGGTGCTGGTAGAAGCCGCCCTGCTCCAGCAGTTGCTGGTGGGTGCCCTGCTCCACGATCTCGCCGTCCCGGATCACCAGCAGCTTGTCGGCGTCCCGGATGGTGCTCAGCCGGTGGGCAATGACGAAACTGGTGCGGCCTTTCATCAGCCGCAGCAGCGCATTCTGGATGCGCACCTCGGTGCGGGTATCCACGCTGCTGGTGGCCTCATCCAATATCAGGATGGAGGGCGCCGCCAGGATGGCGCGTGCGATGGCCAGCATCTGGCGCTGGCCCTGGCTCAGGTTGCTGGCCCGTTCCGACAGCATGGTCTCGTAGCCTTGCGGCAGCTTGTGGATGAAGTGGTCGGCATCTGCCATTTTGGCAGCTTCCACCACCTCTTCGTCAGTGGCTTCCAGCCGCCCGTAACGGATGTTATCCATCACCGAGGCCGAGAACAGGAAGGTATCCTGCAGCACCAGTCCCAACTGGCGGCGCAGGTCGTCCTTCTTGATCTGGCGGATGTCGCTGCCGTCGATGCTGATCTGCCCGGCGTCGATCTCGTAGAAGCGGGTCAGCAGGTTGACGATGGTGGTCTTGCCCGCCCCGGTGGGTCCCACCAGCGCCACGATCTCGCCCGGCTTGGCTTCCAGGGTCATGTCCTTGATGATGGGCTTGTCGGGCGAATAGCTGAACTTGACGTTCTTGAAGGTCACGTGCCCCTGCACTTTTTCGAGCGGCACCGAATCGGGCGCATCGTCCACCTCCGACTCGGTATCGATCACCTCGAAGACGCGCTCGGCGCCCGCCAGGGCGGCCTGGATGGCGTTGTAGATGTTCGCCAGTTGCTGCAGCGGGTTGACGAAGGCGCGCCCGTAGCTGATGAAGGCCGCGATCGTCCCGATGGTCACCAGGCCCTTGAGCGCCAGGTAGCCACCCAGGCCGGCAATGGTGATCACGAACAGGTTGCCCAACTGGTTGGAGAGCGGCATCAGCAGCAGGGCGTAGGTGTTGGCATAGATGGCCGCCTTGTACACCTCCTGGTTGCTGCTGCGGAAGGCTTCGATGACCGAATCGTTGCGCCGGAAAGCCTTGATCACCCGCTGCCCGCTGATGGCCTCTTCGGTCACGCTGGTCATCTCGCCCAGGTGTTTCTGCAGCTCGCGGAAGCCCTTGCGGGTGTACCTGGCTACGAAATTGGTGAACCAGAACATCAGGGGCACCACCGCCAGGGCTGCCAGGGTCAGCCAGACATCCATCAGGAACATGGCGGTCAGGATGCCGGCCATCGAAAGCACGCTGGCCACCAGCGAGACCACGTTCTGGGAGACGGCCTGGTTGATGGCGTCGATATCGTTGGTGAGACGGCTCATCAGTTCGCCGGCCGTGTTGGTGTCGAAGAACTTGAGCGAGAGGCTTTGCAGGTGCCCGAACAACTCGTGCCGCACCCCCTTGAGCGCCCGCTGCGAGACGCTGGCCATCATCCAGCCGGAAGCCGCGTTGCACAGGTTGCCCAGCAGGTAGATGCCCAGCATCCACAGGGCGATGGTTGCCAGCCCGGCCACCTTCTTCACGGCGATGAAATCGTCAATGGCCTTGCCCATCAGGTACGGGCCGGCCAGGGCCAGCACCGTGGAGGCCATGATCAGGGCGAAGACAACCACCAGCAGGCCGGTGAACGGCTTGAGGTACATGGTCAGGCGCGCCAGTGCCCGGCGCGGGTTGCGGGCTTTCTCGATCTTGCCGGGCCGCCCCGGGCCGCCGCGCATCATCTGGGTGCGGATCTCGCCGGCGTTGGGTGGGGGAGTGGGTTCGTTTGGCATGCTCATGCTCCATTGACCCCGTTCCCCAACTGGGAAGCGAAGATTTCCTGGTAAATGGGGCTGGACTGCAGCAATTCGCGGTGGGTGCCCTCGGCCGCGATCTGCCCCCGGTCGATCACCACGATCTTGTCGGCCTTCAGCACCGTGCTGATGCGCTGGGCCACCACGAAACTGGTGCGGCCTTTCATCAGCTCGTCCAGGGCGGACTGGATCTTGGTCTCGGTCTCCACGTCCACCGAGCTGGTGCTGTCATCCAATATCAGGATGGAAGGGTTGGTGAGCAGGGCGCGTGCGATGGCGATGCGCTGCTTCTGCCCGCCCGACAGGTTGGTGCCGCGTTCCTCCACGTGGGTATCGTAGCCCTCGGGCAGCTCCAGGATGAACTCGTGCGCCTGGGCAGCCTTGGCCGCGGCCAGCACTTCCTGCTCCTCCGCTTCCGGGCGGCCGTAGCGGATGTTATCCCGCACGGTTCCAGAGAAAAGCACCGTCTCCTGCGGGACAATGCCGATATGGGCCAGCAGCGAGTCCTGCCGGATCTGGCGGATATCCAGCCCATCCATCAGGATGCGCCCCTCGGTCACATCGTAAAAGCGCGGGATCAGGTCGATCAGGGTGGACTTGCCCGAGCCGGTTGCGCCCAGGATGGCCAGCCTCTGGCCCGGCTCGGCGGTCAGGTTGATGCCGTGCAGCACCGAGCCGTCGGTGGAGCCGTTGTAATGGAAGCCCACGTTCTCGAAGACCACCCGCGGGCGGGCATCGGCTGGCAGGGAAACGGCGTCGGGCGCGTCCTGCACTTCGGGCACGGCCTCCAGCACCTCGTTGACCCGCCCGGCCGAGGCGATGGCGGCGGCCCAGATGTTGGCCAGGTTGACCAGGTTCATCAACGGGACGATGGTGGTCTGCAGGTAGTTGACGAAGGCCACGATCTGCCCGGTGGACAGGTTGCCCAGGCGGATGGACTGCAGGCCTCCCGACCAGACCACGATCACAATACCGATGTTCAGTGCCAGGGTCAGGATGGGTCCCAGGATGGACATGAGCCGGGTCACCCGGATGTTGCGCTCGGTGAAATCCTCATTGGCCTGCTCGAAGCGCTGACCTTCAAAACGGGCGCGCACGAAAGCCTTGACCACCCGCACCCCGGCAATGTTCTCCTGCAGGACGGTATTGAGCTTGTCCAGTTTCTGCTGCATGGACAGGAACATGGGGCCCATGCGGATGCTGAACAGGGCGATCAGGACCGAGGTGATGAGCAGCAGGGGCAGCATCACCAGCGCCAGCTGCGGGGCGGTATTGAACATCAGGATGATGCTGCCGATCATCAAGAGAGGCGCGCGCGTACCGATACGCAGCGAGATCTGGAACAGGCGCTGGACCACGCCGGTATCGCTGGAAAGGCGCACCATCAACTGCCCGGTCTTCAGGCGGTCGAGGTTGCCGAACGAAAAGGATTGGATCTTCAGGAAGATGGCCTCGCGCAGGTCGCGTGCCACCCCTTCGCTGGCCTGCACCGAGAAGTTGTTGTTGCCGATGGCAAAAAGGGTATCCAGGAAGGAAATGCCCAGCATCAGGAAGAAGGTATTCACCACCACCTGCATGTTCTTGGCGAGGATGCCCTGGTCAATGACCCGCTGCACCAGGCGCGGGATGGTCAGGTCCATGAGCACCACAACGATCAACAGCACCAGGGAAAGGACGGATTTCTTCCAATAAGGTTTGAGAAAGCGGAAGAGCTTGGAGACTTGTTTCATGGGTATTAAATGATCCTTTTCAGTGATTCCAGCGAGCCGGTGAGCGCCTCGATCTCGTCCTCGGTCAAAGCCGCGAATTTCTCCATCATCCACTGGCGGGTATCGCCAAAGACGGTATCCATCAGCGAGTTGCCTGCCGTACTCAGGTCGAGTTTGACATGCCGGCGGTCGAGCGGGTCCACGCTGCGGACGATCAGCCCGCGCGTCACCAGCAGGTCCACCGAGTGGCTGACAGCCGGGCGGCTGATGCCGCGCATCTCAGCCAATGCGCTGACCGAGTTGCGGCCGCGGCGGATGTGGCGCAGGAGGTGGAACTGTTCCAGGGTGATCTGGAACTGTTCCTCTGCCAGGCTACGGATGTGGGCCTGGATGCTGCGCCAGAGGGGCGGGTAGGTATCCCAGAAACCATCCACGGCCTGGCGGAGTTTTTTAGTAGAGTGGGTTATGGCGTCCATTTTTGCTTCCATGAGAATGATGCCTTGTAGCATCTCAATATCTTGGGGTGTCCCGCCTTATTGAAAAGGCGTTGAAAACTATTGATTAATATTGTTAATGGTTAACTTATATAACTATTTTACATAAGGAAGGAGAAACTGTCAAGGAGATGAAAGCAGTCGGCAGTTATTCTTGCGGAAACGAACAATTCACCTGCTCTCTGCCTCTTGCGAACAGCAGGTATAATACCCTTAATGTCCGCCACCCCTGACCTGCCCCGACGGATCGCCATCGCCACCCACCCCACCATGCCAGGCGCCGTGCAACCTGCCGCCGTCATTGCAGATTACCTGCAGTCCCGCGGCGTGACCACCGTCCACGGCCTGCTGGATGACGCCTCGCTGCGCCAGCGCCTCAAGAACGGCGATTTCGACCTTTTCATCGCCGTGGGCGGGGATGGCACCATGCTGCGCTCGGCCCACCTGTGCGCCCCGGTGGGCGTCCCCATCCTGGGAGTCAACCTGGGGCGGCTGGGCTTCCTGATCCAGGTGCGGCGCGAGGAATGGCAGGCGGCCTGCGATAATTTATT
>CAIKOL010000248.1 GCA_903829085.1 uncultured Anaerolineales bacterium | reverse complement strand
GTCAGGCTCTTCTTGACCATCCCGCCGCGCGTGACCGTCAGGAGGGTGGTCTCTTCGGGGAGTTCGGACCTGCGGGCCGGCAGGGCAAACAGCGCCACCGGCATCTCGTCAGCCTGAAGAGGTGACTGTTTGTTGAACGGGTTGCCATCGGACAATTTTTCGGCTTCCGGCAGGGTATGCACGGCCACCGCAGCCGCCAGCCCGCGCTCGCCCACCAGGTAGAGCGTATCGGTGGCGTTGACTTTCACCAGCAGCCTGGGCGCATCGGAACCGGAGAGGCGCGGCGGCTTTTCGTCCCGGGTGCGGGCCAGGGTGCCGTCGACGGTCATGCCCACCCAGACCACCTGCTCGCGCACCAGTTCTGCGGCGGTGAGGGGGGCCTTTTTTGTACGGCGGCCTTTCATACTGACGATCTGCGTCCGGCGGCGGTCGCCGTAGGCAGCCTTGACCTTGAGCAACTCCTCGGCAGCCACGACGCGCATCTTCTTGGGGGACTTCAACAGCCCTTCCAGATCCTTGATCAGACCAAGGGTTTCCTTGTACTCGGTCTCGATCTTCTTGCGCTCCAGGGCGGCCAGGCGGCGTAGTTGCATTTCCAGGATGGCATTGGCCTGCAATTCCGAGAGCTTGTAGCGTTTCATCATGCGGGTACGGGCGGTCTCCACATCCGGCGAGCCCTTGATGATGGCAATGATCTCATCCAGGTGTTTGAGCGCCACCATCAGGCCTTCCAGGATGTGGGCCCGGGCACGCGCCTTTTGCAGATCGAACTCGGTGCGGCGCTTGATGACCACCAGGCGGTGATCCAGGTAGACACGCAGAGCCTGCTTCAGGTTCAGCAGGCGCGGCTCGTTGTCCACCAGCGCCAGCAGGTTGATGCTGAAGGTGGACTGCATGGGGGTGCGCTTGTAGAGGTTAGCCAGCACCTTTTCCGGCTCGACGTTCTTGGTCAGCTCGATGACAATGCGCAGGCCCTGGCGGTCGGACTCGTCCCGCAGGTCGGTGATACCTTCCAACTGTCCATCCCGCACCAGCTCGGCGATGCGCTCGATCAGGCTGGATTTGTTGACCTGGTAGGGCAGCTCGGTGACGATGATGCGGCTCTTGCCGCGTTCCATTTCTTCGATATGGGTGTTGGCCTGGATGGTGACGCGCCCGCGGCCCTTGCCGTAGGCGGCTTCGATGCCCTCCTCGCCCTTCTGCTCGATGATGATGCCACCGGTGGGGAAATCCGGCCCGGCGACGAACTCCATCAGGTCTTCCACATTAACATCGTCCAGCTTTTCCCACTTTTCGAGCATGTAGACGCAGGCGTCGGCGATCTCCCCCAGGTTATGGGGCGGGATGTTGGTGGCCATGCCCACCGCAATACCGGTGGCGCCGTTGACCAGCAGGTTGGGCAGGGCGGAGGGCAGCACGGTCGGCTCGGTGAGGGTGCCGTCAAAGTTGTCGGTGTAATCGACCGTATCCTTGCCGATGTCGGCCAGCAGGTCGAGGGCGGGGGCGGCCAGGCGGGCCTCGGTATAACGCATGGCAGCCGGGGGATCGCCATCCACCGAGCCAAAGTTGCCCTGCCCGTCCACCAGCAGGGTGCGCATGGAGAAATCCTGGGCCATACGCGCCATGGCCTCATAGACGGACTGGTCGCCGTGCGGGTGGTACTTGCCAAGCACTTCGCCGACGATACGGGCGGATTTGCGGTAGGGGCTGTCGGTGCGGATGCCCATGTCGTACATGGCGTACAGGATGCGGCGCTGGACAGGCTTGAGGCCGTCACGTGCGTCCGGCAGGGCGCGCGCCACGATGACACTCATGGCGTAGTCGAGGTAGGCTTGCTGCATTTCCTGGTCAATGTCAATTTTACGGACGAGGCCGAGTTCCATCGTTGACTCCTGACCCCTCCCGGCCTGATGCCGTCCTCCTCATTTTCTTTCAGAAAATGAGGAGGACGGGGTGGGTTCGGGTGAGGGGAAATTATGTTCTATTTACTATCTTACGGGGAAAGAGGGAAAGCGTCAAGGAGATTGTTTTTTCCAGCCAACTCCAGGTGATTAAAAAATAAAGGAAATCGTTTTCGTCAGGCAGAAGCCGGTATGGTCGTTCCCGGAACAGAGGGTGAGGGTGGCTTCAAAATCATCCCCGGCGGCAGGGTGAACCATGTGCAGCACCACGCTGGCAGTGCCTGTTTCGCCAGGGGTAAGGTCCAGGAGGGTTTCGGTGAGGGTGCACCAGTTGTCGTAATTGATAAAAACATTTTCCGAGCTTGTGCCGGTATCCCCGTGGGTAATGTCCTTGACTGCGAGCGTGTAAGACTGCCAGGTCAGACCGCCGGTATTGGTCACATCGAAATACAGGCATTGATAGCCCGGGCCCACCCCCCAGAAACGATAGGAAAAGTCAAAGGCGGGCACCGGAGTGGGTGTGGGAGGGGGATTGACGACTGGCAAGGTGGAAGTATCGCCCACCACTGTGGCATAGTGTCCCCACAGCCAGCAGATAATGGCCGGGTTGGAAGGCAACCTGATGATCCAATTGTCATTGTAGACACTGCGCCCCACCACATCAGCCGTTTCGCCGACATTCATGATGCCAAGAGCAGCGTATACCGTTCCCGGGCCGGAGCGGCAGTTGGTCTGCAACGAGACGCTGATCTGTGGAGCTTGGGGGGTGGGGGTGAAGGTGGGCGAAGGGGTTTGCGAAGGCAATTCAGGCGTATCGGTGGTCATTGCCGCCATGGTAGCCTGCACTGCCCCGGCAATTTGTGTCTGGGCTTCAAAAGTCTGCAAGACAGCCTGCGCGATCTGCACCTGCGGATCGGTGGTCGGGGTGTCTTGAGGTCCAGTGATGGGGGTGGTCGTGAACAGATTGCATGCCGCAAGGGCGACCAGTAACAGACTGGAGAGAATAGCCTTTCGGTTCACTGTTGCTCCTTTTGTTATCTCATCAAATAATTCTTTCAACCGTAAGACAAGTCCTTTAATCAGGGCGTACAGGGCTTTCTCAAAGGCTACTGCAAATAGCGCTGTATCTTGAGAGAGCCAGGGTATCACCGCCCACAGCAGGGGAAAACGAGATCTTGGGGTGTTGTCGGGGGGGGTTGGCCCCCCACAAAACCCCCAGAAATAGTTTTGACCAG
>CAIKOL010000247.1 GCA_903829085.1 uncultured Anaerolineales bacterium | reverse complement strand
GCTTGTCTACCTGGCGGGAGAAGGTTATAACACGCAGAATCATTTCCAGGTGTTTATGCATGACTGTTTATGGCTTCGTCACCTGGTACGAGTCAATCAGTTTCCCCACCCGGTTGAAAAACTCGAAAAGCATCGCCGTCTCACTCGCTGTGACCCGCATCGCTCCAAAATTGGTGTTGTAACGGAACTGGCTTTCGGGGACAGGGGTGCCAAAATTATAAAGTGAACCGCCGCCGGTACCATCAATGAAATAGGGGATGCCATCCACCAGCAGGCGCTCGTAGAGATGGTCGTGACCCGCCAGAAGAGCGTCTGCACCCCAAGCGGCAAAGGGCCACTGCATCCAGCTTATGGAGCCGTGAGCACCAGACGAGTATGGGGGGTAATGCATATAAACGATATTCCAGGGGGAAGTGGAGACGGCCAACCCCTGCTGCAGCCAGGCGGCTTGCACCGAACCAGCAAGAAAGCCATCTGGCTCGTTCTCGTCGCTATCGAGGGCAAAAAAGTGGACCGGACCCCAGACGAAGTCGTAGTAACGCTCGTTGCCGGGCAGGGTGAAATAATCCAGGTAGGGTTGTGCACCGGCAGTGTACCAGTCGTGATTGCCCAGTGTTGGGAAGAAGCGATTCACATCGGCACCGGGACCATATGTGCCAATATAAGGGAAGATGTAATCGTGATAATACTTGCCAATGTTGGCGTCGATCGTGTCCGCTGCACCGGAGGGATAGTTATCGTCGCCGACGGTGATGATGATGTCAGGCTGCCAACTGTGAACAAGGGTTGCCACGTCCGCTTCGGCCACTCCGTCCAAGCCGAAATCACCAATGACGGCGAACTTCACCGCCAAAGGTTTAGGGGTCATTGTAGACGCAAGCATATCAACCGGCAAAGGCGTTCTAGTAGGCAGAACTACGGTTGGGGATACGGCGGTTGCCGAAGGCAGGGTGGGTGTTGAGGAAGGGACTGGTGTAGAGCAAGCCGCCAGTAAAATAGTCAGTCCCATCAGGCAAAAAATCATCCGTTTCATATCCATCTCCTTTAGCAACCCATTTCTTCAAACTCGGGGATATATTTGACGCACCCGCGCACCCGCGCCAGCGCAGAAGGGCTGAGTTCCAATGCCTGGAATTCGTCGCCGTCGCCGTAATAGCTGGTAAGACCGAGCGCACGCCCGGGCACAAACCCGAAGCGGGAATAGTAGGCCGGGTTACCCAGAAGGACCACGAAACCATAATCGAGGCGGCGGACATATTCCAGCCCGGCGCGCATCAGCCGGGAGCCGATGCCTGAGCGCTGAAATTCAGGCAGGACAGCGATCGGCCCGAGCCCCAGACCGCATCCACCAAGGTGCGGCGAGTCCAACGTGACGGGCGTGAAGAGAACGTGACCAACAATCTGGCCTTCAATAATGGCCGCAAGCGAAAGGACAACCTTGCCGCGAGTGCGGCACAGATCCACCAGCCCGGCTTCTGTTTTCGTGCGAAAGGCACGTTCATTCACCTGGCGGATGCCGGGGAGATCCTCCGGCAGCTCTGGACGGAGGGAGAGCAAGTCGCCAAAATGACCCAGCAAACCCGCCAGGGAAAGGTCTGTCAACGAGGCGAGGGTCAGGTCGGCAGGCAAAGGGCCGAGGCGGGCCGTTATGGAGTTGGGCACTCCCACTACGCGCATCCCGGCGGCTTTGGCAGCTTTGACCCCGTTGGGTGAATCCTCGAAAGCTAGTGCCTGGTCCGCCCTGACGCGGAGGGCAGACAGCGCAGCAAGGAACAAGTCAGGGTCCGGTTTGAGGCGGGGAGCATCCTCTCGGCAAATGACAGTGTCGAACAGGTCGTAAAACTTGAGGCGGCGCAGATAGCCGTCCACCCATGCATGCGGGGAACTGGAAGCAACTGCCAGGCGTAACCCCAGGCGGCGGGCTGAGTCCAGGTAATCCGCCACGCCGGGCAGCGCCGGCTGGATAGCCAGCCAGTGTTGGCGTTTGCGGTGCGCCTGCTCTTTAAGATCCTGGCGGTCGAAAGGCAAACCGGTCAGCTGTTCAAGGCGGGCTACTGGGTCAAGGTTGGAAATGGTGGCACCGACCACGGTACGCACCCATTCGTCAAGCGGAAATTCCTGTTTATAAAAAGCGTAGAGTTCCTGCCAGATTTGCACCTCGGGCGTTTCCGTGTCGAGGATGAGACCATCGAAGTCGAAGATAAGGGCTTGGATCACAAATCTCCATGGGTTGAAGGGGTTGGATTATCTTGGGAAAAAGGGAAATTTCCGCAGACCCATCAAACTGACCCATTATACTTCTCCCGGCATAAACATCCGGGCCGAAGCGACTAAAGAACAGGGAAAAACAATCTCAGTTCAGTATAAAATCAGTATCCTGCACTTGTGTAAATTGTTGTATACTGGCAGGCATGGAAATGACCAGAACCACAACCGCCGCAAACCGGAGCGAGTGGCGAAGCTGGCTCGAACAACATCACGCCACCGAGACGGAGATCTGGCTGGTGTACCATAAACAAGCGAGCGGCAAGCCGTCGGTCCCCTATCTTGAATCCCTCGAAGAAGCGCTGTGCTTCGGGTGGATCGACAGCATCATCCAGAAGATCGACGAGGAGAAGTACGCCCGCAAATTTAACCCGCGCCGGCCCGGCAGCAAATGGTCTGAACTGAACAAGCACCTGGTGGCGAAACTGGTCAAGGAAGGCCGCATGTCGAAGGCCGGCCTGGCTGCAGTGGATTTCAGCCTGCCCGAGGCTGATGCACCGCTGCCAAAAAGGTCTGCACTGCCCCTACCGGACTGGTTGAAAGCGGGATTGATGACCAGCCCCAAAGCCTGGGAGAATTTCAGTAAACTACCCCCCTCGCATCGCAGAAATTACATCGGCTGGATCTCGGATGCCAAAAGAGAAGAAACCCGCCAGCGGCGGATCCGCGAAGCCATTGGCAGACTAGAAAGGAATGAACGGCTGGGGATAAAGTAATCCGTTACAACCAACCAATGCCCATCACATCCCATCTTACCAAGGGCTACACAATTGCTTTGTTCAGCGCGGTCATTCTTTCGACCACCGCGGTTTTCATCCGTTTTCTGACCCAGACGTATGCCCTGCCAGCCCTCATCCTGGCCTGCTGGCGCGATCTTTTTGTGACCATCAGCCTGTCGGCCGCACTCGGGCTGCTGCACCCGGCCCTTTTAAAAGCTGGCCACGAGCACCTGCGCTTCCTCGTGCTCTATGGCCTGATGCTGGCCATCTTCAATTCGCTATGGACGCTTTCAGTCTCATTAAACGGAGCGGCGGTTTCCACCGTGCTGGCGTACTGCTCAGCCGGATTCACCGCCCTGCTGGGTTGGTGGTTCCTCAAGGAACGCCTGGACTGGGGCAAACTGGTGGCGGTGGCGCTCACCCTGGCTGGCTGTGTGCTGGTCTCGAACGCGCTTGACCCAGCGGCCTGGCGCCTGCACCTGTTGGGGATCATCACGGGGATCCTCTCAGGCCTGTGGTACGCCATCTACACACTGATGGGACGTTCTGCCTCGCAGCGCGGGCTGAACCCATGGACGACGCTAGTCTACACCTTCGGGTTTGCGACGGTATTCCTGATAGTCTTCAACCTGCTCTCGGGCGGGCACATTCCCGGGGCAGCCACCCGCCCGGCGGATTTCCTGTGGTTGGGGAAGGCGTGGGCTGGGTGGGGGATGCTGTTCCTGCTGGCAGCTGGCCCCACGCTGGCGGGGTTTGGGCTGTACAACGTGAGCCTGACATACCTGCCCTCGAGCGTAGTCAACCTGGTGGTCACATTAGAACCGGCCTTCACGGCGGTGACCGCCTATTTCCTGCTGGGCGAAACCCTGAGCTGGATCCAACTTACCGGCGGCCTGTTGATCCTAGGAGGAGTGATCTTCCTGCGGATCTACGAAGGCTGGCTGGCAGGGTTGGAAAGCACCGGTTCCGAGCCTCCCATCCATGTATAGCGACATCTTCAGAACTTATAGCATGAGAATCACGACCGATCCTAAAGAGTGCGTCCCCTTCGGGGACGATGTCGCAAAGTCGTTACTACGGGTGATAGATCATAGCCCGGTCTTCGGTTGTTGGAGAAATCCCATTGGCTGAGCCAATCCTATCTCTGCTCGAAAAAGCCAGCGCGAGGCGTGAAGCGTACTTCGATAGCGGGCGCAAAAGCGCCTTCCGGCTGTTCAACGGTTTTTCGGAGGGCTGTCCCATGCTGGTGGTGGACATATACGCGGCAACCGCCGTTCTGTACAACCACGCCGAGAGACCGGAACAGGGCCTACCGCTTGTGCACGCGGCGCAGGTCTTCCTGCAAGAGCACTATCCCTGGCTGCGGGCGGGGATCGTAAAAACCCGCAACAGCCCGTCGGCGGAGGAGAAACGGGGAAAACTCCTGTTCGGCGAAACACCCGACCGGAAGGTGCAAGAGCACGGTGTCTGGTATGCGCTGGACCTGTGCATG
>CAIKOL010000246.1 GCA_903829085.1 uncultured Anaerolineales bacterium | reverse complement strand
TACCTCCTTTAGAAGATGTGGGTAACCTGTAGCCCTAAAGGGAGGGGAGAAATATGCGACATGCTTTTCACAAAGTTGGGGTTTGGGGTGTTGGCATTCCTGTATCCGCTCATCCTTCTGGCAAACGAAGTGGCTGCTTTCCAATCCCTGTGTCTCAGCCTGGCTGGCAGATCAACCTGGAAAGACCGTGACATTGTCCGACCGCGTTGGAAGTGGTTTTAGATTTGGAAGAATTTATATATAATACGAATATGCAACCGGGATGATCCTTTATATTCAATCCGAAAGGAGTCCGAAATGAAGCATAAAAGGCTTGGAACCATTCTTTCAATTGCATTCACACTTATGGCTTCGATCAGTTTGTTCGCCTGTACTTTTCCGTTTGAACCTGAAGGGGAGATTGCTACGATCAAAGATGTCACCGTCACGCCTTCCTCCGGTACGGGCACTTTTAGCTTGTCGCTCAGTTATCATCGTAATTTTCCACAGCAGGTGACCGTTTCCTGTTATTACACGTCGCCGGATGGAAATACAATGGGGATCCAAAGTTATACCGACGATGGAAAATCCGCCCCGGACCAGGTACGTACAGCCACGTTTACTGTCACTCCACCGGATGTCGGGCTCTATACAGCCACCTGTGAGGATGAAAGCGGGGCAAGCTCGAAGTCAACCACCTTCTTTATCGACACCGACCCTACAGCCGATGTAACCATCCTCGAAGTGAGGGTTCAAAGCCTGAACAGCAGGGACATGTATGGCCTGGAGATGGCCTATCTCATCCGAACTTTTCAGGATGTGTCTTTTACCTGTTCTTTTGATTCCCCTGACGATGTTATCACCCGGGTAATCACTAAATTTACCGAGCCGGGAAGGGTCGAGGGCCCTCCAACCGTGCTGACCAAGGCTGCCACTTTTTCCATTGCCGCTCCGGATGGTTCGATTAAAGGAGGGGTTTATACCGCCACATGCTCTGACGATGAAGTCATAAGCACCAAATCGATCAGCTTCACCGTGGCTGGGGACCTTGCCTCCAACAAAACACCTACCCCTACTCCTACCCCCTCGCCCGCCTCCGCCTCGAGCCAGGTTGTTGGGCGGATCACTTTTTCCATCGGAACGTACCAGTCCGACCGTCCCAGTGGAGGCGGGGAACTGGACGATGTGACCAGGTGGTGCATTCCCGAGGTGAAGATCGGCACGAATGGCACGCTTACAGGGTCCTGTGAATACACTGGAACGAGCACCCACCTTACACAAGACTCCATCATTGTAACGGTGACCGGCAACGCCGTACCCGGCGGAAGTTTTAACTTTACCTATAACGTCAGCGAATCCGGTCCAAACGGATGGAAGAATGGGGACAACCCCTCGGATGTGATAATCACCAGCACAGCCGCCCAATGGTACGTCTTTTACACTGGCAGTGGGAATTTCACTTCCCCCACCCAGGCATCCGGGGTGGCAAATTTCGATTACACCTGCGATTCAGGCGCATCCAACCTGTTCTGGTGCTCAGGCCAGCAGTTTGAAACATTCAAAGGCACCATTAATTGGAGTTTCGAGCCTTGATCCAGCCTCAGGTCGGTGCGCCGGGAATAATGGTGACCTGACTGGACCTCCTTGTCCCCGGTTCAGGAATATCAATATATCCTTAATAATTCCGAGCCTTGCTCTTCAAGGGTGGCAAAGAGAATACCACTGGTCATCAATTCTTTGCCCGTCCGTTTCCCCATGGACTCCCCTTCGAACCCGGCAATTGAATAGGTACGCTCCGGCTGCAAGCCTTGCAGGCGGAGGACCTGTTCTTTTTCCGCTCCCGGCAGGCGGAAGACGAACAGAAGGTGCTGGTTTTCCTGGTGCAGGCTGTACTGGAAGGCGCACCAGCGCGGGCCTGTTCCATTGCGCCGGGGCTGCCCGGTCAGGCGGTATACGTCCGCCTGACTGATGAAGGGGCGCAGGTGCTCCTTGTAGATCTGGATATGCTCCCTGATCCGCCCGGCCACCCAGGCCGGCAGGTTTGGAAGTTTTTGCGAAAAGCCGGGAATGCCCAGCATGGCGATGCGCGTATAGTAATCCAGTTGATGCCGGGTCAGATCGGGGTCATGGGGGTTAAAGTTCTGCTGGGCGGGCCGGTGCTCTCCGCGCCAGTCACTGAAGCTCCAGCGCAGACAGGCATCTGCCGCCAGTATGCTGCTGGCTCCCCAAAAAACCTGCAGTGCATGCACCGGCCAATCGGGATCGCTGAGAAAGGTCAGGTGGGTATTTCTCAGCATGGCCAGGTCGATGCGCATCCCACCGGAGGAGCAATTCTCCAGCACCACCTGGGGGAACTCCCGGCGGAAACGCTCCAGCATCTGGTAATAACCCCGGTAATGCTCGTAGAGCCCATCTCCACTGCCATGACCGTGATCGGTGCGGTTGCAGCCCGCCCCCGGGTCAAGGTTGAAGTCGAGTTTGAGCCAGTCGCATTTGAATTCTGTGGTCAGCCTGCTCAGGGTCTGAAAAGCCCATTCCTGTACCGCTGGATTGCCGAAGCAGGCGTACCCCAGGAATTGGCCGTCCCGCCGGGCCATGAAATCCGGAGCCTCGCGGGTCAAGCGTGCCTGGCTTCCTACCGCCTCGATCTCACACCATAGGCCAAAGCTCATGCCTGCCGCATGCACCTGGTCCGAGAGGGGAAGCAGTCCTTCCGGGAAACGCTGCGCATTGACCAGGTCCCAGTCGCCGCGATAATCAAACCAATGCGTCCCTGCCTGGCTGGGGCCGAACCAGCCTGCGTCCAGCGTGCACAGCTCCATTTCCAGGTCATGGGCGCTGCCTACATTTTCGCGGAATACGCCTGCATCGATCTCGATATCCTCGTAACTCCACCATGGATTCCACTCGACCGGCAGGCGCCGCGCCAGGTTGTTGTGCGGATACCAGAATTTGCGTCCCACGCGCGCGTATTGCTGAGCGATTTCATTCAAGTCATGCCCCAGCACAAGCAGCCCATGCGGGCAATCCATGGCCTGGTTGGGCTGAAGTTCCTTGCTGAACTGCCAGTCGTTCAGACCCATGCTGATCTGCTGGTTGCCGGCTTCTCCTGGTTCAAAGCGCATGATCCAGTTCCCTGACCAAGCTACGGAACCGGAGAGGATTTCATTTCCATTCTGCGACAGGGCGAACCAGGGATGCTGGCCTTTGGAAGACTTGCCGGTGCGGGTCTCGAGGCAGATTCGCCCCTGCAGGGGCACCTGTCTGGGCTCGAACTCCTGCCCCCAGTCACTTTCAAAGGAAAGCAGGTCGCAACCTGCTGAGGGGACTTCGATCGAAACCGAATCCAGGCGCGTCAAATGGAGCCCTCTCCCGCCGCTGTTTCGGATCACCGGCCACATCTCCACCAGGGCGGTGTCAGCATATGTCTGGATGTGGTGTTCGATCTGGAACCCCGGTCCCTCAAAAGAGGCAATGTAGTACTTCATCCCTTCAGGGCAGGGGGCAATTTTCAAACCGTTGAAGGCCAGCCTGGAAGGGTTGTAAACCTTTTCATCTATATAGACAGAAAACAGGTGGGAATGCGGCGAAATGCTCCAGGCCGAATCGCGCAACCCAAACCGGTCCAGGCTTAATTTGCGGTTATTCGCTTTTAATTCCAGATCGATGCGAGAGGTGGATAGGGAAATTTCAGACATTTTTACAGAAATGAAAGTAGTGGAACGGTTGAATTAGCCACTGAGATCAGATTTCCTTTGCGGGAAAAATCTTGGGCAGAGGTGTGGCTACAGCGTCAATTATATGCTTGAATTGTATCATCTCAACAAAAGGGGGAAAGTGGGGTGCTTTTGGGTTCTTTGGAAATTGGCGTAGTGAGGCAGGAAACAGGGGGTATTGGGCGGGCACAGCCCGCCAAAACCACCCCACACCCCGGATCTTTGAGAAAACACCTTGAATTCTGATTCAAGACCGGGAATACCCCGGGAAAGTTACATTTGTCATGATTGACTCCTTTTGAATAAACTTGTATTATATGCATGCGAACGTTCGCCCGAACGTTCGCATCAATCATTGTGAGGAATATGGCTCGCCAACACGCAACCCTGAAAGATGTAGCCATCTCGGCAGGAGTCAGCTACCAGACGGTTTCAAAGGTCATCAACCACCAGGTGCAGGTCACCAAGGAGACCGAGCAGCGCATCTGGCAGGCGGTGGAGACCTTGAATTATCGTCCCAACCATACGGCGCGCGCCTTGCGTTCACAACGCAGTTTTACGCTGGGATATTCCTGGCCTCCATCGCCAAAGGATCAGACCAACCCAATCCTGGACCAGTTTCTGCAAAGTATCTTCGAGGCAGCGGAAGAGCGCGGCTATTACCTTTTGTGTTTCCCATACAATAGCGACCCCAAAAAACATCTTGAGGCATATGGGGAATTGATTGATACCGGTCGCGTGGATGGTTTCATCCTCTCAAGCGTTGAATATCAGGATCCGCGCGTGCTCTTTTTGCTTGAACATAAATTTCCCCTGGCAGCTTTTGGACGTTCGGATCCCGAGTTGGTTTTTCCGTGGATCGATGTGGATGGGGCTGCAGGAATTGCCATGGTCATGGAACATTTGTTGGAATTGGGCCATGAGCGCATTGCAGCCCTGGCCTGGCCCGAGAACTCGCGCGTCGGCAACAACCGCATGGAAGGCTATTTCAACACCCTGATGGCGGCTGGAATTAAGCCCGTGTCCGGCTGGGTCAAACGTGGCGAAGGTAAATTTTCCGTTGGGTACGACGCCACTTTGCAACTTCTGGATCTGCCAAAGGCTAAGCGCCCGACCGCCATGATTGCCCTCAATGATGCCCTGGCAATCGGCGCCATGCAGGCGGCTCGCGACCGCAAGGTTGCCATTGGTTCTCAATTGGCCATTGCCAGCTTCGATGATACTCCCATGGTCCAGTATCTTGACCCCCCTCTCACTTCCGTGCGCCAGCCCGTCTGGGAAGTTGGGCAACGCATTATTCCCATGCTGCTGGATTATATAGAGACTGGAAGGTTGCCTGAGCCTACTTCCGTTTTGGTGCGCCCGCAGCTCATTGTCCGTGGCTCGACCGGAAGGCAAATTTAAACATAGAAAGGAGGTTGATTACCACCAAAAAAATATATTCCACCCGTCAATGCTAAGGCGAGAGCCGCCCAAGTCTCGGAAACCGGAGCGGCCCTCGGTGCGGAGCCATCCATCCATATTGGGGTCGGATTGTCTCCCACACCAAAAGTATACCATCCAAGCCAAAATCAGGTCCTACTCTATTAGGAGGAGTAAATGAAAAAACCATTTTTTGTACTATCGCTACTGGTGATTGCCAGTATGATTCTTGCGGCCTGCGGAACCACAACCCCCGCCACGCCGACTGTTGCAGCACTTTCTGGTGTCGTCCGCGTCGGCTCTTGGGATAGTGCGGATGCCCTGACGCCCTTCAACAATGCCATTACTTCCTTCGAAGCAGCCTACCCGGGCGTCACCGTTCAGTTGGAAGATGTCCCCTCTGGTTACGGCGATAAACTGCTGGCAGAATTTGCTTCCGGCACCGCCCCGGACATCTTCCAGGTTGGCGATGGAGACGTGGCCAAGTTTGCCGCCCAGGGTGTGTTCGAACCCCTGGATCCCTACATTGCCGGCACTATTGGCAATAACCCGCTGGATACTTCTGTATTCATCAAGGCCGTTGCGGATATCGGCAAGGTCGCTGGCACAACCTACCTGCTGACCAAAGACTCCAGCCCGCTGGTGCTCTATTACAATAAGACCCTCTTCGATGTAGCCGGTGTTGCCTACCCGACCAATAGTTGGACCTGGGCCGATTTCCTGAGCGCTGCCCAGAAGCTGACCATTACCGGTGCTGACGGCAATATCATCCAATGGGGTGTCCAGTTGCCCGATAGCTGGGGCGATCCCTTGTGGACCCGCGGCATCCTGCCCATCATCTACCAGAACGGTGGTGATATCATCAGTCCGGATGGCAAGACGGCTTCCGGCTATCTCAATAGTGATGCCACCGTTGCGGCTCTGAAGTGGTACACCGACCTGTTCCTGACCGAAAAGGTTGCCCCCACCAAGGCGGATGTGGCTGCCCTCTCCGGACAGGATCTGTTCCAAACCGGCAAGGTTGCCATGCTGTGGACCGGTGTTTGGCCGCTAGGCAGCTATATCAAGGACACCACTTTCGTTTTCGGCACGGCTCAATTGCCAGCAGGCTCGGCTGGGCGCGCCAACTCCATCTGCTGGGCCGGCTTCGGTATGTACAGCAAGAGCACCAATAAGACTGCTGCCTGGGCCTTCCTGCGCTGGATCGGTGCTGGTGATGGTGCCAAGGCTTTCGCCGACTACGCGTTGACCGATGTCAAGGCGATCGCCGATGCACAGGGCAAGACCACCGACCCGTACTATGCTTCCGTGATGTCTGACCTGGGGGTTGTCCACCCGCTGCCCGATTTCACCACCATGAAGTTCGGTGATTGTGTGAATACCCCCTTCAATGCAGCCCTTGACCAGTACATCAGCAACGGCGGCGACCTGAAGACGATCATGACCGGTGTTGCCACCGCGGCAGATACTTGCTTGGGCCAATAATTTTCTGACGCCACGAGAAGGACAACCTTCTATAGCGTAAAACTAACGACAGGGGCAGGAAAAAACCCTGCCCCTGTCGCCTAGAACCTTGCAAGACATGTTAGGAGCCCTTATGGCCGCTGTGACAGTCCCCCTTCCCAAGAAAAAGATGAGCAAGCAATCCCGTCATGAGACGATGTTATTCTATATCTGTATCGCTCCGTTCATCATTGGCGTATTGTTCTTCGACTTTATCCCCTTGGCAGCTTCATTTATACTCAGTTTCACCCAGTGGGACGTTCTCTCTGCTCCCAAGTTCATCGGCCTGCAGAATTACATCACTGCGTTTACCAAGGATCCCAACTTCCCGATCACTTTGAGGGTGACCTTTACCTATGCCTTCGTGGCAGTTCCACTAAGCCTGGCATCTGCCCTTATGCTGGCCATCCTGCTCAATGAGGCCACGCGCGGGATCAGTTTTTTCCGCACGGCATTCTACCTGCCGGCCATTGTCTCCAGTGTGGCGGCGGCCATTTTGTGGACCTGGATCCTCAACCCTGCCTATGGCCCGATCGACGGTCTCCTGGGCCTCTTTCATATTAAAGGGCCGCAATGGTTTACCGATCCCCACTTTGCCCTCTGGGGGTTGGTCATGATGGCACCCTGGGGGGTGGGTGGCCAAATGCTTATCTTCCTGGCCGGGCTTAAAGGGATCGACAAACAACTATATGAGGCCGCCGAACTCGACGGTGCCGGCCGGCTGAACAGGTTCTTTAAGATCACCCTCCCCATGCTCAGCCCGACCCTGTTCTTCAACCTGGTCATGGCAATTATCGGAGCGCTCCAATCCTTTGATACGGCATATGTCATCTCGACCGCCCATGCCGGAACGCTGGGCGGGCCAGCGAAGTCGACCCTGTTCTACGTGCTCTATCTTTATAACCGCGCCTTTGCCGGTTTTCAGATGGGATATGCCTCCGCACTGGGCTGGATCCTGTTTGGGATCATCATGATCATCACCTTACTGGTGCTGCGCTCCTCCAACCTGTGGGTGTTCTATGAGGCGGAAAGGAAGCACTAAGATGAGTATCACAACTTCCTCCATGAAAACCGTAAGACCCCGGTTCTATAAGACGACGCGCTTCCAGGCCCTAATCAAGGATATCGTTGTCTACATCCTGCTGATTTTTCTAAGTTTCGTGTTTATCTTTCCGTTCTTCTGGATGATCGATGCGTCTCTTAAAATAGATAAGCAGATATTCCTCTGGCCGCCCCAGTGGATTCCCAATCCAATTTATTGGCAGAACTATGTCATTGCCTTTACCAACCAGTACCTGCCCTTCGCCACCTTTTTCAAGAACTCGATGATCCTGGAAGTGGGTATCATCAGCGGCAGGCTGCTGTCCTGCACCCTGGTCGCCTATGGCTTTGCCCGCCTGGAAGCCCCCGGGAAGAACTTTTGGTTCGGCGTGCTGTTGGCCACGTTTATGCTTCCTGGCGCAGTCCTGCTGATTCCAAAATATATCCTCTTCAACAAGCTGGGTTGGGTAAACACCTACCTGCCGTTGATCGTTCCTGCCTGGTTCGGCGAATCTTACGCCATCTTCCTGATGAGACAGTTCTTCATGACCATTCCGCGCGAGCTGGAAGAGGCCGCGGTCATGGACGGTGCCAACACCTTTAAGATCCTGCGCTACATCATCGTCCCGCTCAGCACCCCCGTCCTGGCTGTGATCGCAGTGCTCAGCTTCAAGGATATTTGGAATGACTTCATGACCCCGCTGCTCTATCTGAATTCGGCTTCCAAATACACGGTCTCCATCGGGCTGGCTTACTTCAGCGGTCAATTTACGGTCGCGATGGGCCCTTTGATGGCTGCCTCGGTCGTCATGTTGTTGCCGCTCGTTATCGTCTTCTTCATTGCCCAGAAGGCGTTCGTGGAAGGCATCTCCCTGACCGGGTTGACCGGGCGATAACTTATAAATCCCATAGATCCGGCGCGCTCCGCAGCTGGTTTGGAAGTCGTGCCGGAAAGGAAATAAATTGAAATTACCGGAAAATTATTACCATTGTTTTATGGGTAATGGTCTCGACGCGGTTCTGGTCGGGTACAGTGGTTCCATGGTGCCAGATAAAGTAGGCGTGGATCGCTGTGCGTGGTACAAATCGGATCGTTATTACCCCGAGGACCGGCTGGTGAAGGTTGCCGGTCGTTTCCCCATGGATAAAACGCTCGAACATGCGCAAGGTTCCGGCTGGTTCGAGATCGCTCCATTGGGTCACACCTGGTATGAAGTGGTTTATGACCACCAGCCGTTGACGATCCAATCCACCCAGCAGCGCTTTGATCCATACGGTGGGTTTCTCCTGACCGAGCTGGATTTCGGCCCGGTTCAGGCGCATGTCACCACCTTTCTGCATGCCCGTGAGTCGCTTCTGGTGGAGCGCTACGAGTTCAGCGCGCAGGTCCAATTTACCGCCTGGATGGCTCCGGGTGTGTGGGTGGAAGATGGCTGGGATACCGATCCTTTTAACAGCGTGACCATGGATCCGAATGAACCTTCCGGCGTTTACGACCTGGGGGAGACGCACGGCATGTATTTCCTGGACGTGGAGCCTGCCGCGCAGAAAACCTTGTTTGCTGGGAACAGCCGCGGACTGGTGACGCACGGCCGCGTGATTACCAAGTACTTCTCGATCCTCGATAACCGCCAGTCTGACCTGGATCCGGCTCTGTTTCCAAAAATGATATCGGCTGGCTATGAAAACTTGCTTGCCGGGCACCTGCAATTCTGGCGGGACTATTTTTCCCGCTCCAGGGTCACCATTCCGGACGCTCAATTCCAGGCCTTTTACGATGCCAGTCTTTACCACTTCAAAGCGGCCCAAAGCCGCACTTCGGGCGGACTGCCTGTTAACAACCTGCGCCGAACCTGGTCCTCGCATATTTTCTGGGATTCTTACTACCTCCAACGTGCCCTGCTGGAAGCCAACCGGGTGGATGAATCCCGCGAAGCCTGCCGCTTCCTTGAGCGCACAGTGGAGCACGCCCGCCGCCATGCCCGGGAGGAGTTTGGCTGCAATGGTCTGAAATGGGATTGGGAGATCACCCACGACGGGCGCAAGGCCTATGGCACCCTGCTGCATATGAAGTTCCAGGCTCACAACAACGGCTCCTATTCAAATGAGCTGTGTCAGCACTATCAATTCACCGGTGACCTTTCCTACCTGGCCGAGGTGTATCCCATCCTGGAAGGGTTGGCAACCTTCTTCATGGAAGGTATTGTCGAGAAAACGGCCCGCGGCTGGGAGATTGGCGCGCTGGTGGGGGTGAACGAGAGCCCGATCAAGGTTAGGAACGAGAGCACGAACCTGGGCGCCACGATCGTCATCCTGGAGCACTGCGCCGAGGCCGCCCGCCTGCTCGGGCGCGAGACGGACTTCACCCGTCGCTGCCAGGAGGTGGCCACCGGCCTGCGCAAGACCGTCGACCTGCTCTTCAATGGGAAATTCTTTGTCTCGGCGGAAGGCACCGAAAATATCAACACGGCCTCCACGGGCGTGATCTATCCGATGCAGGTGATCCCCTTCAATGACCCGCGCGCCCTGCTGACCGCCCAGGCGATCCTGGCCGACGACAGCCACCGCCACCGCAACGGGCATGACTACAACTTCCCCTGGTCATGGGGTGTGCTGGGCATGATCCTGGCCTGCCAGGGCCAGGCCGATTCTGCCTGGAAAGCCATTCAATACGCCCGCCCCACCATCTGCCAGTTCGGCGGGATGACCGAAGTGATGGAAGATAGCGCCTGGAACATGCAGTATTTCTGCACTGCCCAGGCCGCCGTGGTCACCGCCCTCCATAACCTTCTGCTGCAGAGCAGCCAGGATGGGATCGCGGTCTTCCCGGCTATTCCAACAGATTGGGAGAACTGTTCCTTCGACCGCCTGCTGGGCGCCGGCCTGGAAGTCAGCGCCTCATACGACCGGGGAGGCATCTCCGGCGAAGTCAGGAACATTACTTCCGGGACTCTGGACCGCACCCTCAAATTTGGGGGCATCGTCAAGAGCCTTCATTTGAAAGCGGGTGAGACCTATGCCTTCCAATCGCCGAGTTAAACGCTCCTCCCGCCCTGATCAAGCTGCCGTGGAGAATTCCAACCCGCCGGTCATCCGTATCGGGATTGGCTTGTTCTTGCTTTCCGCCGTCAGCCTGGCATTCGAAGTCACCCTCACCCACCTCTTTTCGGTTATTTTTGAATACCATTTCACCTTCCTGGCGGTCTCCGCGGCCATCCTCGGCCTGGGGGTTGGAGCGGGGATCAGTATTCGCCTGAAACCGGTTCGACCGGCCCAGCTTCCCCAATGGCTGGGTCGGATGGCTGCCATTGTGGCCCTGGTGCTCTTCCTGGCAGTGATCCTTTTCAGCCTGACAGGTTTTGTCCCGGGCATCCTCTGGCAGGCTCTCCTGGGGGCGTGTCCTTTCCTGGTGGTTGGCTTGGTGACCGCCCGCCTGTACACCGGTTACAGCAAGGACTCCGCCTGGCTCTATGCCTTCGACCTGGGCGGGGCGGCTTTCGGATTGCTGGCGATCCTGGGGCTACTTGATTGGATGAGCGCGACCAACGCCGGCTTCGTACTGGCTGCGGTTGCCGCCCTTTCCGGGCTGGTCTTCCACCCGGGCAACCTGCGGAAAAGCATGCTCCCCGCAGGCGTGCTTGGACTGGCCTTGCTTGCTTTGGCTGGCAACCTGGTGTTCAACACAGTGGACCTGCCCCTGGTGATTAAAGGTACCACACCCCCGGATAAGACCATGTTCCAGGTCCTGGCGGCCGCGGGTTCCAAAGGGAAGATCATTGACACTGCCTGGAGTTCTTTTGCCCGCGTCGACCTGGTAACCGACGGAAGCGCCGATCAGATGTATGCCTTCACCAACGCCGGCGCCGGGTCCTATATGCTGCGCTTTGACGGCAACCTGAACACGGTCGGCTCCCTTACCCAGCAGGTGGAATACCTTCCGTTTATCAATTTCACGCCCCAAAAGACCCTTATTTTAGGCGCAGGAGCCGGGAAAGACATCCTGCAGGCCTTGCTATCCGGCAGCCAGCAGATCACCGCCGTGGAGATCAACCCTGCCATGCTGGCCCTCACCCGCAGCCATGCCGATTTTAACGGCGGGATCATGGATTATCCCGGTGTGACCGCGGTCGCGGCGGATGGGCGTAATTATATTGAGCGTTCCACCGATTCGTTCGATATGATCTACCTCAACCTGGTCTACGCCCAGGCCCCCTCTCCGGGAGCCAATGCTCTCAGCGAAGCGTACATGTTTACCACGCCCGCTTTTCAACAATACTGGCGTCACCTGGCCTCCGATGGCCGCCTGGCGATCATCTCGCACCAGGGTCTGGAGGGTACCCGTGCTCTGATCACCGCCATCCGGGCACTCAACCTGGAAGGGATCAGCGCCCCGGAGGCTCTCAAGCGCTCCGCCCTGCTCATGTATAACTCTTCCGACCCCAACCAGAGCACGACCGTCATGATCCTGCAGAAAACGCCTCTGACCACTGCCCAGGTGGATGATCTGGACCAGGCTGCTCAGGCAACCGGAATGTCGCCGCTCTTCCTGCCTGTGAAATATGAAACCCTTTTTAGCGGGCTGGTGGATGGCAAGATTACCCTCGACCAGTTCATGGTTCAATCGGATTACAATCTCTTTCCGACCAGCGATGAAAGTCCTTTCTTCTTCAACTTGAACCCTGGGCTGCCGGCAGCTCTGGTCACGTTGCTCTTCACGGCTTTCCTGGTTCTTGCCGGTTACCTGTTCCTGGCGGTAAATTCCCGCAACCGCCCTGCTGCCAGGCAACTGGTCTTTTTCGGCGGGTTGGGCATGGGCTACATTTTGATTGAGGTGCCTCTCATCCAGAGGACCCTGCTGCTGGTGGGCAGCCCGACTCTTGCAATGGTGGTGGTGCTGGCTACGCTCCTGTTGAGCGGTGGGATCGGCAGTTTTCTCAGTTCCCGTTGGGGGACCGAGCGGCTGTGGCAGAAACTTTCCCTGGCTGCGCTGCTGGTATCCCTTTTTTCCGCGCTGCTGGCCTTCTTCCAACCTGCTTTTGAAACTGCCCTGGGGCACCAATCCATAGGGATGGGTATTCTATTGGGAGCGCTGCTCCTGGTCCCGCTGGGGCTGGTGATGGGTGTCCCCTTTGCCAACGGCCTGCGCCTGGTGGGAATTCGGGACCGCAATTCCCTGGCCTACCTGTGGGGCTGGAATGCGGTCAGCTCCGTTTTCGGTTCCGCCCTGGCGGCTGCCATGGCCATCTGGGTGGATTTCCGGGCCGGGATGCTGCTCGGTGCCGTCTGCTACCTGGCGGTAGCCGTAGTCTCCTGGATGTTGGCTGAGTAAATTGAAATGGATAAAGCCGGCAGATTGATCTATCAGGGCTTGCTTACCGCCTGGGACGGGTTCTGGATGATCTGGTTATCCGATGTCCTCTGGCTGGTATTCTGCCTGCCGGTCATCACCATTCCCCTGGCTTTTGCGGGCCTTTATGCCTGTGCCAATGGGCTGGCCTGCGGCGAATCGCTGGATTGGAAAACATTCTTTGTTGGCATGAAACGTAACCTGGGCATCTCCCTGCGCTGGTCAGGCTACAATTTATTGGTCATCCTCCTGCTGGTCTTTTATATCTGGTTCTTTTCTTCGGCAGGCCGGAGTCTTTTCCGGTCCGGAAGTGAAGTTCTGATCTATATACCGGTTTTTTTGATCTTTTTATGGTGGCTCATCAACCTGTACACATTCCCTTTTATGCTGGCCCAGGAAAAACCTTCCTACCCGCAGGCCTTGCGTAACAGCCTGGTGTTGTTCTTGAAATGGCCAGGTTTGACCCTGGGCGTTACCCTGTTTATTATTCTTATTTTTGTTCTCAGCACCCTGCTGCGCTTCCCCTGGGTCGTTCTTGGAGCCAGCCTGCCGGCCGTGCTGGCATGTTTCTGCGTGAAATACGGCATTGCTCAAACCCTGCACCCCGGTGCCGATTCAGAGATTTGATGCATATCCGGCTGGATCGGTTTCATAATTTACAGTAACATTATTTTTTTGATTGGAGGGCACACCTGATGACAATCCAAACTGAAGGCTGGTCATTGATCGAGACCAGCTTTTTACCGGAGCAGATCCATCACAGTGAGACCATTTTCACGATCGGGAATGGTTACCTGGGATCACGCGGTGTATTTGAAGAAGCCTTCCCCGGTGAAGTGCGTTCTACATTTTTGCATGGGGTCTTTGATGATGTCCCGATCGTTTTTACAGAACTGGCCAACGCCCCCGACTGGATGGAGTTGGAGATCTTCCTGGCAGGCGAACGCTTTGGCCTGGATGAGGGCACACTCCTTTCTTTTGAACGCCAACTCGATATGAGAACGGCCACTCTCCACCGCCAGGTGCGCTGGCGCAGCCCCAAGGGCCGCACCACGCGTCTCACCTTTGAGCGCTTTGCCAGCCTGGAGGATGTCCACCTGGCGGGTGTGCGGGTCTGCATCACGCCCGAAGATTATGAAGGCGCCATCGAGATCCGCAGCGGGGTCAATGGCGAGAGCGATAACCTTGGTATCAAGCATTGGGAGTGGCTGGGACAGGCCGTCAAGGGACACTCCGCCAGGCTGCATTGCCGGACGCGCTCCACCCGGGTTGAACTGGCGATGGGGTTTCTCCTGGATGTGACTGCCGGGTCGCGCTCAGCCAGGATTTCCCGCTGGGATGTCCGCAATCACCCCACCCTGGCTGCCAGTCTCTCTGTCCGCGCCGGTGAGACGGTCACTGGTCTAAAATGGGCCGCCTTATATACCAGCCGGGATGGCCGCAACCCGCAACGCTTGTTGAATGGAGCATTGCGTGGGTTGCAGGCGCAGGATTGGGATTCCAGCCACGCCAGGCATGTTCAGGCCTGGCAAAAGGAGTGGGACCAGTGTGATATTCTCATCGAGGGCGACCCGGAAGCGCAGTTGGCTGTCCGCTTCAACCTGTTCCAACTGCTGGTCGCCGCGCCGCGCCATGACAGTCGCGTCAATATTGGCGCCAAGACCCTTTCCGGTTATGGCTATCGCGGTCATTCTTTTTGGGACACCGAGATATTCATGCTGCCTTTCTTCATCTACACTCGTCCTGAGATCGCCCGCAACCTGCTTTCTTACCGCTGGCACAACCTGCCAGGAGCGCGCCAGAAAGCCTGGAAAAACGGCTATCGCGGCGCCCAATACCCCTGGGAAAGCGCCGGTACTGGCGAAGAAGTCACTCCAACCTGGGTGCCAAACCCGAATGACCGCACGAATTTGATCCGCATCTGGACCGGGGATATTGAAATTCATATCACTTCTGATATCGCCTTTGCCTTCTGGCAGTACTGGAAGGCAACCGGTGACGATGCCTTTCTACTGGAGCGGGGCGCCGAGGTCATCCTGGACGCAGCCCGTTTCTGGGCCAGCCGCGTGGAATGGAATGACACTGCCGGCCGTTTTGAGATCAGCGACATCGTTGGTCCGGATGAGTACCACGACCATGTCAGCAATAACGGCTACACCAATGCCATGGCGCGCTGGAATTTAACCACTGCCCTGGAACTGGTTCACTGGCTGCGTGAGCATCATCCGGCTCACTGGAACAAGCTCCGGGGCAGCCTGCACTTGCAGAAAAAAGAGCTGCTCAACTGGCAGCATGTCATTGACCACATCTATATCCATTATGACCCGCACACAAAGTTGCTGGAGCAATTCGATGGCTACTTCCAGCGCGAGGATACCGATCTTGTTCGCCAGGCAGACCGCACCGAATCGGTCCAGGCTCTCTTGGGCATCGAAGGGGTCAGTGCCACCCAGGTTCTCAAGCAGCCAGATATCCTCATGTTGATGTATCTGCACCCCGACATGTTCGATGCTGAAACGGTCAGGGCCAATTACGAGTATTACACCCCACGCACCGACCACACCTTCGGCTCATCTCTGGGGCCTTCGATCCAGGCGATCATGGCCTGCCGGGTGAATGACCCGGCTGCCTGCGAACACTTTATGCGGGCTGCCCGTGCAGACTTGTTCGATGTGCGCGGCAATGCCGGGGATGGCATTCACGGTGCCTCGGCGGGCGGATTGTGGCAGGCGGTGGTCTTTGGTTTTGCCGGGCTGCGCCTCTTGCCCGACCGCTGGGAAATCACACCGCGCCTGCCAGCCAACTGGAAGCATTTACGCTTTCATTTCTACCAGCACGGTCAGCTTCAGACCGTCGATATTCGTAACCCATAAACCATGACCGGCATAAAAGCATTCATCTTTGACCTGGATGGTGTCCTGGTGGATACCGCCGAGTACCACTATCTCGGGTGGAAGCGCCTGGCGGACGAAGAAGGCCTGCCCTTCGGTCGTCTTGAGAATGAGGCCCTGCGGGGCATCTCCCGCCGGGAGTCGCTTCTGCTGATCTTGAAAGACCGTCTCCTCCCGGAGGACAAGATCCAGGAAATGATGGAACGCAAGAACCGGTATTACCTCGAGTTCATCCGCGCCGTCTCTCCCGCCGATATGCTCCCCGGGGCGCGCGAACTGTTGCTCGAGATCCGCGCTGCCGGCATGCAGGCTGCTGTTGGCTCAGCCAGCAAGAACGCCGCCCAGGTGGTGCAGCAGTTGGGGATTGCCTCGCTTTTGGATGCCATCTCAGACGGTTTCAGCGTGACAAATCCCAAGCCCGCCCCCGACCTTTTCCTGCACGCCGCCGCCCGGCTGGGCCTGCCACCTGCCGCGTGTGTGGTCGTGGAAGATGCCGCGGCTGGCATCCAGGCTGCGCGTGCGGGAGGCTTCCGTTCGCTCGGCTTGGGCCCGCCCGAACGGGTTGGCGCGGCCGACCTGGTGTTCCCCTCCCTGGCGGGCGTCCGCCTGGAACAGATTCTTAAGAAACTGGACTGAACGATGCTGCCAACGGATCCCACCTGGTATAAGAACGCGATCTTCTACGAAGTCTATGTGCGCGCCTTTAAGGACAGCAATGGGGATGGCCACGGCGACATCCATGGGTTGGTGGAAAAGCTGGATTACCTGAAAGAGCTGGGAGTGGACTGCCTGTGGCTGCTTCCCATCTACCCGTCGCCGCTCAAGGATGACGGCTACGACATTTCGGATTATTGCAGCATCCACCCCGACTACGGCAGTTTGGAAGATTTTAAACGTCTCCTGGAAGAAACCCATCGCCGCGGCATGCGTCTCATCACCGACCTGGTAATGAATCACACCTCCGATGCCCACCCCTGGTTCCAGGCTGCCCGCTCAGACCGTCATTCGCCCTACCGCGATTATTACGTCTGGAGCAACGATGACCGCCAGTACAGCCAGGCGCGTATCATCTTCCTGGATACCGAAAAGTCCAACTGGACCTGGGATCCGCTTGCCGGCCAATATTTCTGGCACCGGTTTTACGCCTGCCAACCGGACCTGAACTTTGATGCCCCCGCCGTTCAGGCGGAGATGCTGCGCGTGGTGGACTTCTGGCTCGGTTTTGGCGTGGATGGTTTCCGTGTGGACGCGGTGCCCTACCTGTTCGAACGGGAAGGCACCAATTGCGAAAACCTGCCGGAAACCCACGCCTACTTAAAAACCCTGCGCCGTTTTGTGGAAGAGAAATACCCCGGGCGTTTGCTGTTGTGCGAGGCAAACCAGTGGCCTCAGGATGTGCGTGCTTATTTCGGCGAGGATGACGAGTTCAACATGGCTTTCCATTTCCCGCTCATGCCGCGTGTTTTCATGGCTCTTAAGCAGGGCGACCGGACTCCCATTACCTGGGCATTGGAGCAGACCCCGCCCATTCCAGAGAACTGCCAATGGGCCACTTTCCTGCGCAATCACGACGAATTGACCCTCGAGATGGTCTCCCCCGAGGAGCGGCAGTGGATGTGGGCCCAATATTCCCCCGAAATGCGCATGCGCCTCAACCTGGGTATTCGTCGCAGGCTGGCGCCCTTGCTGGATAATGACCGCCGCAAGATCGAGCTGGCCTATTCGCTCATCTTCAGCCTGCCCGGTGCCCCGTTCTTATATTACGGCGACGAGATCGGGATGGGTGACAATATCCACCTGCCGGACCGCAACGGCGTGCGCACACCCATGCAGTGGGAAGACGCGCCCGGTGCTGGTTTTACCAGTGCCTCCGTTCCCTACATCCCCGTCATCCAGGCTGACCCTTACTCGGCGGGTTCGGTCAACGTTGCCGGCCAAAAAGCCGACCCTGCCTCTCTGTGGCATTCGCTGCGGGCAATGATCGCACTGAGAAAACGATACCCGGCTCTCCGCTCCGGCGAACTGACCTGGATCCCCTGTCCCCACCCGGCGGTGGCTGCCTACCTGCGGCGGTCCAATGCGGATCAGGTGGCTGTCATCCAAAACCTGTCGGTTAAACCGGTCCCTGTCGAATTGCCTTTTGAGAATTCCTCCGCAGAACTGACCGATCTCATCACCGGCCACGTGGTTCCTGTGCAGAACGGCCGGCTGAAGATTACCCTGCGGCCCTACGAATATCTCTGGCTGGTATAGAAAGCCTCCCTGGCTGACAAACCTATCAGAGTTCACATTCCTGGTGGTCATTTCTGCTTTACTGCGAATGTGGAGACCCCATGCCCAATAAAATCCTTGTCACCTACGCCAGCCGGGCCGGTTCGACCGCCGGTGTGGCTGAAGCGATTGGCAAAATCCTGGCTGACGGCGGCCTGCTGGTGGATGTGCTCCCCATGCAGGAGGTCAAAGACCTTGCCCCTTACCAGGCCGTGGTGGCTGGTAGCGCCATCCAGAACAAGCAGTGGTTGCCCGAAGCCATCCAGTTCATCCAGGCGCATCGTTCGGAACTGGCGCGCAAGCCTTTCGCCGCTTTCCTGGTGTGCATGACTCTCGCCATGCACAACGGGGAAACCTATCGCCCGTTTGTAGCCAATTTTCTCGCCCCTGTGCGGAGCTTGGTCAGGCCGCTGAGCGAGGGTCTCTTTGCCGGCGCCCTCGACATCCGTAAAGTGCCATCCTTCAGTAACAGGCTGAAATTCCGTTTGAGCGTCCTCTTCGGCGTCTGGTCGGAGGGCGACCACCGTGATTGGGAGGTCATCCGCCAGTGGGCCCAAAGCCTGCTGCCACACTTGAGCGGATAGGTTGGTGGAAACGGGGACAAGAGACTTTTCAGGGTAGCGATCTCAAAACTCCTGGCTGAAGCAAATCAGCCAGAAGTTTGTAGCTATCCGAAAATTATTGAAGAACTGCATTTTGAGTGTGTGCGGCTTCGCCGCACACACTCAAAATACGAACTTCTCTTGAATTTTCGGATGGGTTCTTGTGTTTATCGTCAGGATCAGGCTGTTTCTGCCGGGACGATCTCCGGTTTGACAGTTTCCAGTGCCTTGATCTCCCGGTAGGTCAGGGTCCAGACATTGGCTGAAAAGATCTGGTACCAGCCGCTGACCAGGGTCAGGGGGGCAAATACCACCAGCAGGAAGAACGGCAGCGCCACCAGGGTGGCAGCCACCCAGGCCACCACTCCGCTGGAAAAGATGCTGGTGATGGCGAACACAAAAGTAGCCGGGATGGCAGCTACGATCACAGCCGGCAGGGCCAGCAGGATGTAGGCCGGGATGAGCATGAAGAAGATGATCAGGATGACGATCCCGTAGCCGATGCCGATGCCGATCATTGCCAGCCACATCAGGGCGGCGCTCTTCCAGTTGCCCTTGAACATGCTCCAGCCCCGGCGGAAGGAATCGCCGATGCGGGTCTCCTCCAGGGCAGCCGCCCGTACGAAGAACGGGCGCAACAGGCCCAGGAACACCATCAGGACGACGAAAACCAGCACGAACAGGAGCGCACATCCACCCGCCGCGATCATCCCGCCGATTGCCAGCGTACTGCCTGCGTTCGTCGCGCTGAAGAAGACCAGCGCGCCCAGGCCAACCAGTAATAGCATGAAGAGGATGACCGGCAGACTGATCACCAGGTCGATGACCCACATGCGGAAGGCGCGCCGGTTCCAGCCCAGTTTCCAGCCCTGCTTGAAGCCCACTTTTGTACCGTTCTGCTCATGCTCGTCCACCATGCGGATGGCAGCCGTCTCCGAGACGTAGCGGATGATGGAAGCGATCGCGCCCATCAGGAGGATGAACAGCAGGAAGGCAACGCCGATCCAGATGAATGTGACCACATGCTGGTCGGGATGGACGAACAGGGGCGAAATATTCTGGTTGACCCAGTCGGTGACCGATTGCCAGAACGGGCCAGGTTGAAAACTGTTGCTGCTCCCATTGTTATTGTTGCTGTTGAACCGGTAGCCGGAACTGCCACCGCTGCCGCTGCCACTGCCGCTGCCTCCACCGGTGAGGGCCAGCAGGAAGCCAAAGAACCACAGGGTGCGATAGTTCCACAGGATGTGCCAACTGCGTTTGAGGATATTCCCAATATTGATCATTATTTATCTCCTAATCCGGATGGTTTCTTGCCATGGGCTGTCATTCGCTTTTGCAGCCCATGACAGCCCATGATTTTTCGCAAGAGGTCTTCACAGGGACATACGCTGTTCGCCCGGATTCGTTTTATTTTTAGGGGGAATTGGCTTCTTCCCGTATACAATTTGCCCTGCCGGTGTTTTAATAGGCACATCCTGAGTATCTTCTCAGTAAGTGAGGGAGGATGGGGGTTGTGCGGGCGGCAAAGCCGCCCGC
>CAIKOL010000245.1 GCA_903829085.1 uncultured Anaerolineales bacterium | reverse complement strand
CAGGTGGAAGGACTGAAGACAAAACAGTCTACAGCCTTCCACCCTTGATTAAATTTGCAGAGCGAAAGCGTGACGGGTTATTTGAAGTCGACAGAGACAACCCACCAAGCCCAGCTTTCATCCGGATAGATCGACTTGGCATCGTCTGGATAAGCAACCTTAACGGGGCCACCGTTGCTCTCATCCAGGGCGGTGCCACCGACCCAGCGGGCCAACATGATGTCATAGTTCTGGGCGTCAGCGATGGCAATGTCATATTCCTTGCCATCGGTGCAGATCAAAGCGACTGTGGTCACGCTACTGTCGGGTTTGACCAAGGTGATCAGATCCTTGAGCAGGATGCCTTTGTATTTCAGGCCATCACCCATCCAGGGATCATTGTAGGTGAGTTCCACCGACTTGCTGTCGAAGGCAGCCTGGTCGAGGATATAGGTGCTACCGGAGTTGGTCTTGCCGATGGAGCCTTTGACTGTGATCAGGGAATCTCCGGGCTTGGCAGCGCAACTGCTCAACAGGCTGGCAAAGATCACAATCGCCATAACGATGTACATCGTCTTTTTCATTTTATTACTCCTCCAATTCAGGTTCTGAATGATGTTTCTCGACTGTAGTGATTAAGTGTGAGGCCTTCAACCTCTTGTTTAATTATTTGATCCGGGGGTCACCTCCTTTCGCCGTTTTCAGCCAGTACTGCCCGGGCCGTGGTTGTATCGGTAATAAGCGTTTTAATAACCCCACCCCTCAGCGCGCCCAGCACTGCTCTGACCTTTTCCGTTCCTCCAGCAACCGCGATCACCTCAGGAACGGCTTTCAATTGATCCAGGTTGATGCCGATGACACCCAATTCCGGGAAGACCTGAGTTCCATGGATATCAAAGAACCTGGCGCATATATCCCCCACAGTCGCCTTTGATTCCAACATGGCGAGGGTCTGGGGGGTAATATGATCTGCGAAGAACATTGAAGAGATCTTTTGAAATTCAACATGCCCAATGCCGACCACAGCCACATCCAGCTGGCTCCAAAGTTCGAAAGACTGGGAAATTTCCTGGGTTTTTAGCAAGTTTTCAAGGACTGTATTATCTTCAACAAAAGCCGGGGCATAAAAATGACGATACGTACCATCAAACGCATCTGCAAGTTGTCGAACCAGTTCATTCACCTGGAAGAAGGGAGAAATGTCACCTACACCACCAATTAACGGGATGACATTAATGTGCTTTGGCTGGCTGTCAACGATCAAATTGACAGTTTCGTATAGCGTCCGACCCCAACCAATGCCGACATTTTGATCGGCATGGAGGTTCCGTTTCAGGTATTCTGCGGCAGCCAGACCAATGGCAGACCGCAACTGGTTCCCTTCCAGGTTTTCAGCAGGAGTGAGCACCACATCCTGGAGGTGAAAGCGCCGCTTCAACTCGTCTCCCAGGTCGGAATCGCCAGGCGTGGGATCATAGACTACAACCTTGACAATTCCCTGCTCTCTGGCAGCAATGAGCAGGCGCGATACCTTCTGACGGGTCAGATTCAATCTCCGGGCCACCTCTTCCTGGTTGAGTTGGTTTTCGTGGTAAAGCCTGGCCACCTGAACCATGAGCTGGACTTCATCGTGGTTGTCCATTTCTATCCCCTTTCCTGGCTTACTTTTAGTGAGAAGACCGGCTGAAGCGCCGGATAATAACTTCGATAAGCCTGATAGCTGGCTTCATAGACCTGAGCCAACGTCTGATCAGGAGCCAGGGGATCGCGCAATTGAACCATTCGATCGCAGGCTCCTCTCAAGTCAGGATAAATGCCCGTTCCCACACTGGCAAGGATAGCTGCCCCCAAGCAACCAGTTTCGCTGACAGCGGTTGGCAAGACAGGGCGTTGCAGGATGTCCGCTTTGACCTGATTCCAAAATCCGCTACGTGAACCGCCGCCACAGATAACCAATTCGTGAGCCTTCAACCCGGCAGCCCTTTCCGAAATTTCCAGGATGTGCCGGATGGCAAAGCCGATGCTTTCGTACACTGCACGGGTACAATGCCGGCGATCGTGGCGGAAGGTAAGGCCAATGAAAGCGCCGCGGGCATTCGAATCCCACAGGGGAGCCCGTTCCCCATTCAGATAAGGCAGGAAGATCAAACCGTCGCTCCCAGCGGGAATAAACCGGGCCTCAGCTTCCATCTTGCTGTAGTTAATGTCTGGCAAGAATTCGGAATAGAAGCAGTGAGCCAGCCAGCGCAACGTGTCCCCACCGGCCTGGGTTGGACCGCAAAGGAAATGCCCACCTGCCTCCAAACTGGCAAGGAAAACACCCTCAGCCTCCAGCTTGCGGTCAACGGATAGCGATACAATCTCAGAAGTCCCGGCGATATCCACAGCCCGGTCCGGATTGATCACGCCTCCAGCCAAATTGTCGCAGTAGGCGTCGATCGTCCCGATAACGACCGGTGTGCCGGGTTCCAATCCGACTTGCAGGCTGGCTGATTTTGTGACCTGTCCAATTACCCAGGTTGGTGGAAAAGTGGGGGGCATTTTTTCCAAGGGCAGGTCCAGAGTGGAGAAATATTCCCGGTCATAGAAGCCACTATCAGGATTTACCAGGCAGTAAGCGCTGGAATGGTCGGTACCGGTCTTACCAGTCAGCAGCAAGGCAATGTAATCTTTTGGCTGCAAAACAGTAACGGCTTGATTCCAATCCTCATCCCGGTTATTTTTCAACCATAACAGGCGTGCCGGCGGACAGGTGGGTTCCGCCAGGGAACTCGACCCAACCCAGTGGAGGGCCTGGGCAGGCGAAATCTGACTGCCCAACCAGACAGATTCTTTTACTGCCCGCTGGTCCTGCCAGATGATCGCCCGCCCGATCGACTTATGATCGGCGGCAACCAGAACATGGCCCGGGCACTGGCCTGAGAGTCCCAAGGCAGCGACCCGTTGGGGATCGATGGAAGACAGGAGGTGCTTAAGAACGGTACAAACAGCATTCCACCAGTCGCCGGGTTCCTGTTCAGCCCAGCCCGGTGCAGGAGAATACAGGACAATGGGGGCAGTGGCCTTTCCAAGCAAGGAGCCATTCCGATCAAACCCGGCTGCCTTGACGCTGGAAGTACCAATATCCAGCCCAATGACCACATCTTTCATCAGGCTTTGATCTCCTTCAATGCCATCTCCACACTGCCGCTGCCATGAACCAGTTCAACCAGGGAGCGGCAGACCCCGGCAGGATTGGCATGCTGCCAGACGTTGCGTCCTATGGCAACGCCGGTGGCGCCAGCTTCCAATGCATCGGCGATATTCTGCAACATTTCCTGCTCATCTTTTACTTTCTCTCCACCCAAGACTACCACCGGGCGGTAGCAACTTCCCAGGGCTGCCCGGTAGGCAGCTGACGGACCTGCGTAGGAGGCCTTAATCAGGTCAGCACCCAATTCTGCACCGATTCGCATAGCGAAGGCGATTTCCTGAACGGTGGGCCGCTCGCCTTCCTTGGGCTTGACCAGCATCTCAGCGATAACCGGCATGCCCCACTTGCCTGAATCTGCAGTGAAACCAGCCAGGTTCTGGAGCGAGGAAGGTTCCTCGGGGAAGCCGATCATGCCCATACAGATGACCGCATCCGCCCCCAGACGACAGGCTTCTTCGATCGAAAAGAGAGGCCGCAGAGTACCCATCACCGGGGAGGCCATGCTGGAGCCGCCATCGGCGCGCAGGATCAGGCCAAGTTTTCCAATCCGATCGCTGAAGGTTTGGGCTATGCCACGCGTGGTCAAGACGGCGTCAACCCCACTGGCCACCAGATGGTCCATAAGCTGGCCGGGCTGCTCCAGGCCCTTAAGGGGGCCCATGAAACCGGCATGATCACAGGCTACAATCACCGTGCGATTGTCCTTTGCAAAAATGCGATGTAAACGAATTTCCTTCAATGCGTTCTCCTTGGTCTATGAAAATGTTACCATTGCTTTAAGACCCACCCGCTGTTCCATGTATGCAACCGCCTCGGCGACCTGCGGAAAGACAAAGCGGCCGGTGATGACCCTGGAAAAATCCACCTTGTTGGAGTGGAGCAATTCCAGTGCCTTTTTCATGTTATGTGGAGCCAAACCAGATGATCCGGTCAAATGGTATTGTTGATAGTGCAGCTTGCGCACATCCAATTCTATGTGAGTGCCATCCGGGACCCCAGCAAAGGAATTAACCCAGCCACCCGGACGAACCAGACCGATCCCGTCAGCAAGGGTCTCGCCACTCGAAACGGTGACCAGCACGACATCTGCGCCACGCTTTTCCGTGTACTCGCTGACCACATCCTTCAGGTTATCCTTACTGATATCCACCGTCCGATCAGCGAATGCACCCTGGGCGGTTGCCAAGCGATGAGCAGTCATGCCGGCCATGATGACGATGCTGCAGCCAAGTGCCTTCCCGGCAGCGGCAGCAAGTTGTCCCATCGGTCCATCACCAATCACAACCAGGGAATCTCCCGCCTGGAGATGAGAGTCTTCCAGTCCTTTGATCACGCACCCAAGCGGCTCAGCCAGGGCAGCCAATTCGTCACTCAACTCATCTGGGAGAGCGAACATGCCACGCCGAGCCAATTCGGAAGGAACAAGCACGCGTTCAACCAGCCCACCAGGCAGGATCGAGATCTCATAGAGATGCGTGCACAGGGCAGGCTGGCCATGCTTACAGTAGTAGCACTGGTCGCATGGCAAGTAAGGGGCAACCGCCACCCGCTGACCAACCTTCCAAACCTGTGTGCTGGAGGCTTTGATCACTTTCCCGGTCAACTCGTGACCAAGGGCGAAACGCGTGTCCGGGGCACCTTTTTGTACCATTTTGACATCCGTAGCGCAGACACCACATGCCGTGGTTGACAGGATGATATCCTGTTCCTGTGCCACCGGTTCGGGGTAATCCACCAAGATGACTTGCCCGGGTTGACCAGCTGCTGCACCTTTCAAAATATCACCTCTTCACCGAAATAAGCGCCAACAAAATTTTAGAGCCAAGGACGGATTTGCGTTCGATCCGGAAGCCCATTGCGGCTTCCGAAACGCTGAATCTTGTATGCTGAAACCGCACAGCCCAGGCGAGTGGCCTTTTCCACGGATAATCCTTCCAGCAAACCGGCGATCACCCCGGCCGAAAAGGCATCTCCGGCACCGGTGGTATCCACCACCTGCTCAACTGGGATAGCCGGGACAAGCACCAATCTATTATCATGGACCACCAAGGCACCGCGCTCCCCGAGGGTAAGCATGACTGTGTCAGGACCACAAGCAGCCAGATCCTTACAGCCCTGTTCCGGATCAGAAATGCCAGTCAGCTTTTCGGCTTCCACCCGGCTTACAATCAGGATGCTGGTGCGCTTCAGGATCGGAAGCAGCCCTTCTTTCCCGGAAGCAGCCATCAACCCTCCGGGATTGAAGACGACCCGGGCGCCTGGTCCCAGCCTCGAAATGGCTGCAAGGGCAACTTCCAAGTACGCATCAGCAATGTAAAGAATCTTTACCATTTCAAGCTGGGCCGCAACGAGGTCTGTGACCTGGTCGTAAACGGCTACTCCACCAAGCGCAAAGATCATGCGCTGCCCATGCCTGTCTACTGCAATAAAACAGGCCGCCGAGCGCTTACCTTCCATCACATGAACACAACTGGTATCCACGCCCGTCAATCTAAACGCCTGCATGAGCATGCGCCCGCCGTCATCGTCTCCCAATACACCCAGGAAGCGGACGGTGTGCCCCAGGCGGGAGATGCCTTCAGCCACATTGCCACCTGAGCCGCCTGGAACTGGAGCGTACTGATTGGCGTAGGAGATGCCATCCAATGGAGGCAGCTCTTCAACCTGTGCCACCCAATCGACGGCAGCCGCCCCCAGGACCGCCACTTCCGGGATGGAAAGGAGCCCTGGAGCTTTGTGGGATTGGATTCCAGTCATACCTGAATTCTTAGCACCCGTTTTATTGTTAATCTACCTTGGCCGGTGCGACCGGTTCGGGTTCATCGTTTTCGTCTTCCTTCTGGTAAATCATCGGACCAACCGGGACACCGATCTTGGGCAATCCGATCATGAGCGGAGTGCCAATGATCATGGCACCCAGGGAGAACAAGAAGCGCTCAACCGGGGCGATGGCCAGAACGGTATACCAGATGGCGGGCGGTAATTGGAAGAATATCATAGCCCACAGGTTACCCATCGCCTGGGTAACTATAATACCGGCTCCGGAGCAGCACAGAAGTGCCAGGGCCATCCGGCTACGATTAGGGGAGAGAAGGGGATCTTCCTTGCGACCGATGATCCAGCCAACAAAGATAAAAGCAAAGCCCAGGAAGTATAGTAGAGGCGTAGCCCAGGCAGCCCGCCCGTTTGGGAGCAAATACCAGATTCCACCGAAGAGCAGGATAACCGCCAACGGCGCCAACCACTTGCGTTGCATGGCGAAACCTGCACCCAGGGCACCCATGATGGCGATTGTAAACTGCAGCGGGCCAAACAGGACGGTATGGGGAGCCAACATCTGACCAATGAACCCGCCCACGCCTGCCACGATCGCTCCGACCCAAGGACCGAAGAAGATACCAGCCAGAGGGACCAGGCAGTTGGCTATATTGAAGGTAACCCCTGTCCCGATGATCGGGAACGCAGGCAGCAGAGAAGCAACTGCCATGAGGGCCGCCCACACAGCAATGACAGCCGGGTGAGCCGTTATCAAACCGGATTTCTTTTTCATTCTTCCTCCTCTTATTTTCACTCAATTCCAGCTAATCAGCTGGTGACAGCCTCGATGACGCGAACTTGTTTATTGACCAGAGAGATCAAGTCAACTACTTCCAGTTTGTCCTTGGCCTGGCTCTTAACCTGTTGGAACTCGGTCATGCAGGAAATACAACTTGTCAACAACATGCCAGCCTTGGTATCAACTGCCTCATTCCAACGCTGGAGGCCAGCAGTATCAGTCAATTCGGGGAAGTCATAGCGTACGTAGGATCCGGCACCACAGCAGAAGGCATCCTTGCGGTTACGCGGCATTTCCACAAACCGCGCCCCCGGGAATGCATTGATGATCTCACGCGGGGCGTCATAGATATTCAACTGCCGACCGAGTGTGCAAGGATCGTGGTAGGTCATTACAGTGCCAGCCGGCATACCGGCCAGTTCCACATGGCCGCTCTTTAACTCCTCGGCAACCAGTTCCAGGATGTTAATCGTTTTGAAAGGCAGCGATTGCCCCAAGACTTCGGGCAGCTCGTTTGTAAAGGTCATCTGGCAGCCAGGGCAAAGGAACAACATGCGTTCGACACCAAGTTTCTGATAGGTATCAAGGTTGTGGCGCATGAACTCGGCTGCTTTTTCGGTCTCGCCAGCCGACATAAGCGGGTGGGCACAGCACCATTCATCCGAGGCGACCGTATAATCCAGCCCCATCTTGTCCAGGAGGGCAACTGCCTCTCCGGCTGCCGATCGCCGGACATAAGAAGGTGTGCAACCGACGAACAAAGCGGTGCGGGCTTTACGATCAATATGGTTCTTATCTTTTAGCCAGGAAAAACGATCCTCTTGCAACTTGGCGTAGGGATTACGCTGGAGGTAGGTATCCTGCGCCACCTGACGGAGACCTGGAGGGGTCAGGCCGCGGGCAGCCAGGTCATCACGCATGCCCTGGTAAACCTTGCGCAAATCAATGAACTTGAAGCAATGCTCGCTACAGGAACCACACATGGTGCAACTGAAAATTCTCTCAGCCACCTTTTCGTCGTACTCCAGTTCGCCTTCCAGAATAGCGCGCGCGGTTGCCACCCGGCCACGCCCTGCATACGACTCGAAACTTCCGTATTCGTAGGATGGACAGAGCTGATAATTGCGTCCTACCCAGCTCACATCGAAACAGAAGCCGCAGCGCAGACATTGATAAGGCAGGTCGGCATGTTTATCCAGGTTGAGACCTTTTGGTTCTGGTTTTCCCAAGATTTTTCCAAATGTCGGATCGCCGCCCAGCATCAGGATGCCCGGGTTCAGGATGTGGTTGGGATCCAGACTGTCTTTCAAGGTCTGCATGAGCTGGTAGGCATTGCCCAGCTTGGGCATAATGTAGGGGGCGAGGCCGGCAACGATCCCGCCAGGTGACATCCACTTGCTGAACAGCAACTCAGCGATATCGCGGCGCACTTTCAGACCATACTCGTGTGCTTCCAGCAGGTACTCGGGGTACAGGGTGTCCACCCACAGGAAAGCGCCGTTGCGGGAGAAATATACGTCGAAACCTTTGACCCGCATGCCATTCTTGTCCCATTCCGTTTGCGTGTCGGCAATGTACTGGTTAAGAGCCGGGATGGCTTCCTTGAGCGCTTGCGTGGGGAGGAACCCGGCCACTTCCGGACAGTAGTAAGGCCGACTGCCATAATAGGTGCTGGGACCGTCGTTACGCAACCAGGAATACATGTGCTCGGTCCAATACAAGCGGGTAGCTTTGGGATCTTGTGCCATACCGTTGAAACTCTGACAGATGACTTCGCTAGCCTGCTTGCGCTCATATGAGCGGGTTTTACTATCGCGGATGATGATATGCAGGGTATAGTTGCCGCGAACGCCAGATGGTTTGGGGCCTCCGAACAGGCCGATGATGAACGTGGCTGAAGCCTGTTTTTGCATGGCTGAGACGGCATCCACAGCGTTTTCCAGTTTCTCAAAGGTGTAGAAGAGGAATTCCTCCTGCTCGGGGATATGCCGTATGCGCAGGGTGGCCCTGGTGATAATTCCAAGAGTTCCGCAGGACCCGATGAAAAGCCCAGCGAGATCGGGACCGTTGGCGCCACGTTCGATGGCAATGTTGCCATTGGCGTCGTTGGAGGCCGAGCCGGTATGCAGGATAGTCCCATTTGGCATGACAACTTCCAGGGAGATAACGTGGTCGCCAGTAGTACCATACTCGGTGATGCCGTGCGGTACGGCATTGTAAGCAATCGTCCCGCCCACACTGGCTGAGAACATACCGCCTCCACCAGGAGCTGACAATTCCCAGCCAGATTTTTTCAGTTCACCGTCGATGGCGTGCCAGATAGTGCCTGTATCAGCATGCACAACCTGATT
>CAIKOL010000244.1 GCA_903829085.1 uncultured Anaerolineales bacterium | reverse complement strand
GCCTTCATCTCCGGAGAGAACGGCCGCCTGTACGCCAACTACTGGGACGGCTCGAATTGGAACTGGGCCGACTATGGCAAGCCGACCGGCTGCGGGGTCTCGGGCCAGCCCGGAGCCATCATGTTCAAGCGGGACTACCCCGACTACAACCAGGGCAATGCTCCGCGGGTTTACGCGTTCGTGCGCGGCACCGACGGGCATCTGCACGTAAACTACTGGGATGGCACGCAATGGCTGTGGGCTGATCAAGGCACACCGACTGGCACCACAGTTCACAGCAGCCCATCGGTAATCACCTTCAGGGCGCACAAGATCACGCAGATTCACGTCTACGCCATGGCGGAAAACGGGCATCTTTGCGCCAACTACTGGGACGGCTCGAATTGGAACTGGACCGACCAGGGCAAGCCGACCGGCACCACCGTTGCGAGCCGCCCGCATGTCATCACGTACAAGGAACAAGATCAGGTCATGATCTACACCTTTGTGAAGGGCGCAAACGGTCATCTCTATGTGCACTACTACAACGGTGGCTGGGCTTGGGCCGATCAGGGCACTCCACCGGGCACCACGATCGCCCAACTTAGCCCGGGCGTGATCACCTACCGGAAAGACAACCTGCAGCGCATCTACGCCTTTGTCATCGGCAGCAACGGCCACCTGTACGTGAACTATTGGAACGGCAGCATCTGGCAGTGGGCCGACCAGGGCAGGCCGCCTGGCACACTGGTCGCCGAGACCCAGACCCAGCACGCAGGCAGCCTGACCTATCGCAAAGGGGATCTGCGCAAGATTTGGGTCTTTGTGATGGGCACAAATCACAAAGTGTATGCTAACCATTGGGACGGCAACAGCTGGTCGTGGAAGGATCAAATGCCGTAACGCCGAGGCTGCCCACGGCAGGCAACAGACCGGGACCGCCTAGCGAAATCGTGGGGAAGGCGAAGCCTTGACCGGCGGTCCCGGCAGCTCGATGTTTCCATTAGCCGCCTGGAGGTTATGAGAGGATGTCGATATCCTCCAAGCTAATATGGCAGATGATGCAGTATTTGGTGGACGAATTCAGCCTGAAGAGGGGGCAGGTTCTTTCCAAAGGTCAGGTCCTGCCTGGTTCGCGGGTCGGTATCCGAAGGTCAAAAAGGCCACCGTAAGCGCTCACATCATTCGGATGTCAACCAATGCGCCGAGCCGCGTACACTGCCATGCCAGGTGAGGACGACTTGTTCTTTCAGATAGATTGGAGCCGTTTTCTGTTATGCGTCCCCGATACTGACCATCCATCAGTTCGGAGACTGAAAGCCAACCTGCCGAGTTAGAGTCTGCTTCTTAGGACGAGGAGCTAACCGCAGCGGAGTTTGCGTACGAGAGTGATCTGAGCACCTTCCTCGCGAAGAACCTGCACTTGGTAGAGCTTGGTTTGAGACTATCCGAGGAGGAAGGGATAGACCATGTAGAATTCCCAGCAGGAGACGTTTCATCGACATATTGGCAGTACACCGCAAAGAAGGCTTCGTGGTAATCGAACTGAAAGTCCCACCAGGCTATGATCGAGTGGTTGATCAGTGTAGCGTTAAGGAGGATTCCCAAGAGGAGCGACGGCTAACCTGCGGCTGGGCGCCTGGCGCGGCTGAGCGGGCGGGTTGCTGGATTGGCTGGGCCTGCCGCCGAGGTTTCGGGCAGAGGTTCGTCGCTGGAGTCGCCGCGCAGGTGAGCCGCCAGTCGTTGGGCAGCGAAGCACCCAAGTCCCGACGTTTAAGAGTC
>CAIKOL010000243.1 GCA_903829085.1 uncultured Anaerolineales bacterium | reverse complement strand
GGAACTTCCACGCCGTGATTGTCGATCGTGATCGGCGCGCCACAGGTTGGGCAGCAAAGTAAAACAATCCCATTGATCCGGCGTTTGACATAAGAATGTCTCCAGCCAGATCCAAGTTTGGCAGTGGTGTGCGCGATCACCGCAATGGCTTTCTTACCCAAAAGGCCTTTTTCGTAGGATTCGAAGAAGCGCTCTACATCGTTGACCTGTTGGTGGTTGTGTCCACCCAGGCGGCGGAGCTCCATTATCTGGACACCGGGAACTACTTCCTTCGCCTCGCGCATCCACTTCTCGACCATGTGGGGGTCGCACATGATGAGCGCCGGAAATGCATCCAGTAAAGCAAGCGCTGCCAATGCCATGGTTGTCTTGCCGGAACCCATTTCGCCTTGAATATTGTCGCGCCGGTTTTTACGCAGGGCGCGTGCCACGGCAGTGGCGACGTGCCGCTGGATGGGCAGCAGCCCAGGTTTCGCCTGGCCCGGCAGTGGCTTTCTGTGGAGGCTGAGCGTGTCCAGGATGGCGGTTTCGGCCGGTGTCGGGTCGAAGTTATAGAGCGGCCGGGTACGATCGGTGATATATCGGCCGATTTGCTCACCGTACTTTCCCATGAACTCGGAGAGCATCTTGACATCTTTGATCACCTCGATGCCGTTTTGACGGACCACCGAGATCGTGGTCTCGTAGCGATCCCGGTAGATGTCCAGCGTGTCGCCGCTCTTGGTCTCCTCGCTGCCGACCTTGGGTGTCACCTTTACAACCCGGCCCTTAATGAGCATCGGTTGGCCATTCTCATCTATCAGCCGCATGATTCCCATCGTGCCGGCCGCCATCAGCATGGCAATGTGTCCTTTCTTTAGCGGCATGATCGGACGGTCCAGCTTTACGTCCAGCCGGCCAGGATCTATCCGGTCGAGCCAGGTCCGTGAATGCATCAGACCTTTCTTGAGCGTGGCATCCACCAACTCTTCGGCAGAGTAATCCATCCGGCTAAATTTGATGGCAGTTCCACCGGCGCCCTTGCCCGGCGCAGGTAGCAGGGTATACCTGGGAGCAGATATCGCCTCGAGCATGGGCGGTTCGGCCTGTGCTAATTTCTGGATCTCGGCGATTTCCTCTTTAGCTGGATTCTTGTAGTGCTGCCGCCTGTACCCAAGGACAATGACCTGGTTGTATCCGGTTTCCGGATAGCGGACCACGGCCAGGCTCTCGTAGTAAGCAGACAACAGGCTGGCCACACTTTCATCGCCCAGCAGCGTCAGGGGGACGATATAAACCAACAAGCCTCCCCGGATGAGTTTGGGTGTAGTGGTTTTCAGAAATTCGGTTTCCAGCCGGCGCTGGTCACCGAACCGGTCGTAGTTGTACGGTGGGTTGAGGAACAAAAGCGTGATGGACTCATTGGTCAGGGTACAGGTCTGCCAGGCCGCGCACAGCACACGTTCCATGTTCTTCTCTGCAACCTGTGATCGGACCGGGGAAAGTTCCACCCCCCAGCTTGTGCAGCTCAGCGCCCTGGCTAATGCTCCTGCCGCCGAGCCTTCACCGCAGCAGGGGTCGAGCAGCCGGCCATCATTCGCAGGCGCGATCCAGGTCTTCAAAACCTCGATC
>CAIKOL010000242.1 GCA_903829085.1 uncultured Anaerolineales bacterium | reverse complement strand
GGTGTTGGGCGGGCAAAGCCCGCCCAACACCCTCATATCTTTACTTCAATCCCGGCAGCTCCCAAAGAGCCGTTCAAGACGGATGGGTTGAGACGCAAATCGTCCCGGCGCAGGTGCCGGGACGATTTTTTTATAAGAGATTATTCTTCGGTTTCGCGGGAGGGTGGGAATAAAAGCACTTCACGGATGGAGTGTTTATCGGTCAAGAGCATCACCAGCCGGTCGACACCCATGCCGAAACCGCCGCAGGGGGGCATGCCGTAGCGCATGGCGCGCAGGTAATCCTCATCCATAGGATGTTTTTCTTCTTCCTCGTCGGTGTAGTCGCGGCCCATTTCAATAAAGCGCTGTTCCTGGTCGAGCGGGTCGTTGAGTTCGGTGAAGGCGTTGCAGAGCTCGAACCCGGCTACATAGCCCTCGAAGCGTTCCACGGTCAACGGGTCACCCGGCTTGGATTTGGCCAGTGGGGAGATATCGCGCGGGTAATCATACAGGAAGGTCGGCTGGAGCAGGGTGGGTTCGAGATATTCGCTCGACAGGAAATCGATCAGTTTCCCGCGGGTGGACTGAGGGTTGGGCGCCTTGCCTCTGGCAGCAATGGCTTTGAAAAGCGATGCAGCCGAAGGGTGTTCGGCAATATCAATGCCGCTGGTTTCCAGGATACCATCCCGCATTGCCAGCCGCCGCCAGGGGGGGGTAAAGTCAATTTCAAGACCCTGGTAGGGCACTTTCAGGCTGCCATTTGTTTTCTGGCAGGCGTAAGAAACCATCTGCTCGGTCAGTTCCATCACCTGGATGTAATCGGCATATGCGCAGTAAAACTCCAACTGGGTGAACTCCGGGTTGTGTTTGTACGAGACGCCTTCGTTGCGGAAGTCGCGCCCGATCTCATAGACCCGCTCCAGGTTGCCGACCAGCAGGCGTTTCAGGTAGAGTTCGAAGGAGATGCGCAGGAACAGATCCTGTTTCAACTGGTTATGATGGGTGGTAAACGGCCTGGCTGCCGCACCGCCATAGATGGGCTGCAGGATGGGAGTCTCGACTTCGAGGAAACCGTGTTCATCCAGGAACTGGCGCAGGGCGTGGATGATGCCGGCCCGTTTGCGAAAAGTGAGGCGTACTTCGGGGTTGACCGCCAGGTCGGCGTAGCGCTGACGGGCGCGCAACTCCGGGTCCTCCAGGGCGGCATGGCGGACCGTTTCGCCGGTTTCCAGTACTTCGTCCTTGGCAGCCGGGAGGGGGCTGACCGCCTTGGCCAACAGCTTGAAATCGTGGACATGCAGGGTGGCTTCGCCGGTGCGCGTGCGGAACATGACGCCGGAAGCCTGGATGAAATCACCGATATCCAGCATCTTGTTGAACCAATCCACGCGCTCCTGACCCAATTCGTTCATGCGCAGGAACAACTGGATGCGCCCATCACCGTCTTCGATGTGGGCGAAGGTCAGTTTGCCCATAGCGCGGGCGGCGCGGATGCGCCCAGCCAGGGTAGCCTTGACCTCGACCGGTGGCTGTCCGGCGGGGACGGCCTTTTCGGCGGCTTCGAAGGCGGAGATAACCTGCGCTGAGGTATGGGTCCGTTCGGCGCGGGTGGGGTATGGCTCCACGCCTTCCTGGCGGAGTTGTTCCAGCTTTTCGAGACGTACTTTTTCAAGCGAGGTATATTCGGTCATGGTGTACCCTTTCGAACTTTATTTTACAACAAAAAACCCCGCGCTCCAGACAGGATGCGCGGGGCCTGACAGGCGTGCCCCAGGCTATTCAACCTTAATGATTTGAACTTTGAACATGCCGCCGGGGGCTTCAACGGTGACTTCCTCGCCGGCGTGATGGTTCAAAATGGCTTTACCGATGGGCGACTCGTTCGAGATTTTCCCGGCGCGAGGGTCGGCTTCGGCCGCGCCGACGATCGAGTATTTCTCTGAGCCGTTGCCTTCTTCCTTGATGGTGACGGTTGAACCAACCTGCACCAGGTCGCCTTTTTCTTTTTTCTCTTTATCGTCAATGACGCGAGCCGAGGCCAGGATCATTTCCAATTCCTGGATACGGCCCTCGACGAAGGCCTGCTCGTTCTTGGCGGCTTCATATTCTGCATTCTCGATCAACTCACCACCTTCCATGGCTTCATGGAGGCGATTGGCAACTTCCAATCGCTTGGTGGTGCGCAGATATTCCAGCTCGTCGGCGAGTTTTTGATAGCCTTCTTTGGTCAAGAATGTCGTCGGCATCTTATTCATCCTGAGAAAATACAAGCATCTCTGAAACAGAGATGCAACTTTTGTAGGATTCCCTACCCGGCAATATTATACATGATTTTTTTTGAAAAGCAAGCGGTATCCCAGGGTGTTCTCAAAGTCGGGGTTTCGGGTGTCGATGGACGGCGAAGCCGTCCATCGACACCCCAAGATCATCTTTCCCCCGCTTTGGGGCGGGGATGCGATGGGTGGGAAACATCAACTTTTTGACTTTGAGAAAGCTATGAGCGGTAGCTCTCATTTTCGCCAGGGCTCCCACAAGGTCTGCTGCAAAAAAGCGCAGCACCCCAAAGCCCGATTGAATCGGAGCTATCTGGACTGCCACAGTTGCAGCCCGTGACTGCTTTCCCAGTAAAGACGGATGGCGGCCTGCATCTTTTCGGTTGTTTCGAAAAGCATCAGGATCTGGGTGGCATAGGCGGCAATCCCATTTTGCCAGGCAAGCAGTCCCTTTTCGGGGAGGGGGTGAAGCGCTGCCTGCATCCCGCTGGTGAGTAAAGCGAGACTTTCAGGGTGGTTGAAATGATAGGGAATGTCGGCATAGTACCAGAGCGGGCGGCCCAGGCGTTCCGCGGCCCGGCGCGCCAGCCCGTGATCCAGGTGGCTGCCAATGGCCAACGGACTGACGAGCCTGTCATCCGGCTGCAGTTCAGTGACCAGGGCGGCGGCGATGTCGGCATCCAGCTCCTTTTCGGATGGATGGACCGGTACGAACACATCTTCGGGGTAAAGCAACTCTCCGGTGGGGGAACGCCGGTAGATGCAGTCAGGGATGCTGAAGTTCACCGTCTCTGCACCCACCTGCGCGGCTGCCTCCTGGTTTTCAAGGCGGCGGGCAGCCACCACCTCATCAGCGGAGGCAAGCCCCCACTGCCGGTGGCAATCCAATGCCAGCGGGGAAAGTGGGCCGGAGGGGGCATCCCCGGCGCAGATGGTCCAGATCTCGACGGGTATGCCTTTTTGAGCCTGGTCCCAGATCAGGCCGCCGCAGGAGAGCACGGCATCGTCAAAGTGTGGGGATATATAGATCCAGCGCATAATATTTATGGGAAGCGGAACCCCATCGGTGAACGCAGAGGCTTCGATCGTTCCGGGCGTTCAGCGGTGCTCGTCAGCGTCCTGTTTTTCCTCCTCGATGATGGATTTGGCCAGGTTTTGGAGCGCCTGCGCGTCTTCATCCGCGGCGTGATTGGCGCGCCAGTAGTGGTCAAGTAGTTCCAGCGGGCCCAGACTGCTGATCCCCTGGTCGGCAGGCAGGCGGATGCGGGCATCGATCCTGGGGCGTTTGAGCAGGTGAAACTCAAAGGCAGCCCCGGCATGGCGGCGCAAGGCGGGTTCATCGATCAGCGTATCCCACTCGCGGGGATAGTCGACCGTCAGGCGGACGATGGCGCCTTCCAATTCCCCGGCGGCGGGTAGGGCAGATATGAGAGTCCCGGTCACGTCTTCGGCAGATTCCAGGGTGATGCGTCGGTCAATGAAGGGGCGGATATGCTCCAGCTTGTGCCAATGCACCACGGTTTTGCCGAGCGTGATATCGGCAATGACAAAGAACTTGTCATCGCCGGCCTCCCCGAAGTCCACGCGCTCGATGGAACCTGGATAGATCACGGGGGGATGGGCGTTCTCGTTGAGATCCTGGGGCTTGTGAATGTGACCGAGGGCCACGTAATCCAGGCGCGGGTCACGCACGAGCGAGCCGGGCAGGACCAGGTCAGCGCCCAGCATGACGCTGCGCTCCGAGCCGTACTTGGCCCCCTGGACGGAGGCGTGGGCGGTCAAAAAGATGGGCAGGGCGGGGTCGGCTTCGTCAAGCCAGCGGTGAACCAGTTCGGTAAGCCGTTCCTCGATATTTGGAATTACATCCTGCGGAGCGACATCCGTGGCAGCCATCAGCCCGGAACGGGAGACCCAGGGAATGGCGATGCCCTGGATGGGCAGACCGAGTTCGCTGGCACTGAGAAAAGCCGGTTTCGCCAGCACGGTGACATGCGGAATGTCGAGCGTTTCAAATTCCTGGATGGCGTTGGCGCGGCCCAGGGCCGGGGAAAGATCGTGGTTGCCGACCAGCAGCAGGGTGCGGATGCCCGCCTTCGAAAGGCGGATGATGCGCCGGCCCCATTCGCGCTGGAAGGTGGGAGCCGGCGAGCGGTCGCGGTAGGCGTCCCCGGCAAAGATCACCAGGTCCACTTTTTCGGCGACCGCAGTATCGACGATGACATCCAGGGATTTGAGGAAGTCCAGCACGCGCAACGGCAGGCCGGTTTCAGGGTCGCGCCGGCCATAGTTGGCCATATCGATATGTGCGTCGGCGAAATGCAAGAGTCTCATAGTCTTTTAGTCAAATAGTAAAATAGCCCGATAGTCAAAAAGTCGGATAGTCTGATAGGAGGGAAAGTCACAAAGTCTATAAGACTATAAAACTGCAGTCTATTCGACTCTTAAGGACTGATGCCCCACTGCGCCATGATATCGAGGGCGGGTTGGAAGCCGGGATGGTAATAGACGGCTTTGCGCATGTCGGCGTAGGCAGCATCGGTGAGGCCCAGGTTGGCTTCGGCCAGGGCGCGCCAGTAAAGGGTCTCTTCCAGGACGCGGTGGTTATAGAGGGTCGACTCGGTCGAATTCGCCAGGTTGATGACATCCTGGTAGCGGCTGGTGTAGAAGTAGGCCCGGTAAGGCCCGGTTTCGTACCACATGATGCGGTAAGGCCGGTCTGCTTCAGGCAGGGCGTTGTAGAGATTGAAAGCCTGGTCGTAAGCCAGCGCACCCTGACCGTAATCGGTCAACAGGCCGTAATTGGTGCCTTCGTTGAACCAGGCGAAGAACTGGTCAACACCGCCCAGGCTGGATGTCTCCTGCAAGGAAGTGGTCAGAGCGGCCTGGTCAGCCCAGGTTTCATCGATATAGTTGCCCAACACCTGGAACAGTTCCGCCTCGCGCTCGGGCTTGTAGACCACGATAAAGACATAATTGAAGGCGCGCCAGCCCTGGATGTATTCGGCATAGCTTTCCCGGACGTTCTTGCCCTGCTGTTCGAAGGGAATGTTTTCCTTGGGGGTATAGGAATCCTGGAAGATGAACTCCCCGGTGCTGTCATCATAGCCGGTGGTGAAGGCATAATGGCCGGCCCATTGCATGGTATTTTCGGGCGGCAGGGTCTGGTAGATACCCTTCTCGACGATCAGCGGGAACCCGGAGGCGATCAGGCTTTTGAGCAGCTCCGGTGTGCCGCCATAGCGGAAGAGGGCGCGGTAAGGGGTGTTCGCATTGACAAAATCCACCATCTCGTAGGGCATGACATTGACATCGGTCTGGGAACGCTGGATGGCATCCAGGCTGGGGTCGTTCACGCCCGGCTTGATGGCGGCCCCGACCTCGTCCCTGGTACCGGTCCAGCCCAGGTATTTGAGTGCCATGGTCAGGTTGGCCGGGCCGCAGTAGTTCCAGCGGTTCATCTGGTCAACAAAGGTGATGCCGTCCAGGATCACAGATTGCGGGAGGGGAGTGGGTGTGATGGTGGGGGTGGATTGAACCGTTATCGCCGGGGTGGGGGTGGGTGATGAAGTGGGGCGCGGGGTAATGGTAATCTGTGATTGCTGGGTGGGAACAAAAACAACCGCCCCGGGTGGATTGAAGAGGTAGTAGATCTGCGTTTGCAGGTCTTCGACCCGCCAGGCAATGGCTGAATGGATCTTGGGGATGAAAGACAGGAGAATGGCGATGACGATCAAGGCTGCCAAGCCGATGAGAATGCTTATAGTTCGTTTACGCATGGGGGGGATTATACTGCTTTAGAAGGAATGGAAAGATGAGAAGTAAATAAATAGTACCGGGCGGCCATTTGGCCGCCCGGCATGTGTAAATCAGGATCAGGCGTCGCGGACTTCACCGTCGATGACGTCGCCGTCATTGTTCTGCGGAGGGGTTTGCGGGCCGCCTCCACCACCAGGCTGGGCACCGCCAAAGCCCTGCGGTCCGCCTTCGGGCGGGGTTCCCCCGGGCTGCTGGGCATACATCTGCTGGCTGAGCGCATAGAACATATTCTGCAACTCATCTGTGGCTTTCTTGATGCGTCCCAGGTCGTCGGACTGTGCTGCCTGCTTGAGATCGTTGATCTTGCCTTCGATCTTGCCACGTTCTTCGTTGGCAACCTTTTCACCCAGATCGCGCAGCGCTTTTTCGGTCTGGTAGACCAGGTCATCGGCAGTGTTGCGGGCGTCGATCACCTCGCGGCGTTTCTTGTCTTCGGACTCGTACTTCTTGGCTTCGTCCACCTTGCGGGCGATCTCATCCTTGTTCAGGTTGGTGGAGGCGGTCACGGTGATCTTCTGTTCTTTACCGGTAGCCTTATCCCGGGCGGTCACATTCAGGATACCGTTGGCGTCAATATCAAAGGTGACTTCAACCTGCGGGATACCGCGCGGCGCGGGCGGAATGCCGTCCAGGCGGAAGCGACCCAGGGACATGTTATCCGAGGCCAGCGGGCGCTCGCCCTGCAGGATATGGATATCCACGGCAGTCTGGCTGTCTGCGGCGGTGGAATAGGTTTCGGTCTTGCGCACCGGGATGGTGGTGTTGCGTTCGATCATCTTGGTCATCACGCTGCCCATGGTTTCCACGCCCAGGGAGAGCGGGGTCACGTCGAGCAGGAGGATATCCTTGACTTCGCCGCCCAGCACGCCGGCCTGGATGGCCGCGCCGACTGCCACGACCTCGTCGGGGTTGACACCCTTGTTGGGTTCCTTGCCGTCGGTCAGTTTGCGGACCAGGTCCTGCACCATGGGCATACGGCTGGAACCGCCGACCAGGACGACCTCATTCAGGTCGGAGGCTTTCAGGTTGGCATCCTTCAAGGCAGACTCGAATGGGTTACGGCAGCGGTTGAGCAGGTCTTCGGTCATCTGCTCGAACTTGGCACGCGTCAACTTAAGCACCATGTGCTTCGGACCATTGGCGTCGGCGGTGATGTAGGGCAGATTCAGTTCGGTCTCCATCATGCTGGAGAGTTCGATCTTGGCTTTCTCGGCGGCTTCGCGCAGGCGCTGCAGGGCCTGGCGGTCCTGGCGCAGGTCAATCCCTTCCTGCTTCTTGAACTCATCTGCCGCCCAGTTGACCACGCGCTGATCCCAATCATCGCCACCCAGGTGGGTGTCGCCGTTGGTGGACTTGACTTCGATGACGCCTTCGCCCACGTCCAGGATGGACACGTCGAAGGTACCCCCACCCAGGTCGAAGACCAGGATGGTTTCGTTCTTCTTCTTGTCCAGGCCATAAGCCAGGGCCGAAGCGGTTGGTTCGTTGATGATGCGTTTTACATCCAGGCCGGCGATCTTGCCGGCGTCCTTGGTGGCCTGGCGCTGGCTGTCATTGAAGTAAGCCGGGACGGTAATGACGGCTTCGGTCACGGTCTGGCCGAGGTAGGCTTCGGCATCGGCCTTGAGTTTGGCCAGGATCATGGCTGAAATTTCCTGCGGGCTGTACTCGCGGTTGGTGATGGGGATCTTCACGCGGGCTTCGTCGGAAGGTCCCGCCACGACTGCATAAGGCACCATCTTGCGCTCGTTCTCCACTTCGTCAAAGCGGCGGCCCATGAAGCGCTTGATGGAGTAAATGGTATTTTCTGAATTAATAACAGACTGCCGCTTGGCGGTCTGTCCCACCATGCGTTCGTTGTTCTTGCTGAACGATACCACTGAAGGGCACAAGCGCCCGCCCTCGGCGGTGGTGATGACGGTCGGCTGACCGCCTTCCATGACAGCCACGACGCTGTTGGTGGTGCCCAGATCAATCCCGATGATTTTTCCCATGGCAATGCTCCTTAGAAAGAATGTCTGCGCAAAAATGCGCTAAAGTTTTCTGATGGGAAAAGGATAACCCATGGGTGCAAGAAAAACGTTAACATTGCATAGAAAAAATGTAGGTACGACTGAAGTCGTTACTGCCATAATAAAATGCGTCTATATGAAGAGGCGCTAGTGGAGAGGACGGGAATCGAATACCATCCCCTGCTGGGGGCCCCGTACGAAAATAAAAAGCGCCTCCATGCGGAG
>CAIKOL010000241.1 GCA_903829085.1 uncultured Anaerolineales bacterium | reverse complement strand
GGGTGCACCATTGGCAGTCATAAAACAGTACATTGAAGATCAGCAGAATGTCTGATATGGATGCGGATCAGGGAACCAGGCTCTCCTGCCGGGTGATGCGGGTGCGGTTTCATCGAACCGCTGGCATCACGCGTACATCTGATCGGATGCGGCGCTCGATGGCGGTGCTGTGGAACGATATGGTCCGTGTGCATCTGCGCATCCGGAAATCGCACTGGGAGTGGCCCAGGCAAAAGGCTTTTGACGCACACTTTATCCGGCGGAAAGAGCGCTATGGTGGTCTGCCATCCGCCTGTGTGCAGCAGGCGGTCAGGAAGTTCTTTGGGAATATCAAAACCACGCAGGCGAACCGCAAGTTGGGACTGAAGGCCCGCTTCCCGTGGCGGGACCAGAAGCGCTATGGCACGGTGGTCTTTCGCGGCGACCTGGTGGCGTGGCAGGGCGGGGAGCTCAGACTGGGAGGCGGGAACGGTTCCCCGGCTCTTTCGATCCCGCTGCGGGAGGACCCGGGAAGGATCCTCAAAGCGGAACTGTGCTACGACGAAGTGCTGGTCACGCTGGAGTCTCGGGCGAGAGTGCAAGAAAGGGACACCGCCGGGGAACCGGTCATATCTGCGGGGGATCCGGGACAGCGCTGGGCCTGGACCTTTCTCTCGAGCCATGGGGAAAGCCTGATGATCAACGGTCGTGCCATCGTGGCGGAGAAGATCCGGCGGGAGAAGAAACGTGCCTATCAGAAGGCGTACCAGGCGCATCGAAAGCCTGGATCCCGGCGTCAGAAGAAGACCAACCGGACGATGGCGCGGCAGAAGGCGAAGTCGGTGCGCCGGATCCGGGATGTGAACCACAAGGTGACGCACCAGGTGGTGGAGTGGGGTATCGAGACTGGTCAGACCAGGATGATCCTGAGCCAGCCGACCGGAATTGCAAAAGCCAGGGGAGGCCGATCGCAAAGGCAGCGCAACGGATATTGGGAATATGGGCAGCAATCCCGTCTGATCGAGTACAAGGCCGCAGGGCGGATCGAGATCGTCCGGGCCGAAGAACGCGGCACCAGCTCTACGTGCCCCAAATGCAAGCATCGTTATCATCCTTCGGGCAGGACATTTCGTTGCCCGAACTGTGGCTGGAGCGGACACCGGGATCTGGTGGGGTCCGGCAACCAGCTTGGTCGGCATGACCCCCATGCCGATGTCGCTGCGCTGATCGAACAGGCGCATCCAAAGTATCTCCGTCCCTGGCAACAGGGTAGGAGTAGCGTCGATGAAACCGACCGTCCGCAGATCGGGAGGCCTGCGCCTCTGGAGCAGGCCTCCGAACCAGGAGATCAGCGGAAGTGGCTCGCCAGAGACTACGGCGGGAGGGCAGCACCGGGAAACCGGTGCCGAGAGGCGGCTGCTCAACCGTTCGTGGAGCGAGGAAAGATCTTGGAACAAAGCTGGACCTGAGCATGTTCTTCCAAGAACCCCCGCCCTTTAGGGCTGGGGAGTTTCAGGAAGCCTACTCAATTACCTTCCGACGTAATAATCTCAACGGATTTGGGATTCTGTGTGTTTTGGTTAATTACAGCCTACACCGAAAAGACGGGATTT
>CAIKOL010000240.1 GCA_903829085.1 uncultured Anaerolineales bacterium | reverse complement strand
GGGTCAACTCCCAGGTTTGGGCGGCAGTCTCCAACAGGGTGGGGAGGTCAGCCAGGAAACGACGACCACGCTCACCGAATGCCTGGTTGATATTGTTGACAAAAGCAGGCGGAAGTTTCATAGTTTTTGCAGGAAAGCCTGGGGGTCTTGCAGAAAATCGCGCATCAGCCGGACATGCTCCAGGTCGTCAAAGAGCACCGGTAGCAACCTGCCGCCATCGAAGTTCAAGATGGAAGCGCCCGGATATGCCATCAAGATGGGCGAATGGGTGGCGATGATGAACTGCCCGTTTTGCGAGACCATATCTTTGATGGCAGAGATGAGCGCCAATTGGCGGATGGGGGAAAGCGGGGCTTCGGGCTCATCGAGCAGGTACAGGCCACCGGGGACAAAACGCGACTGGAACAAGGCCAGGAAGCTCTCGCCATGCGAACGGGCCTCCAGGCCCTCGCCGTAATAGCGGCGCAGGTCGCCCAGCTCGTGGGCATAACTCATCCTGGCTTGCTGGCGGGCGAATTCACCGCGATCCTGGTATTCAATCTCAACGTTCTGCAGGTCGGATTCCATCTCGGAACGCATTTCGTTGAGACGCTTGGCGTAGCCGAAGAAATCCTCGGCGCGCAGGAAAAACCCCCGACGGGTGCGTTTTGTCCAGGAAAGTTTGAAGTATTTCGCCAGCTCACGGGCGTGGGCTAGACTTTTATCAGTGCGGGTGCTTTCGCTGCCCACCACGATGCTCTCGGCTGCACAGGCAAGGGCCTCAAGGATGGTGGATTTGCCGGAACCATTTTCGCCCACGAACAAGGTCACCGGGGAATCAAAAACGATCTCTTTCAAGTTCTGGAGCAGCGGCAGGGAGAAAGGAAAGGATTTCGATTCCGGGATCGGGCGGAGGTTGACTCTGGTGATATGGAGCATGGAGGTCTGGTTGTAAGGAACATCCCGCAGCGGGTTTTGGTCCGTGGCCGGAGTTATTCCTGCCCGTACTCCTGCCAGTGAACGCGCTTCTTATCGTACTGCGTACGGGCGGACTTTTCCTCAGCCGGGTAACCGACATAGAGCAGCCCCAGCGGGGTGACGCGCTTTGGCAATCCGGTGATCTCGCGCACGGTGCGAACGAACTCCGCCACCGGGTGGACGCCAATCCAGACCGTGCCCAGGCCAAGCCCAACGGCGGCAATCAGGATGTTCTCACCGGCCAGGCTGCAATCCTGAACCCAGAACAACCGGGCGGTGGGATTGGTTGAAAGGGAGGGGTTGCCGCACACGACGATGGCTGCCGGTGCATTGCGGTCGCCAAAGACGAGCCGCTGGCGGAACTGGGCCAGTTTCCCGGGGTCGGTGACCACCACGAACTCCCAGGGCTTGCAGTTCATGGCCGAGGGCGCGGCCATGGCAGCCTGCAGGAGCAGCTCCAATTTCTCAGGCTCCACGGGCTGGTCGGTGTACTTGCGGATGGAACGGCGCTTAAAAATAATCTCTAGGATCGGATCCATAATTCCACCTGTTAACCGGGGAATAATTTTGAGTACACTTCGGGGCAATATTTCTGAACCATCCCGGAGCTGAGGCCGTTCTCCTTGCAGATGGCGGCATACAAGTCCGCGGATGGGCGTTTGGTGCGCTGCTGGGTCTCGATATCCAAAGCCCACAGGCCGAAACGCTGAGTCCAGCCGCGCTCCCACTCAAAGTTGTCCACCAGCGACCAGTGGAAATAGCCTTTGACCGGCCAATTGAAATTGACCGCCCGCCACATGGCATGGACATGCTGGGCCAGGTAGCGCGGTCGGAGGCGGTCGGTGCTGTCTTCTATGCCATTCTCGGTGACGAGGATGGGCAGGTTCGGGTAGGTTTTGACCGCCCATTTGAAGGCCCAGAAGAAGCCATCCGGTGTGTTGGAGTTCATCCCGGCATCGGCCAGGTCGGCTCCGGCGGGGAAGAACGAGCGTGAGAACAATTCGCCGGGTTTGCGCAGGTCGAAGGCGACGGTGTCGACCGAGTAGTAGTTCAGGCCAAAAAAATCCTGTGTTCCTTTGGCTTCCGGTACCCGGACATTGCCAAGGGGAGATCGCATGACGCCAGTGGATATGGCAGAAGGGAAGGCCAGGTTAATAGCTTCGAATTTGACGTTACGCATCAGCCGGTCGAGCGGAGACCAGCGGTGGAACGGTTCCTGCGGCCGGAAGTGCAGGGCGTAGCCGACGCGCGTCTCGGGTTGGAGTTGGTGAATGAGGCGATAAGCGACAGCGTGAGCCCGGACCATGTTTGCCTGCACCTGGAGTCCCAATTTTATGTCTGACTTTCCGGGTGGAAAATTCCTGCGGATGTAACCTTCAATATTGTAAACATTCGGTTCATTGATGGTGCACCACAGGGTGCAATACTCTTTCAGCGCTTCCACAACTTTGCGAACGTACTTCTCGAACAGTGGCACAACCTGGCTGGTCTCCCAGCCTCCCAGTTCTTCCAGCCAGAGCGGATCGGTGAAGTGATGCAGGGTGACCATGGGCGTGATGTTCCGGTCGCGCAGGCCGCGCAACATGCTGCGATAGCGCTCCAGCGCTTCCTCATCCCAGCGGTCGGGTGTGGGCTGAATGCGGCTCCATTCCACGGACAACCGGTGGGCGTTTTGCCCCGACTCGGCAGCGCGGTCGAAGTCTTCCTTCCAGCGCCCGCCCCACCAGTCACTGGCCAGCCCGGACTTGTGGGCAGTATGTCCTTCCTGCTCCCACTTGTACCAGTTATTGTTGGTATTACCACCCTCCACTTGATGCGCGGCAGTGGCTGTTCCCCACAGGAAACCTTTGGGGAATTGGAATGTTGCAGATGGCATTGAAGGGTCTCCAGTCAAATAAGTAAAAAGTTTATAAGTCTACAAGTCAGATAGTCAAATGGCTGAATAGTTAAAATGGAGGAATAGCCTATTGATGATTTTGTTTTTAACGAGAAAGATAAGCCAGGTAAAGTGCGACCGACCCCGCCACAGCGGCATTCAACGACTCGACCTTGCCCTGCATTGGCAACCGCAGCAGGAAGTCGCAGGACTGGCGGACCAGCGGGCGGATGCCTTCCCCTTCGCTGCCCACCACCACTGCCAGGGCACCATCCAGCCGGACCTCGGATGGAGTTTTTGACTCCGGGCTCTCATCCAGTCCCACAACCCACGCATTGGCTTCCTTCAGTTGAACGATGGCCTGTGCCAGGTTAGCCTGCGCCACCAGCATATGCTCCGAGGCTCCCGCGGAAGCAGAGACGACCGCCGGGGTGATCTCTGCAGCCCGGTGGGTGGGGATCAGCACGCCATGCACCCCGACCGCTTCGGCCGTGCGGATGATGGTGCCCAGGTTCTGCGGATTTTGCAGGGTGTCGAGGATCAACACAAAGAGCGGCTCATTGTGCGTTTTTGCGTTTTCGAGAATATCTTCCAGTTCCACATAAGGATAAGCGCTGGCCTCCAGCGCCAGCCCTTGATGACTTTCACTGAGCTTGTCCAGGTGGAGGCGCGGGACGCGTTCCACGGGGATTTTACGCCGGGCAGCCAGGTCGAGGATCTCGGTCAGGCGACCTTTGTCCTGCACACCTTCGGCAACTTGCAGGCGGAAAACATCCCGCCTTCTGGCGCGCAGGGTTTCGTAGACAGGGTTACGTCCGTAGATGAATTCTTTCATGGGGATATTGTAAACCCGCTGTTCGCCTTATGCCGAGGCTCCCGAATAACTGCGCACACCCAGCCGCCAGACAAAGCGCGCCAGCAGCATCAGGAGGATGGCAAGACCAAAAGCACCCAGCAAGGTCAGGGGCGTCAGCCGGTTGGTCAGTGCCTCGGCTGGAACCGTGACCGCGAATGCCACCGGGACGATGAAGGTCAACCCAAGGCGCAGCCATTGCGGGTAGATGGTGACCGGCCAGCGCCCGGCCGCGTAAAGTCCCTGGAACAGGTTGACCAGCTCCCAGATGCGGATCAACCAGAAGGCGGTGGTGGTCAGCATGAGCCAGAAGGAGTAGATCATGATCCCACCCAGGAGCAGCGCGACCATAAAGGCCAGCGCCTGCCAGACCCCGATCTTTTCCTGCAACTGTACCACGGCGATGACCAGCACCACCAGGCCGACAACCACGTCGGTCAACTGCCAGAAGCGGAATTCACGGATACTGACCAGGATCTGCCCGTCCACCGGCTTGGTCAGGGCAAAATCAAGTGAGCCATCCTGGATCTCGTCCATCAGGCGCTGCATGTTGGGCTGGATGGCGGACTGGATGACGCCGCCCATTACCATGTAAATCCCCATGACCGCCAACAGTTCGGGCTGGCTCCAGCCGCCCAACTGGGTGGTTTGCGTGAACACCAGCCACAAGCCGATCAACCCGGTCCCGAGGGCGATGAACGATTGCAGGAGCTGGATGAAGAAGTTGACCCGGTACTGCAACTCATTGGCGATGCCAATGCGCAGGTAACTCCAGGCAAGTTTGATGATTTTCATGGTGGCTTTAATTTCCTACCGAAGAGAAACGACGGATGCCGAAATGCCAGATGAGATTAACAAGACCCAGCCCGATCAAAATCCAAAACAATTGCATGCCCAACCCGGTGAATAACTGGTTGGGAGTGGGCTGCCCCACAAGGGCATTGATCGGAAAGTAAAATGTCCATTGGAAAGGCAAGTAATAGGCGATGTGTTGCACCCAGGCAGGCATGAGGGTCATGGGTACGAAGCGCCCGGAGAGGACCATCTCAAGTGCAAAGGATAGTTCAAAGATGGCGCTGACTCGGGTGGTCCATAAAGTGATCAACCCCAGCACTGCAAATATCATGGTGCGCACCAGATAGGCGCCCCAAATGGCAATAAAAAACACGATGATCTGCAACCAGGTTGGATTCAGCGTGGGTTTAAAGATCAAGGTCAAAATGGCTGCAAGGGGGAACCAGAAGACGATCATCACCATCTTCCAGCCGGCGAAGTAGGACACATCGGTATGGATGGGATGCATGGGACGCATCAGTTCCATTGAAAGCCGGCCGTGCTGGATGCGGTTTTCCCAACCATAGGGCGTGAAGACGACATTCATCTGGCGCACCAGGGTCCAGACAATATAATAAGCAGCCAACCCGCCAGCCGTGTAGCCACCCACCGAGCCGCCCTGCTGGTTGGCGATGGTGGACCAAACCACCAGGTAAATCGTCGGCTCGACAACGACCCCCACCAGGTAAAAATAATTCTGCGCCCGGTATTGGATCTGTTCCAATATGGCGATCTTCATGGAAGTAAGGTAAAAGTCAATATAGCGCTTCATTGTATCTTATCAAAAAGTGGGGAGAGTGGGGGGTGTGCATGCGGCGTAACCGTATGCACACCCCCCACCCTCAGATTGTTGAGAAGTTATGTTTCATACTTCCGCGCTCTTTTGAGCGAAAACCTTCTCGATGACATCTTCAATGGGTGGGTCCTCCACGGTCAGGTCATCGACCTGCTGTTCGGCCAGAATGCGAGCGGTAACTTCCGGGGTCTTCTCACGCGGGATGCGCAATGTCACGTGACCCGCTTCCTGATTCAATACCTCGCCGTACTGGCTGAAACTGCCAAACCCATTCGCCAGGGTGACACCGATGGTCTTGAAGGCTGAGAAGCGGTCCACCAGAGTCGACAGGTCACCGTCGAAAAGTAATTTCCCGTTATGGATGACGATCACACGTTTGCACAGGGCCTCCACATCAGCCATGTAATGGCTGGTGAGCAGTACGGTGGCACCATAGCGCCGGTTGTACTCCTCCACAAACTGGCGGATGCGGCGCTGCATGGTCACATCCAGGCCAATGGTCGGCTCATCCAAGAAAAGCACTTTTGGACGATGCAGGAGTGCCACGATGATCTCCATCTTCATGCGTTCACCCAGGGACAGGTTGCGCACTGGTTTCTTAACCAGCTCCTTCACATCCAGCAGTTCGATAAATTCGTCGCGCGTGCGGAGGAAATCCGGGCTGGGGACACCGTAAATTGCACGCTGCAGCTCGAATGAGTCCAGAGCAGGCAGATCCCAGGACATCTGCGAACGATTACCCATCACCAGCGTGATCTGCCGCAGGAAGTCAGCCTGGCGGCGGGAGGGTTGAAAACCGAGTACATCCGGTATTCCGGAAGTGGGAAAAAGCAGCCCGGAGAGCATCTTGAGGGTGGTGGTCTTGCCGGCACCGTTTGGACCCAGGAAGCCAACCACCTCGCCGGGCTGGATGGTGAACGAGATGTTGTCGACTGCCTTGACGGAATTGTACTTACGTCTGAACAGGCTTTTCGTGGCGGCCTTCAGCCCGGCTTCGCGCACCGGGACTTTATAATGTTTTGAAAGAAGATTGACCGTGATGGCAGGGTTTGGCATAGAGACCTATTTGCTGCAGGAATAGATTTTATTGTACCAAAGAAAAATCAAGGGCAAGGCCAGCCGGTATCCACGCCGGTCTCAGAGAAATCCTGCCTTCCATCGCGGCAGTAATTGCCGTTGAACTGGACAGTGCGCGGGTAGTGGGACGAGATGACATGTTCATACCAGGAGATGGCTCCGTTCACTTCACCGGCATGCAGGCAGGTTCCCGCCGAAGCGACGTCGTTGCAGTCACGCCAGTCGGGGTCCCATTCGCATAAGTCCACACTGGGAAACCAGTTGAGGGGATCGGAAGCGCCCGTTCCGCAGGCAGGCCAGGAAGCGTGATCCCAGGTGGCCCAATCAGGCCCGGTATCCTGGTACAGATCCGGGACGCCATCCACGTAATACAGCGCCCAATCCAGGCTGTGGACCCATTCATGGATGAGGGGTTCGTAGACCGTCTCCCCGGCAATGGTGACCGAATTACAGGCATCCTGGTTGTATTGGATGTAGGAATATGTGGCACCATGAATACTCAACTCGCCGTACGAACTGCCGCACCAGTACGCCAGGTGCAGCCCCTGTAGACGGTCATAGACCCCGCTGACCACATAAACAAAGTCGGTGGCAGTGGTGACGTAGTCATTCAGCAATTCATCATCGATCTCAAAAGGGCCGATGACAAAGTCGGGCGCAGTGAAACCGGTATGGACATCGGGCAGGACCGTGTATTCCATTTCCAGGTCCAGCGCCCCGCCGCTCCAGTTAAAAACCTGATCACGCACCAGGCGCATGTCGGCAATGATGTTGGCAATCTCATCGTTGGTCAGTGTGATATCCAGGCAGACCTTGTGCTGGTAAGGCGCATACTCAGGGTCGTTGATCCGGTCAGGGGAAACACCCACCTGCGGGGCGGGAGGGTCAAACTCATCCGAGGTGCAAGAGCAGTCACCACATTTTGTCCCGGCACAGACATTCCCGCTG
>CAIKOL010000239.1 GCA_903829085.1 uncultured Anaerolineales bacterium | reverse complement strand
GTCATTGACACCAAGATCACCGGCCTTTCCCGCCTGCCAGCTTCCTATTTCGTCACCCTCTCGTACATGTGCTGGGCGTACCGGCGGCGCAAGCTGACGGTCAAGGCCAACGGCGATTTCATTTACGCTTGACTTGTCAGGGCACAATATACTGTGTCCTGACGGAAGGATAAAACCATGCGTGCAATTACCATTCCAATCGACGATGAGACCATCCGCAGCCTGAAAGTCGGCGAACCGGTGGCATTGAGCGGCGTCATGATCACCGGCCGCGATGTGGTCCATAAATGGCTCATCGAAACCTTTATCAAAAAGACCCGCCCGCCTCAGGGCGAAGACCTGCAAGTCTATCAGGCTCTCAAGCCGATCCTGGCTGGCGGTATCATTTATCACTGCGGGCCGGTCGTCTCCGGGCTGGATACCAGGCAGTACAAATTCGTGGCTGCCGGGCCCACCACCTCCATCCGCGAAGAACCCTACCAGGCGGATGTGATGAAACACTTCAACCTCAAGGGCGTGATCGGCAAAGGCGGCATGGGCGCAAAGACTCTCAAAGGCTGCCAGGAGGTTCCGGGCGTATATTTCCACGCCATCGGCGGGGCGGCCACCTACATTGCCCAATCCGTGACTAGGGTGCTGGGGGTCTATAAGCTCGAATTTGGCGTTCCGGAGGCCATCTGGGTCATCGAAGTCAAGGATTTCCCCGTGGTGGTGACCATGGATGCCCACGGCCAGTCCCTGCATGAGGCAGTGGAGAAAGAGTCAGCCCGGGTGCTGGCGGAGTTGCTAGCCAAATAAGCTGCGCCGGGCGCGTCAAGGCCGCATCAGGCGGCTGGATATCAGCAGAGCTTTGTCTGCCAGGACTTGGTGCGGAGTCCCCTCTGCGACCCCTTGATGATCCTCGCCGAGTACATAGACACGTTCAGCGATCGCATCTACGATGCCCAGGTCATGCGTGGCAGTGATTACCGTTTTCCCGGCTTTTCCCTGCTGGTTAATAAAATCGAGCAGCCAGGCCGTGCTGAGCGGGTCCAGCCCGGCAGAGGGTTCATCCAGCAGCCAGACATCCGGGGAGAGTCCCAGGACGGATGCCAGGGCCACCCGCTTCTTTTCCCCTCCGGAGAGCTGGTGCGGAGCGCGTTGGCGTAGTTTTTCGATTTGAAGGTCACGCAATGCCGATTCAACCCGGCTTTTCACTTCCTCCTGGCTCAACCCAAGCTGAAGCGGGGCAAAGGCCAGTTCATCCCACACTGACGGCATGAATAATTGTACGTCGCTATCCTGGAAAACCAGGCTCACCCTGCGGCGGAACTCAAAATTGAAGGCTTCCTCCTGGAAGGCCTGCTCTGTTAAAAGTCTTCCAAAGGCAATTACCGATCCTTGGTTCGGAAAGTAAAGCCCATCCAGGATTTTCAGCAGTGTGCTTTTTCCGGAGCCATTTGAGCCCAGGATGACCAGCCGTTCGCCCCGCCGGACGGTCAGGCTGACATGCTCCAGGGCAGGGATCTGGTTATCGTAGTTGTAACACAGTCCGTTTACATCAAAGATGGGGGGCGTTTCCATGATCTGCAAGTTTCCTATTTTCCCAACCAGATGGCTGCTGCAACCATCATGACCACCAGCACGCCCGACAGCCAATCAATCCTCCGCATCTTGAAGGTATCCATCGTCCGAGGATAGTTTCGGAAACCACGTGATTGCATGGCCAGGTAAACCTCGCTGCTCACCTGCAAGGATTTATTCATTAACGTGCCCGTTGTCGCTGCGATCAGTCGTCGTTCTTCGGGCCCTTTCATACGCCGCAGGAGGCGGCTTTTGCGTGACAGGAACATATCATTGGTAAGATGAAGCAATAGATGGATATAACGGTAGGTCATACCCAGGATCAGGATGATGACTGGCGGGATGCGTAACACCCCCAGGGATTTAAGCACACTATTCCAGGGCGTGGTAAGAACCAGGAGAACAGCTACTGAGACCGAGGTCCCGACCCGCAGCAAAAAGAACATGGCCGTTGCCAGGCCAGTCTTCGTGATGACCAGTCCAAGCGGCAGGTACACCAGCACCGTTCCTGGCGTGATGAACAGGGCTGGCAACGCGATCACGCCTGTAAAGAAAGTGATGAACAACCAAACGCGCTTGATAAAGAACGCCAGCGGAATTTTGGAAAAAAGAGCCAGCGCGAGCATCAAAAAATATAAAACGATGATAACAGTTAGATTGCGTGAAAGACCCACTGCCAGAAGCACCAGGAGCGCCGACAGGATCTTCAGGCGTGGATCCAGTTCCTGAAGCAATCCCGGCTGCCGGGCAGTTTTCTCGGCAAACAGGGATTGCTCCAGGGTATGATCGATATCCACCAGTGTCCGCTCGACAAATTTGCTTCGGTTGGCGCGCTTCGATAATTGAGCAGCTATTTTTACCTGGCTTCCGTTTTTCGCAGGGTGACCAGCATCGTGAACAGCCAGGCAACTATTCCAATAACGATCGTCCCGACAATTCCCGAAAGGATATAAGCGAGGTTGGCATTTTTTAAAGCCGGAAAATTATAATCGGGCAGCGGTGCAGACCACAATCCGGATAGTTTGGCCATCCCTTGAGGAATGAAGGCGAGCCCCAGGCTGGAAAATTGCTCTGTGCCCCATTCCCCCCAAGCAGTACCAGGCGCCAGCAAGCCAATCGGAACAATGACGATCATGACCACCAACCCGATCCACAGGGCACGCCATTTTGCAAATCCGCTGAGTTCCACAGGAATTTCGGTTTTCTTGACAAATTCCAGGGCGGATTGATTGGTGCGCAGCAGGTAGGCAACCACCAGGGCCGTAACCACTCCCTCAACAACTGAGGCGATCAACGCATGCGGAATGACCATGGCAGGGATGGAAACCGACAGGGGGTAAGGTGCGTACAAGGGTGTGCCATCCGCAGTGTGGAAGAGCATCGGCTGGATACCAAATTCAACCGCTGCAAAAAAAGCAGCTACAGTCAGGCCAGTCCATCCACCGATGCCCGCACCAATAATACGCCGTTTGGAGGATGTTGCCTGGTTCTTCGTTATGGCTTGATAGATGGCATAACTGACGTATGGCAATACCACCGCCATGTTGAAACAATTCGCGCCTATAGCCAGGATGCCGCCATCCCCAAAGAAAAAGGCCTGGATAACCAGTGCAATCGTTATCGCCATAGTCGCAATTTCAGGGCCCAAGACGATGGCAGCCAGCGCCCCACCAACAGCATGGGCGGTTGTGCCACCCGGCAAGGGCACGTTGAACATCATGATCACGAACGAAAAGGCAGCAAACAATGCAACCAGCGGTACATTCTTGGAGCTCATTTTCTGGCGCAGTTTCCTGACGCCGAGACCCCAGAATGGCAGAACGATGATGAACATGATGACCGAAGTGGCCGGGCTGAGATACCCATCCGGGATGTGCATGGCTGTGGTGAACAACCAGGTGATGAAAATTCCATAATAAATCATCAGGCTGCGGGGTGTTCTGCTCTTGAGCATCTTGAGTGCTGTTTTGATGCGCGTCATGCTCTCTCCTGTGGTTTTTGCTTGCATAGCGGGCACAACCCGAAGAAGGTCAAATGACCGGCATTGAGATGGTAACCGGTTTCGCTTTCCATCTGGCTGATCGCCGGCGCAAGCAGAGCCGGATCAACTTCCATCTGTGCGCCGCACGTACGGCAAATAATGTGATGGTGGGACTCTCCGGAGAGCTCATACGCCAGGTGACCATTGCCCCGGTCTGCCACCAGCAGGATGCCGTTCTCGGCCAGGAATTCCAGGGTGCGGTAGACGGTGGCCTCGGTCATGCCGGTCGACTCGACCCGTTGGTAGATCTGCGCCGGGGAGAGATGTCCGCCATCGTGCAGGGCCTGCAGGATGGCATGGCGCTGGGAGGTCATGCGGTAGCCGCACGCGCGCAGCATTATCGTCAGACGGGGGATGCAGGACATGCTTGGTTTCCTTATTGATAATTTTATCAATAAGGAAATAGTTCTGCAAGAGCAAACCGGCACCCGTTTTCTGGTAGAAAACGGGTGCCGGTTCTTCAAAAATCACTGGAACAGAGGCAAGGAATTCGTCTACGGTTCCCAGGCAAAATGGATCAGGGCGAAGAGGGTGGGCTGCCCCTGCACATACTCCACCCCCACCAGCCAGTAGCGGAAGTCCAGCTCCACGCCGGGGGTGCCAGGCTTGTAGACGGTGTAGAAATTCATATTGGTATATTCGACCGGCCAGGGGTCGCTGCTATATTGCGTGGCTGTGCCAAGCGAGTCGCAGGTCAGCGAATAACTGGCGTTGAAGACATCCAGCAAATTAGGCAGTACCTCATCGTGGAACGAGCCGTTGCTGTCCAGTCCGCTCCCGGGTGCCGCCCCCCAGTCATGCGAATAGGTGCTGTCAAAAACCCAGCGGGCATGTTCCTGGTCAAAAACGATCGGGTCGCTATACCGCCACAAGCGGACGGCTACACCGTGCGCCGGGCTGACCAGCGAGGCCAGGGTCGTGCCATTGGAAGTCTGGAGCGCAGTGCCAAGAGTCGCCAGCAGCGTATTGACGCGCCCATCCGCGCAGAAGGTGGCTGGCGCCACGTACTCGGTCAAATAATGGTCATTGACCCAGCCGCTTCCGCCGCCCGGGTTCTGCACCTGCACCCACAGGTCGCCTTCCACCATGGAAGAGGCCCCCGTGCGCATCACATTTGTCGCACTGGCAGCAAAAGAACCGGCAATTGCGTAGCCCGCCCCGGGTCCGCTGCGGATGTTCAACACATCACCCGGCAGGATCAGGATGACCCCATACGGGCCAGAAGGAGTGCCGGGGACGATTCCCCCGCCGGTGGTCGGTGTGGGAGCACTGCCGGTGGTGGCTGTGGGAGCGCCGGGAGCGTTCGAGGTGACCGTCGGCAGGTTCATGGTGGGAGTGGGCACGGTGGGCGTTGGACCAGCCACCGTGGGCGTGGCGAGAATAGGCGTGAAAGAAGGCAGCAGGATCTGCTGGGTTGGCAGCGCGGTCGGTGCGCCAAGCAGGGAAATGGAACAGCCGCTCAGGGCTGCCAGCAGCCCAAGACTCAGCAGGGCATACATAACCTTTTTCATATTCTCTCCTTTTGAACACATTAATTGTATCACCACCTTCTCCCCGCCGAACCGTGCGATCAGGCGCTTGTCCGGGCTTTCAACACCCGGACTGGCATCTCTTTGATATAATTCTTCTGCCCCTATGGGTGGCAGAAAGAGAGACATCTATGGCCCCTGAAATCAAGCCCCCGTTACACCCAAATCCCCCCCCGCTGGTTCGCGTCTCCGGCACACACCGTGAGATGGGACGCCAGATCGGCGAAGCCTGTCGAAAACAGGTTCAGCACGGCGTCGAAAACGGGCGCAACCTGGTGGCGGATGCCTACCAGCAGTTGGAATTGACCTGGGCCGGTGCGCAGATCCAGGCCCGCAAGTACCTGCCGTTTGCCCAGGAGCGCTATCCCCAGTACGTGGACGAGTTGATGGGCATCGCCGAGGGCGCGGATGTTGTCTTTGAGGACCTGGTGGTCATCAATGCCATGGAAGCGGTCACAATGGACGCCTTGCACCTCACCCGCTGCACCAGCATGGCGGTCAATGACGAGCGTACCGCCGATGGGCACGTGCTCCTGGCGCACAACGAGGACTGGGTTCCAGAGGACGAGGATGATGTTTTCATCGTGCTTGCCAATCCCAAGAATGATCCGCCGTTCCTGGCAATGACCTACGGCGGACTGTTGCCCAATATTGGTTTCAATGCCTACGGCATTGCACAGTTGTGCGATTCTGTTTATCCCAACGACTCACGCATTGGCACACCGCGCACCGTGGTTTCACGGGCCGTGCTGGCTTCGAAAACACCGGATGAGGCCATCCGCCACATGCTTTCGGCGCAGCGCGCTGCCGGTTACAACCACATGCTGGTCCACGAGAGCGGTGAGCTGTATTCGGTTGAAGTCTCGGCGCGTCGTTTCGGTATTCAATACGGCGTGGACGGCTATATTGTTCACACCAATCATTATCTCTCTGAAAATATGCAGCAGGTGGAACGCGAACCTGAAGACCTGGTGGCCTCGCGTATCCGCTACTTCCGCGCCCTGCGGCTGGTAAAACGGGAGGAAGACACACACACCATCAAGACCCTGCAGGCCATCCAGCGCGACCATGTCAACTTCTCGAACTCCATCTGCAACCACTCCATTGACGCCAGCAACCCGCTTGACCGCGAGAAGACCGTCAATGCCATGGTGATAGACCTGACCGCCCGAGAAATGCATATCGCCTGGGGCAACCCGTGCGAGAACCCGTACCACACCTATCACCTGGACGCCTGATAACCCTTCTCAACCCCAGCCCCTCTCCTCAATGGAGAGGGGCGTTCTTTTTCGCCGCATTTTCATCCCTGAGTGGGATATGAATTTTTGGATCACCCTTGCCAT
>CAIKOL010000238.1 GCA_903829085.1 uncultured Anaerolineales bacterium | reverse complement strand
TTGGAGACTGCTTTTTCGTTCCAGCCCTGGATCATTTCTGTTTCAGTTGTTCCTGGTGAAACTGCATTAACTTGAATTTCCGGAGCCAGGATGCGCGCCAGGCTTTTCGTCAGGCCCAGTGTGCCTGCCTTGGATGCCGAGTAATGCAGGCCCACTGCCAGTCCGCCCATTTGACCTGCGCTTGAGGCAATATTTACAATCTTGCCGGATTGGTGTTTTTGCATTACGGGCGCAACTGCCTGGCTGCACAGGAAGGCTCCCTTCAGGTTCACGCCAAGCACCAGATCCCATTCTGCTTCTGAAATCTCGACCAGAGAGGTTAATGGGCAAATTCCGGCATTGTTGATCAGGATGTCGATGCGCCCCCATTGATCGATCACGGCCTGAACCGCGGCGACGACTTGATCTTTTTGTGTGACATCTACCCCGAACCCAGCCGCCTTATATCCCTCATCGCGCAGCTGTTGAGCAGCGCTCTTTGCTTCGGGCTCCCGCACATCCAGCAAGGCGACGTGGGCGCCAGCCTTTGCCAGCTCAGATGCAATCGCAAAGCCAATGCCGCGGGCCGCACCGGTGACGAGCGCCACCTGATCTACCAGGAATATATTGGTCATAGTAGCCATAAATAGGGTTGCTCACAGAACTGCTTAATGCGCTGTAGAAAGCGGGCGGCTGGCGCGCCATCGACCAGACGATGATCGAAGGTCAGACTTAATACAAGCATCGTGCGCACAGCAGGCTGCTCATTAATCACAACCATCTGTTTTCGCAGCCGCCCGACTCCTAATACTGCGCATTCGGGTGGATTGATGATGGGTGTGAATGCATCGATATCGTACATGCCCAGGTTGGTGATTGTAAATGTGCTGCCGGTGAGATCATTAATCGTTGCTTTGCCTTGCGCAGCGCGGTTGAGTAATTCGTTCATCTCCTGGGAAAGGTCGTTTACTGACTTGGATGTGACATCCCTTACGACAGGTACGACCAACCCGCGCTCAGTGTCGACGGCCACGCCGATATTGACAGTTGGCCAATGGACGATCTCAGTACCTTCTAAGGACGAATTGAGATCTGGAAACTCCTGCAGTGCCTTCGCAACGATTTTAGTGAGTAAAACATTATAGCTTGGTGCCGCTCCTGCCTGAGGTTCACTTTTAAAGCTTTCACGGATTCGGACGAGTTCCGTGGCATCGAGCTCAGTCGTCAACGTTACGGGGGCAAAAGTTTGCTCGCTTAGCATCATCCGGTCCGCAATGCGCTGGCGCACGGCGCCCATTGTTTGGCGGTGGGGGGCTGCCGCTTCCGTTTGAACCTTAGCTGCAGCACTGGCGACAATTGGCGCGGCTGAGGGGCGTTCTTTTACAATCTTTCGAATCGCTTCCTCTACATCTTCGCGTTCGACTTTTGATTTACCTGGCAGCAGCTTTGCCAGGAGGATGTTATCCAGACCAAAATTATCGGCAACCCGCCGTGCCAGAGGCGTAAGCTGGATCGAAACTGCAGGTGTAGTTTTTAGGCTGGCGGCCTTCGCCAGGTCCTCGGTGAAGCGAATCACATCGCGTTCTTTGATCCGGCCCCCGCGGCCAGTGCCCAACGCCTGCTGCCAATCCACCTTCAGTTCGGCGGCTTTGCGACGAGCTGCGGGGCTGGATGGCAAACGGCGCATCGGCTGGCTATTGCTTTGA
>CAIKOL010000237.1 GCA_903829085.1 uncultured Anaerolineales bacterium | reverse complement strand
TCCGGCATGCTTGCCACGCGTAAATCGGCCTGCAGGCGGGCTTCGTGGTGCAGCAGGCCGCGCGCATCGAAGCCGATCTCATCCTGGCGGTCGAGGGTCTGGCGCGCCGCTTCCAGCCCGCGCAGGACGGCTTTTTGCCCGGCGGCATCCGGATCCAGCGCCAGCACGATGCTGCGGGTGAATTTTTTCAGCAGCCGCAACTGGTCTTCGGTCAGGGAAGTGCCCATGGGGGAGACCACGTTCTCAAACCCGGCCTGGTGCAGGGCGATCACATCCAGGTAGCCTTCCACGATGATGGCCTGGTTGGCAGCCCGGATGGGTTTGCGCGCCCGGTCTAGCCCATACAGCAGGCGGCTTTTGCTGAAGAGCGGCGTCTCGGGCGAGTTCATGAACTTGGGGACATCGTTCGGGTCGAGAATGCGCGCTCCAAAGCCGGTCATTTTGCCGTTCTCATCCCGGATGGGGATCATCAGGCGGTTGCGAAAACGGTCATTGAAACCCCCGGTTTCACGCTGCGAAACGAGCCCCACCTCGACCAGTTCCTGCCCGGTGTAGCCTTTTTCGGTGAAATGCGTGCAGAGATTATCCCAACCCTGCGGCGCATAACCCAGGCCGAAGGTTTCGATGGTGGCGTCGCTCAGGTGGCGCTTTTCGTGGATGTAGTCCAGGGCAAATTTTCCAGCCGGTGTGGAGAGGTGATGGCGGTAGAAGGTCAGCGCCTCTTCCATGAGATTGCGCAGGCGTTCATGGGCTTCTTTTTCTTCGGGCTTCTCGGCCTTGTAGGCCTCCAGTTTTACCCCCGCCCGCTCCGCCAGGTAGCGCAGGGCTTCCTTGAAGTCCCAGCCTTCCTTCTTCATCACGAACTTGAAGATGTCGCCGCCCTCGCCGCACTGCCCGAAGCAATGCCAGGTCTGCCGGTCCGGGGAGACAATGAACGAGGGGGTTTTCTCGTTGTGGAACGGGCACAGCCCGGAATAGTTCTTTCCGGCGCGGCGCAGTTTCACGGTCTCGCCGACCAGGTCTACGATATCAATACGGGATTTAATTTCATCGAGTTGCGACATAGGGTACTGGAATTATAGACGCGCTTGATAGGCAACGCAAGCGAAGCCTGGGCAAAGTCCACGCTTTTAACGTAGGGGTTCAGGGTGTTGGCGGGTGGCAAGCCACCCGCCAACACCCCAAGATCTTCTTCTAGCCGAGGCGGTCTTTGCGAAGCATCCCCGAAGCGAAGCGTAGGGGACAACCTGCCGCCTAGGGGCGAGGGTGCAGGGGGTGGGACAACCTGGCTTTCATACTTTGTGAAAGCCCTGGGGCAAAGCCCGGGTAAAAGACAAAAGAGCCGGTATAATGTCCAGCATGTCCAGCACCCTGTCTGACCAGGAAACCTTCATCTCCGTGGATGTGGAAACCGCCGGGCCGAATCCCTCCCGGTATTCACTGCTGGCGATTGGCGCCTGCTGTGTTTTCGATCCGGAACAGAATTTTTATATCGAGCTCAAACCGGTCAACCAGGACTTCCGCCCGGAGGCTCTGGAATCCTGCGGCCTTTCCCTGGAGAAACTGGCCGCTGAAGGCGTGGACCCGCTCGAGGCCATGCAGCGCTTCGAAACCTGGCTGCAGGATGTCATCCCGGTTGGCCAACGCCCGATATTTACCGGCTTCAACGCTCCTTTTGATTGGATGTTTGTCAACGACTATTTTCACCGCTTCCTGGGGCACAACCCTTTCGGTCACGCAGCCATCGATATCAAATCCTTTTATATGGGATTGGCAAAAGTACCCTGGGCAGAAACCAGCATGCAGTTCGTAGGCAAGCGTTACCTCAACCAGCCGGCCTTGGTCCATCATGCCCTGCGAGACGCCCTCGACCAGGGCGAGATCTTCCGCAAAATGCTGCTGGAAGCCGCCGGTCAGATGGACGATCCCGTTTCATGATTCCCTTTTAACCTCGCCCAAGAAAGGAATTTTCCATGAGCAATCCAAAATCACCTTCCGCTGATCTGAAGAATATCATCTCATCCGCCCAACGCTTGGGCGTACAAATGAATGAGGAAGAAGCCCTGCAATGGCTGACTGCCATCGCCGCCGCACAAACTTCGGATGACCTTGTCGTGGATACCCGTGCGGGCGTCTTTGGTTACAAGGTTTCCATGCTCGATTTCAGTCCGAAGGACCTGGACTATTTCCGGATGATCGGCAAGATCGTCGAGATCCCTGACCGTGCCGGCGTGGTCGAAACCGCACTGGCCCTCTCCGGGTCTGCCGCCCAGTCCAAGATCCAGTCTTACCCGGGTGACTGTGACTACTTTGAACGGGTTAACATCAAGGCCCCCAGCCGCGAGCAGGCCTGCCTCATCCTCTCCGATGTCATGCGCGAGAAAGCCATCTCAACCATGAAGGGCCCGAACTTCCAACTGATCGAGGTTAAATATGGCTCGTACCCGTTCGAAACCGTCAGGGGCGGGAGTACGAACAAGGCCGCTGCGCCCATCACATGGAAAGCAGAAGAACTGCGCCTGGGTCAATTTGATGCCTTCAAGCCGGATGGAACAACCGTTGTCATCCGCTGGGAGGATGTGGCAGCCGAACCCGGATGGTGCAAATTGGACTGGGTCATCGCCGACCCGCTCCGCAGCCGCCTGGCAAACGCCAGTAACATGCTGGATGTGACCTGGGAGGCGCCGGACGGTTCCATCACTCCGCTGGATGGCTACCTTGATCCTTACTTCCAGGAAGTGTATCTGGATGCTGAATCCATCCCTATTTTCTCCAAGATCGCCCAGCACGTATCCGCCGACGCGCTGGATAATTATGTGACTCAACTTGAAAAAGAAGTCAACAAGTACCTGACCAAGGATATCAACTACGGTAAAGCCGCCAAGCGGATGTATAACGTTTTTCGCCTGGTTGGGCGCTATGGAGAAGCGGCCTTCATCCGGGAGTTGTTCGATGAACCGGCCTCCATGCTCTACCAGGTCTGGTCGCTCATCCGCACCATCCAGGATTGCTGCGACCCCGCCTCGCCCATCACCGTGGATCAAGTCCTGGCAGAAACCGACCAGTTGATTATGTCCGTCATCAGCGCCCTGGAAGGCGACCAGGAAACCGAGATCGTCCGCTTGCTGTTGAAACTGCGCGATGATCTTTCCCATCAGAAGACCAACGAAGAATTGAACCCGGCAGCCGAAGCTGCCCGGGAACAGGTGATTAACGTGGTTAATAATTTCTTCTATGCCAAGCTGACCTCTGTGCCGTCGATCAAGGGGTATATGGACGACTTTCAATCAAAGCACAAATAAAGACTAGGAAAGACACCTTTCAAGAACAAAGACGGAGGCTCATTCGCCTCCGTCTTTGTTCTTCATTACCTACAGGCTGCAGCCCGATATTCCACATTACGGGGTGGGAGAGGAGGTCGGAAACCGCCACTTGATCGCCTCCACCTGGGCTTTCAATTCACTATATGTCATTTCTCCTTGTACAACGGAGACGATCATGCCGGTTGAATTGATAAAGAAATGCCTGGGAAGGTTAACTACATGATAAGCGGTCTGGATGGCTATATCAGGATCAAGCAGGATGGGGAATGCCAGTTGATAGGTGTCTTGAAAAATGAATATCATTCCGGGGTCTTCAGCAGTGTTGATCGCCAGGATCTCCAGGCCGTCAGCTTTATAGTCCTGGCTGATGGTCTTAATGGAATCCATCTCACCCTTGCAAGGCACGCACCAGGTGGCCCAGAAGAAAAGCATCACCGGCTGCCCCTCGAACTGGCTGAGCATCACCTTCCGCCCGGTGCTGAATTCGGTCAGGCTGAAATCGGGGGCGTACAGGCCCACCACCGCGCCGACCAGGCTGGTGGGGCGCGGCGTCCTGGTCACCGTGTAGAGCGGGCTGGGAGTGGGGCTGGGGGTGAAGGTAATGGTGGCGGTCGGCAAGGTCGTCCAGGTGGGGGAAGCTGTCCAGGTCGGGATCCGTGTGGGCAGCGGTAAACTTGTCAAAGTCTGGGCTATCGCCAGAGTCTTCTGCAGGCTGAGCGCCTGCGCCTGCGCTTCCCGTTGCTGCGTCAAATATCCGTTCAATAGAACCAATCCACCAATGGCGAAGACTGCCACCAGCAAGAGCACGAGTCCCCACTTTGGTTTCGATTTACGGGGTGGGGGCGTCTTCCCATCCGGTTCTGCCGGGGCAGGCGGTACAGGCGGCAGCGCCTGCTCCACCGCCGGCTGCCGGGAGACAGGCTCAGGCGCAGGGCGGTTGGCCGTCTCAACAACTGCGGGTTTTTCCATCGCGGCCAGGCCCACCGCGGTAAACGGATTTACTGTTGGGAGACCCTTGGGCTGGCGCATCAGGATTGCCAGGCGCTCCCGGGCCGGCTCGTTTTTGGGGTCCAGCCGCAGGACACGCTGCAGGCAATCCATCTGCCGGGGGATATCGGTGAGCGTCAGGCTCATCAACCACCACGCCCGGGCAGAGTCCGGGTTTTGTTTGACGTACTCCACCAGTAACGACCGGGCTTCCTGTTGCTTGCCAAGGCTCAGCAGTCGCTCGATCCGGAGCAAAATATCAGCGGATGGTTGGGTCATCGGATATCACCTGTTCGAAGCTAAAAAACATAAAAATGGGGCGGGGAAATCCCCCGCCCCATCCGTCTTGCTAAAAACCTTCCAATTTGCTCAAATCTGCAATTCCATCTGCCAGGGATGCTACCCTCTGCAGCAGCCTCAGCCGGTTCTCCATCACTTCCTTCACCTCAGCCATCACCATCACCTTTTCGAAAAATGTCGTGATGGCCGGGATCAGCGCCACAACGCTGGTCAGGAATTCATCCACCGAGGCCGGAGGCTGCCCAGCCTGCGCTCGAAGCGCCTCGAACAACCCCCGTTCAGCCGGGTCGGTCAGCAGGTGCTCATCCACCGGCAATGACCTGTCCTCCGTGGCTGGGGTGGCGCGCAGGATGCGCACACAGCGGGCATATCCCGGCAGGAGTGTGTTCCAGTCCGGGCGGGCAACCCAGCCGGTCAATTGTCTGACCGCCTCGGCCGCGCCTGCCGGGTTCTCCGACTGCACTGCCAGGATGGCGTCCACCACATCAAACCGGTAACCCATGTCTAACAGCACAACCCGCAGCCTGCCGGTGATGAACTCCAGCACCTGCGCCTGCACCTCGTCCGGGACCGGCACCGGTTCCAGCGCCGCGGCAGCCTTCAAGGCGGCTCGCAGGTCAAAGTTGATCCCGTGCTCGATCAGCGGTTGGACCACGCCAATGGCAGCCCGCCGCAGGCCGAACGGGTCCTTCGTACCCGAAGGAGCCAGTCCCGCCGCGAACAGGCCAGCCAGGGAATCCAGCCGGTCAGCCAGCGCCACCGCCAGGCCGGGCCTGCTCTGCGGAACAGGCCGGTACTGCTCGCCAATGGCTTCGCATACCGCCGGGGCTTCGCCATCCCGCCGGGCATAATGGCGTCCCATGCTCCCTTGCAGCGAGGTCATTTCGACCACCATTTTACTGACCAGGTCCGCCTTCAGCAGGGCTGCGGCCCGGCGGGCAAAGACGGCCTCGTCTGCCTCCAGGCCCAGCATCGGGACCAGCGCCTCGGTCAATCTTTCGATGCGCTCATTCTTATCCAGCATCGAACCGAGTTTCTTCTGGAACATCAGTGTGCCCAGGCGCGGGCGCAAGTCTTCCAGTTTATGTTTCAGGTCTTCGCGCACGAAGAAATTGGCATCCGCAAAGCGCGCCCGCACCACATGCTCATTGCCCTGTCTCACCAGGTCCAGCCCTTCCGAGTCGCCGTTCCTCACCACCACGAAACATGGCAGCAATGTGGAAGGGTTTTCTTCCAATGTTCCCGCTTCACCTTTCGCCGCTTGACGTTCGATCGGGAAATACCTCTGGTGTTTTTTCATCACCGAGATCAGCACATCCTTCGGCAGCGACAGGAACTCTTCATCGAACCTTCCCAGGAATGGCGTGGGCATCTCCACCAGGTTGGCAACCTCAGCCAGCAACTCGGGTGGTATCAGTGCCTGCCCCTTCACCGACTCGGCCAGTTCCCTGATCCCCTTTTCGATCAGCGCTTTGCGTTCCTCCACCGAAAGGAGGATGCCATTCTTCCAGATGATCTCGAAATACTGATCTGCATCCGGGATCTCGATCTCCGGCGAGTTGTAGGGGCGCAGGCCGCGCGTGGTGCGGCCTGCCGTCAGCCCGGCATATTCGAACGGGATCACCCGGGCTCCCAGCAGGGCCACCAGCCAGCGCAGGGGGCGTGAGAAGGCCACCCCGCCCGCTTTTCCTGCCTGCCCGGATGCCGGCAGCCAGCGCATGGACTTGTCGAACTTGATCCCCGCCACCAGGGCCGGCAGGCTTTCGGTCAACACTTCCGGGGTGGGACGCCCGGCCTGCTTAACCTCGGCGACGACATACCTGCCCCCGTCCATCTCGCGCACTGTGAGATCGGTG
>CAIKOL010000236.1 GCA_903829085.1 uncultured Anaerolineales bacterium | reverse complement strand
TCCTCTGTGACTTTCAACCTGGGTTCCTCTTGCAATCCCATGTTGACGGTTTGTAGCGCCAAAGACCAGAAGCGGCGCTCTCCGGTCTCCAGGAGAAAGCGGGAGCCCATGGGTGTTTTTATCCAAGAGCCTGTGGCTGGCTCGATCTGGCGATCTTTCAGGATCGATTCTCCCAGCAGGAGCAATTCGTCCACCTGCTGTCGCAAAGCAGGATCCCCATCGGCGGCCACAAGCAGCGAATGGGCAGTAGCGAAACAGTCGCTCTCGCCAGTAAAAAAGGCTTGTTTGAGTTCAGGGGGCAGGATGACGCGGGTCTGGAAACGATCCGGTAGGATTTGTGAAATCGGGACGGCGACCACGCGAATTGCACGTTGGGAGGCTTGACCATCGGCAGCGGATACACCAGTGACCAAGCCGGTGATCTGGTCTCCTTCTGATTGTTCTGAGCGTAGCTTGCTAAGGTCTACTTGCGAGCGCTTTGGCATCGAAATTCTCCTGCTATCGATCTGTTCCAGGTGGAACAGATCAGCGGTCCAATCGGTTGCGGAGCTCTTCGGCTACCTCAGCATATTCGTGCGTTGAGGAGCTGGAAGATGTCATTACCCCGCTTTGGCGCGCCGGCTTGTAACTGAATATGTCCAGCCCGGACGTAAAAGCATCCGAGATTTCAGCCCGGTGATAGATGGGGGGCAGCATCAGATCACCATATTGCTTGCACAGGCCTTCGTAAAATTCCCGCTGTCCCGCCCCACGGAAGTTGCACATGGTGGGGAGGATGCCAGCCACTTGCAGATCCCGGTTGTATTTCTGCTGGACACTCTTGATCGCCTTGAGCGAATCTGCCAAGCCAAAGACGCTGGCCGCTTCCAGTTGGATGGGGAGGATAACGTGGGTGGATGCGACCAGGCTGTTTACCGACAGGTGGCTGACGCCGGGAGGATTATCAATGAAAACGTACTCGTAGGCCCGCTCGATCGGCTCCAGGATTTCGCGCAGGCGGAACAATCCGTTGGCCGGATCGGACTGCAGGGTTGGTTCTACCTGCAGCATCTTCTCCCGGTTAGACGGAATAAAGTCAACGTTCCTGGCGCTGACAGGAATATTTGCATTGGTGATAATCTCGAAAATGGGGAGCTGGGTATCCAGCATCAGCAGGCCGGCGATGTTATCGTAAGGCCCCAAGTTTCTTGGCTGGCGCTGCCCAAAAAAACCACCCGAGAGGGTAATGTCCGTGTTGGCCTGCTGGTCCAAGTCGACGATCAGGACCCGTCCGGGTTCCTGGCCTGGCTGGGTCTCATGCCAGAGCATGAGGCCGAAAGCGGCGCTCACGTTGATGGTAGCCGTGGTCTTGCCCACGCCACCTTTTTGACTGAAACAGGAGATGATCTTCACGGTAGAGCCTTTTAATCAACTAGTCGGCGTTCCACTTATGCCATTGCATGTTTACGGCATATGGAATATTATATAACAAACATAGAGCTTGCGCAAGACGCCTAATGGCGTTTGTGACTTGTTTTTATAGTATAAAAGCCCTTTATGCCATAAATCTTGCCCCCTATTGCATGATAGACCGTAATGATGTAAAATAATTGCATGATTCCTGTCCCGGGTGAGTCTGATTGCCTCACCGATTTGCACAAAGCGAGATAAGAAATGAACTCGATGATCGACGAAGACGAAGAGTTTACGAACCGCGAGCTCGAACTCCTCCACCTGAAAGAACTCCCCTTCCGGATCTCGGCTGACAGCCGGTTTTTGTACCTGACCGAAGGCCATCAATGGGCCCTTTCCCGCCTGGAAAAATTGATCCGGTTTCGCGAAGGCCTGTCAGTCGTGGAGGGGCCAATCGGCACCGGAAAGACAAGCATGGCACGCCGCCTGCTGGAACTGTGTCTCCAGAAAGAAAACCTGGAGCCAATCTATATTCACACCCCCAGATATCCCACCCAACTTGCAGCCCTGCACGCTTTCTCGGAAGCTTTTCGTAACAAAATCCGCAAAACCTACGCGGACCAATTGAAAGACTTTGAAAGAACCTTGATCAGGTTACGCGAGGATAAAAAGAACCCGGTGTTGATCATCGACGATGCCCAGTACATGGGACCCGAGAGCTTGCAGCCGATTCAGGACTTTCTGAACTTCGACATCTCTTCCAAGATGATCCAGTGTGTATTATTCGGCCAGCAGGAAATCCACGGTAACTTTGCCCGCAACCCGGCTCTGCTTGATCGGGTTGTGTTCTGGCACAAGCTGGCACCTCTTTCTTACAGCGAGATGGCGCGCATGATCCAATTCCGGCTAGCAATCGCCGGCCGGGACAAACCGATCTTCAACGATAACGCCCTGGAGGAACTCTACAATTTTTCACAAGGCGTGCCCCGGCCGCTGATCATCGTGTGCAACGAAACACTGCACCTCCTGGTGGATGCAGGGCGCGACCATGCCGACATTACCGATGTCAAAAACGCAATTGAAATCTACAAAGCTCGTCCGCCGAGGACGGACTACGAGCAGGAGGCAGCATTATGAGCGACACCAAATCCCGATCCAACAAACCATCTACAACCTGGGCTGAATTGTACGACCTCGAATCCCGGCTTGCTGCTAAAGCAAAAGCGAAGCAGGAGAGGCGAGGCCATCCCAACAGTGCCTTCATCCGTCGCAGAAAGACAGTCACGTTGACCGATGAAGAATTATCCTACCTGGACCAGATCTCTTTCCAAATCCGGGAGGCCCTGCGGCCGGGGACGGTCACGCAAAGCCAGGTGTATGGCCTGGCGGTACGCCTGCTGAAAGAACGCTCGCGATTCCTTCCCGAACACGCGGACAGCTGGGGAGAGATCGTTCGAGCCTTGATGGAGGGGAAGGGGTAGCGTATTACTATATTATTATATTACTTTATTACTATATTAATTTATTAACTTATTACTATATGATTGTTCACTGAAATAAACAGGTCCGGCGATCAACTCGAGGCCG
>CAIKOL010000235.1 GCA_903829085.1 uncultured Anaerolineales bacterium | reverse complement strand
CCGCCTCGGTGACTATGAATAAAAATGGGACCCCCACTGCTTTTGACCTGACCCTGCATGCCACAGATGCGGACGCGGATACCCTCACCTGGAGCATCAGCAGCCCTGCCAGCCACGGCACAGCCAGCGCCAGTGGAACGGGGGATTCCAAGGCTATTGGTTACACCCCGGATACGGATTATGTAGGACTGGATTCCTTTGTTGTGCAAGTGGATGATGGCAATGGGGGCACGGATACCATCACGGTAAATGTGACCATTGAAAATCCCTATCACGACATTGAATACCTCTTCTTCAACCTGGACAATCCCACCCTTGGTGATTTAAATATCCGCCAGGCGATCGCCTATGGCACCGACCGCCAGACGATGTTATACCTGGCCTGGATGATTAACGGCACGAGCGGTTTGGTTCAAAACTCGTACCTGCCGAATGATCAATGGGCAGCTGCACCTGATTCAGCGCTAACCACGTATCCCTTTGATCCGGACCAAGCGAGATCGATCCTTGCAGCGGATAGTTGGGTGGACACCAACGGTGATGGCATCCGCGAGAAGGACGGCAACGATCTCGAATTTACCTTCAAGACCACCCAACGGTTTGAACGCCAGGAGACAGGCACTTTGTTCGTTGCGGACATGCTGGCTATCGGTATACGGGTGATTCCCAGTTATTATGACCCGGGAATTTTCTTTGGAGATGATGGTCCCATTGCTCTGCGTGATTTTGACATTGCTGAGTTTATTCAAGGCGGGTGTGTCAGCCAGGAAGATACCACCTGTGCTCCGTACTCCTGGTTCGTGACGGGGGACTCAGGGAATGTGATGGATTACAGCAGTGCAGCTGCTGACCTGGCATATTCGAATGCCCAGGCAGCTGGTACCCTGGAAAATAGAAAAGACTATGCCATCCAACACCAGACGATCATCTCCCAGGATCTGCCGGTGCTACCCCTGTTCACCCGAAACAATGATGTCGCGCCTGACCTGCAACCTTTTATTGGTGTGGATCCAGTGGGTCATTGGATGAATGCGCGCCGTTGGCCGGAGGGAATGCCCATCCATATGACGATCGCCAGGGGCGGAAGCACGGTTTATTCAGCAGACGCGACCATGTCCTCAGGGGATCCGAATACGAGGGCTGCCAGTTTTAATTTAAATAGTCCAAGGTTCGACCTCCAGCCTGGCGATATCATCACAACGACCGGCGGAAGCACAACGGTGATTGCCACCATTCCCCCGATTTCTGTAACGGTTGTCGACGCGTCTGCAGACACCGTGACCGGGACTGCTACACCATTTGCAATGGTGCATGTAACTGAAACTGTTTTCGGTGCACAGCGCTATGTCATTGCCGATTCGAGCGGAAATTGGATGGCTGATTTCAGTGCTCCAGGCCCCCGCAATGACGAACAGCAAACCGTGGATCTCAATCCCGGGTGGAATGGCAACGCAAGGCAGATGGACTCTAACGGCGATAAATTCTTTACCGACTGGAGAGTTCCAAATCCCTATTTCAACGTCCGTGCGAACAATGATCAGATCGAAGCCTGGGAATGGCCGCTGGGAAATACCTTGACCGTCAATATATATTCTTCCGGGATCGAGACTGGTTCGCCAGATAAAACGTTAACTGGAACTGTGGATATGATTGACTGGGACACCAGGACGTATACGGATTTCTACCTCTCCGGTGAATTTGATATTCAACCTGGAAGCCTGATCACAATCAGCGACGGCACCACGATCAAGAAAACCATTGTCACCGCGCTGGCTTTTGACGTAATGGACACGGAAACCGATACGGTCAGCGGGTTTGCAGCGGCTGGCTCAGCCGTGAATGTTTGGGCTTGCGATAACTCAGGAAACTGCTACAACCGGCATGTAACTGCCGAGGAGGGCGACACATGGCTGGCAGACTGGAGAGTGCCTGGTTTGCAGGATGATGAGCAAAATACTTTCGATCTGGTGCCCGGCACCTGGGTGGATAGTAACCAGGGGGATGAAGACGGTGACAGCACGATGTGGGGAGAGAATATTCTCAACCCGCGCTTTGACGCCTGGTACCAGGATGGTCATATCCAGACTTATGATTGGCCCCAAGGGACGGAACTGACACTGGATATCGATGGCACCATCCCCGCTGACGGTTCGCCGGAGTATTCAACCACCACGACCATTGGCAAATTCGACCTGCAGGGTGCCTTTACCATCCTGCCAGGCATGACGCTGACCATATCGGGTGGAGGTTTTACCAAATGGCTGGTGGTATCCGACCTGGCAGTGACAGGTATTGATCCGGTGAAAGATGTCATCTCGGGAACCGCCGGGAGCAATCAGTCGCTGTGGATGTATTATGATGGTGATCCCAATGCCTGCTGCCGTAGTTTCCAGGCAAACGAAACCGGAGATTGGTCAGTCGATTACAGCGTCACCGGTCCCAATGGCGAGCCCGTCGAAAATATCCAACCAGGTGTAGGCGGCACGCTGAACGCGCCGGACGAGGACGGGGATAACACCTCCCTAAGCTGGCATCTCAATAACCCACAGATCAAGGTCTGGCTGGGCAGTAATGCTGTGGATGGGTATGGGTGGTCTCCCAAAACGCCTGTTTCCCTGAGGATCCATATCCCCAGCGATGACCCGGAAAACGATT
>CAIKOL010000234.1 GCA_903829085.1 uncultured Anaerolineales bacterium | reverse complement strand
GCTGGTGGAGATTCCTTAAGGGCGACTCTTTCGATTTGGCTCGCTGAAGTTGGGCATTGTGGTTCGTCTCCCATGCAAGCCGAAAAGGGCGCGGTGCGCAGCCATTCTCCATGAAACTGCGATAGATCAATCTTTGCCGCTTGACAGAGAGTTCAATATCCCATGGGCTGGGATAATGCTTGGCAATAAAGCCGCCGTGGTATTTCCTGACAGCATAGATCTGCACCATTTCAGCCACTTCGGTGCGGATATCCTGCTCGGTGACATTCCCGGCGACCGACCACTGGATGTCCACCGTGTTCCACATGCACATCTTCCCGCCCAGCGTGCGGATCAGATCTTCGTGTCCCATCAAGCGCGGCTGGTCAAGTTGGACCACATCCACACCGATCTCGAGCATGTCTGGCAGCATATCCAGGATATAGCCACAGTTGTGCCAGAAGAAATGGAGGCCGTGTTTGTGGCAGGCTGCCACCATGCGGGCATAGTATGGTTTGTAGAACTTGCGGAATGTCCCGATCTTCATTTGCAGTGAATTCTGCAAACCCCAATCTTCAAGAGTCATGAAACCATCCACACCCACGGAAGCAAAGGCCTGGATGGCGCGGATGGTTTCATCGGTCAGCCGCTCCAGGAGTTTATGCAACCCGTCCGGTTGAGTATATGGCGCCATCATCAATTCTTCAAACCCCATCAGTGAACGCATGGTTTCGAACATCATGATCGGGTTAAGGCCAAGCAGGTATTTCCCGGCCTTACGCGCCAGGTTGTTATACCAGGCTGCCTGCCGGATGCCATGGGTGAAATCAGGGAATCTGTGGTTTTCAACCCTGGTCAGGTCAGCCAGGGGGTGATCGAGGGCATGGTCCCATGCCCGGCCTGAAAATTCCCAGGTCACTCCCCAGGAATCCACGTAACGATCCCCGAATTTCAATTTCCTTTTGGTTGGAGCTTGGTCAATCGATCCGGTGAAGGCAATATCGGTGGCGGGAGGGCTATATACGAAGCTATAGGGAATGCGCGGCGGATCTTTGAATTCGATCGCCTGCCTGACGATGTCGCGGCTGAGCATGCCCCCGGGACAGGGCATCTTCTTCAACTCGCGGAACATCTCCAGTGCAAAATTCCCTTTTTTCACAGACTGATTCTCGCTGGCATACCGATGAGGATCACGGTTTGATCTCCGGGATGGGGTGAATTTTCAGGGTGGGAGCCGGGGATGTACCGGGAAGTTCAGGGATCTGTATCAAGCCGCTGTTGTGGGCGACAGCCAGACCGGTGGGATGTCCGAGTAGCTGGATGGTCGTTCCGGGGGAAAAACTTAATGACGGGATGCGGGTTTCCCGTTGTGAGGGTCTGCCCAGCAGGATGGCGTAGAGACTATCCCCTTTGACCGTGAAGCGGATCGGTGTTCCATCGTCCGTTTTGGACTCGGCGATCGTCCAGGGATGGGTGTCGAAGATGGCCTCGCCGTTGACCGAGAGCCACTCACCCAACCCGTTCAGCCGTTCCAATTGCAGTTCGGGGATCGAACCGTCGGCGGTCGGGCCGACGCACAGCAGCAGGTTGCCGTTCTTGCTGACGATATCCGCCAGCATATGCACAAGTTGCTCCACCGAAAGCATGTGTTCAGCGGTTTCGTTGCGGTTGTAACCGAAGGAATAGCCGAGGCCGCGCGTGGCTTCCCATTTGACATCGGTCAAATGACTGACGGTTGTGTATTCGGGCGTGCGGAAATCGGCATGCAGCCCTTCGAGCGGTTTCCCCGAGGCCATGGATTTCATTGTCAGCCTCAACAGCACCCGGATGAGAAGTCGCCCGGGTGCGCTGGCAGCCAGCTTGCGCACATCTGCCTGAAGCGAGCGGTCGTTGATGACCCCGTCGGGAATCTGGTTATAGTAATCGGCATACAGGGCCTTCACGTCCAGCCCAACCGGGAAGCCGATGTCGTTCCACAAGATCGCCGGCTGATAGCGTTCAATTAACTCGCGCCAGTGCCGGTTGACATACTCTGCATATTCGCTGGATTGTGGGATTGCCACTGTGAAGTCAATCTCGTTTTCGATCGTGCGCGACTCAAACCACCAGTCCGGCCCGCCCGAGTAGTAGAGGCCCATGCGCATGCCGCGGCTGCGGATGGCTTCAGTCAGTTCGCCGACCACGTCGCGGCGGGTGTGGAATCCGGGGCGGTATGGATTGGAAATCTTACTTGGCCACAGGAGAAAACCATCGTGATGTTTGGTGACCAGGACAACGTACCGGGCGCCGATCCGACTGAACTGGCTGGCCCAGGCCTCCGGGTCCCAATGCTCGACAGCGGCATTGAATTGATCTGCGAAATCGGGATAGGCAAACTGTTCGCCGTAGGTCTGGGAATGAAACCTGCTGGTGGGGCTGTCTTGGATCTTCTGTGTGTTCCAGTAAAACTCGGCGTAGGGATTGTTGCGATAAACATAGCGGTACCCTTTTTTCTTCGCCACCTCGGGCTGGGCGCCGCAGGGTACTGCCCAGGCTGGGATCGAGTAAAGGCCCCATGAAACCATGAGGCCGAATTTAGCATTCTTGAACCAATCCGGGAGCGGATGCTGCTTTAAGGATTCAAGCGTGGGTTCGTAGGAGGCTGGCATCGCTAGAGCTCCTCTTCCACGGTCTTCAGAATACTTTCCAGCCAGGTTGTATAGGTCTCCAGGAACTGCAGCCCGTACTGGTGGTACATCTGCCAGATCTTTACCGTCTTGTTCATATCAATGATTTCTATTGGCGCAAGGGCCCCCAACACGGTCCCGTCGAGGCTGCGGGTATTTATTAATTGCGTTCTGCGAAAATCGAGTTCAGTACGGATGTGTTCGAGCAGGATGGTTTTATCGAGCAGGCTGGAGAAATAGAACCTCAAAGCAAACGTATCGAACCGGTACGGGTCGGGCTTGTTCGGTTCCGCCAGCCACTTTCGGAAAAGGTCCTGCCCGGCAGCGGTGATGGAGTAGATCTTGAGATCTGCCCTCCCGCTCCGTTCCACCAACCGGTATTCCACCAGTCCAGCTTGTGACATTCTTTTAAGGGTCGGGTAGATCTGGCTGAGCGCCACCGGCGAAATATAACGAACAGAGACATCCATCGTTTTCTTCAGATCGTAGCCAGTGGAAGGGCGGAGTGCCAGCAGGCCGAGAAGGATGAATTCAAGAGAATTGGGACCTTGTGCCATGAGAAACCTACCTTGTTGGAAAAGTAGATATAAATATCGTATCTTCTCAAAAAGAAGGGGGAGTTGGGGGTGTTGCGGAAGGCATAGCTGCCCGCGACACCCCCGTTCCCCAAGTTATTGAGATGATACCTAAATATCGCTATAATATGAATATACTATATAATTATTTATATAGTATATTCATGTGCTGTTATATCACGCATGGGCGCATTGTCAAGTAAAATGGATCTTTGGGAATCTCCGGAAAGCAGGGAAAGATATGGGGGTGTTGGGCGGGCCGCGAAGCGGCCCG
>CAIKOL010000233.1 GCA_903829085.1 uncultured Anaerolineales bacterium | reverse complement strand
TAGGCCGTTCGGCGAAATTTTCAGATTTACAGGTAATGGCAGTCGCGGAAGTACCGATGGTATATAGTGGTGACTTAATTGGCGTGTTAACTGTCTATGAGATTGATAACGGGAATGGTAATCAAATTATCAGGAAATACACTCAAGCCGATTTAGATCTGCTTACCATATTTGCAGGAACAGCAGCAGTTTCTGTATATAACACTCGTCTTTTTGACGAAACCAGACAGCGACTCCTTGAATTGGAAGTTCTTTACCAAGCCAGCCTAGCTGCCACGCAAATAAATAGTGTTCACGCTATTGCACAACGTATCATTGAAACCCTTGAAAAATTAATGAATTGGCAAAGTGGCTCAATTTGGATAATTGATTATTTAAGCCAAAAGCCAACATTGCTGGCATATAACAGAATCGGATTGATTGAAGCGGAATTAAAAGATGAGATAGAAAGAATAAACTTATTGATAACCGATAATAACCAAGGCATCGTGGGATCTGTGTGTTCTTCCGGTGAACTGGTACGTACTGGAGATGTAGGAACTGTCCTGGGATATATTGATGGGAAGATGGGAACAGTATCAGAATTATGTGTGCCCTTAAAAATTGGCGGAAAAGTCATCGGATGTATAGATGTGCAGAGTTGTGATCCAAATGCGTTCAGTGAACACGATGAGCGTATATTATCCACACTGGGAGCGCAAACAGCCAGCGCAATTGACAATGCCAATCTCTTCCAAGACGCTTTACGTGCAGCAGAACGCCGTTCTATCCTACATCAAGCCAGCCAGGAGATTGCGTACGCAAATCAAGATCCTGAGCTGGTATATAGTGCAGTTCATCTGGCTGCCACCAAGTTGATGCCTGCTGATGTATTCGTGATCACTTTGTTTGATGAGGTTAAGCAAGAAATCCATGGGGTGTATCTTATTGCTCGCGGGGAACGACACCCCAATAATTATTTCCAAATCGGACAAGGAATTTCCAGCGAAGTAATAAGGTCCGGGAAATCAATCTTGATTCACGATTTTCAAACATCGCCTCAAGGGATTGCCCCTTATTGGTTCACCAAGGCAGCAAAAACGCGTTCAGTTCTGGCTGTCCCGATGCGGGCAGGCGAAAGAATAATCGGAATGGTCTCGGCCCAAAGTTATCAGCCCAATATATATTCAAGCGATGATGATGTTCTTTTAGAAATGTTGGCTGCGCATGCCGGAGCAGCCATTGAGAATGCCCGTTTGTTTGACGAAACTCGGAAGCGCGTAACTGAATTGGAATTGCTTTATCAAGCCAGTTTGGCAGCAGCACAGATCCACAGTCTGCGTGCTGTTGCACAAAGGATAGTTGATTCACTTGAGAATCTTTTAAAATGGAATGGTTCCATCTGGATTGTGGAAAACCGAAAACCGGTCTTATTGGCACATTGCGCTATGGGACTGACTGGTGAAGCACTTAGGGAGGAGCTGAAAAGGATCGAGACCCTCATTCCATCTCTGGATGATGGAATCATTGGATGGGTCTGTAAAAGCGGAAAAATGGTTTGTGTTGGAGATGTAGGGAAAAACCCAACCCAAGTCGTCACAGACAATAACACCCATTCAGATCTTTGCGTCCCGCTTAAGGTAGGTGGAAAAACGATTGGATGTATTAATGTTGAAAGCGAAATCGTGAATGCTTTTAATGAGCACGATGAACGATTGCTTACCACCCTCGCAAATCAAGCCGCAGTAGCAATTGAAAATGCTCGCCTATTTGAAGAAACGCGCCGGCGTGCGATTCGCCAGGCGGCGCTCAATGCGATTATTACTGTTTCTGCCAGTGCTGTAACAGATCCTGCTGAAATCCTCAATGCCACTTTGGAGCAGACATTGAAAGCCCTGGGTTTGGACATGGGAACAATCTGGTTATCCTGGTCGACACGCGGTATCCAACGGATGGCATCAAAGAATATTCCACAGGCCATTAATACTGTGATTGCAAACCCATCCTTGACAGCTGGAATTCCAATTATGCAAACCCTTGTAGTTGACGATTGGCGAGGTTTGAAGCGTAAGTTTTCTGATCAGTTCGTTTCAATGGGTATTACTTCAACCATTGTTGTTCCTTTGTTATCGAATGAAAAACGAATCGGAGGAATGGCAATTGCTTCTGCAGATACACATCATTGGACCGCAGAAGAGATTGCCTTGGTGGAAGTCATAGGACGTGAAGTAGGCTCAGCGGCAGAGCGAGCAAAATTATTCGAACAGACTACATCCAGGCTCGACGAGTTGGAGGCTGTAAATAAGGTTTCAAAGAACCTTCGAGTGGCTCAATCCTTGCAGGAAATGTTGCCTCAATTGATGGATGAGACCCTCAAGATTCTTGGGGTGGAAGCCGGAAGTATTTGGTTATATATTCCGGAACGCGGGAAATTATGTCAAATGATTGGGCGAGGTTGGTGTTTGGAAACAGTCAACCTGGAATTGAATCGTGATGAAAGTTTGCCTGGAAATGTTTTTAGTACCGGTGACATCTACTTTTCTCACGATGTAGCTCAAGATCCATTAACTTCCCAGGCAATGCGTGACTTGATTCCTCAGGGATGGAGCGCTATATGTCTTCCCATACACAGTGAACAAGAAACAATCGGTGTCATGGTGGTTTCAAACCCATTGCCCTATGAATTCACCAGCGAAAATGCACGTCTGCTAGTTACTTTGACTGAGATTGCCGGTAACGCCATCCACCGAACGCGACTTAATGAGCAACTTGTGAAGCATGCTGCTGAACTAGAAGGTCGAGTGGATGAACGCACAGCTGAACTTCAATCTGCCTTGTTAAAGGCGCAGGCTGCTGATCACTTGAAGTCGGAATTTATCATTAATGTCAACCACGAATTACGTACTCCGTTAACCAACCTGGTACTTTATTACCAGATGTTACGAAACCAGCCCACAATTAAAACCGAGGAACGGTTGAATGTGATCGGACGAGAACTTCAGCGGTTGCGAAGCCTGATCGAGGAGTTACTTAACTTATCTCGCTTTGATCTTGGGCAAGTGACGCTCCATCCGGTTCCACGTGATCTTAACATGTTGATTCAAACTCTCGTAAATGATCGCCAATCCCTTGCAGAAGAACGTGGCCTTACATTAACACTCAACCTTCAACCGGATCTTGCACCGGTTTGGTTAGATGAGCCAACAATTATGCAAGCTGTATCCAATCTCCTAACAAATGCGATCAACTATACCCCCCGAGGGGGGAAGGTTATAGTGGCAACATTAACCGAGCTGACCAACAACGACCTCTGGGCAGGTTTTCAGATACAGGATACAGGTCGAGGTATTGACAACCAGGATTTACCCCACCTGTTTGAACGTTTTTACCGGGGTAAAGCCGGTCACGATTCGGGGGCGCCAGGGACAGGTCTTGGGCTGGCAATCGTCAAACAGGTTGTAGAACACCACCATGGACGGATTGAGGTCCAGAATGGCGTAGAAGGGCAAGGAGCGGCATTCACAGTCTGGTTGCCTGGTACAAAGCCAAAGGACACCTGATAATAGGCGTCCTTTTTGTCAATGCCCCCGGAGAGATTCGAACTCTCAACCACTGGATTCGAAGTCCATTACTCTGTCCATTGAGCTACGGGGGCTTGCGCGGAAATTATACCCGAAAATTGGTCTTGTCCCATTTCGGGGGGCATGTTATAATCTCGGGCCGCACCATAAAAGTATTAGACTTTAGATTAAGGAAGATTTCCGATGATTGATTTGAATCAAAACTTTAATACCACCAAGAACCCGAACATCCCAGAATTAAAAGCTGGAGATCAAGTAAGTGTGCATGTCCGCATCAAGGAAGGGGACCGCGAGCGCATTCAAGAGTTCAAAGGCACGGTTATTCGCATGCGTAAAGGTGGAAATAATGCGAATTTCACGGTCCGCCGAACGGCATCCAATGGCATTGGCGTTGAACGTACTTTCCTATTGCTCTCCCCGCGTATTGACAAGGTAGTGGTAGACCGCCACACCCACGTACGCCGTGCGCAATTGTATTTTCTGCGCGGATTGACAGGTAAGAAAGCTCACCTCAAACAGAAATTCGAATAGACCAAAAAAGGCTTACAATAAAAGGGTGCAGATGTATTCTGCGCC
>CAIKOL010000232.1 GCA_903829085.1 uncultured Anaerolineales bacterium | reverse complement strand
TCGGGATTCTTGGTAAAGACAACTTCCTGGTCGGGTGTATAGGACTCGAGCATGTATGGTCCGGTCCCTGCTTCTACACCGGCATCCCAGTAGTTCGGGTCCGCGGCCGCAGCCGTCAGCGCCTTCGGACTGATGATCCAGGCCGCGTACAGCGAGGAAGCGATCAGGTCCAGTGGCGCAGAGTATGTAAGTGTGAACTTTACGGTTAGAGTATCGACCACTTCGACCTTGTCGAGTGGGAGCCAGATGAACGATGCTCCGCCGTGATCCTTGGCAGCCTCGATCGATTGTTTTACAGCATCCGCCGTGAGTGGCTCGCCATCGTGGAACTTGACATTCGGGCGCAAGTGGAAGGTCCACACCAGGCCATCCGTGCTGACATCCCAGCTCGTGGCCAGCAGGGGGGTGTATTTTTCAGCTGAGCCAGGCGGGTTGATGCGCAGCAACTGCTCGTACATGTTGCCCATGTAGGACGCTTCGGTTGAAAAAGAGGCGATCGGATCCCACGTGGTAAAGGTAGCCGTATCCGCGATGTTCAATACTTTGGGCGGGACGGCTGTTGGCGGCACCGTTGGGACGGGCGGCTGGGTCGCTGCTGGTGCTGCTGGTGTCGCGGTGGTAGCTGGGCCACATGCGCTCAGTGTGAGCACTGCCACTATCAGCAATGTGAAGAAAATGGATCTCTTATTCATAACTTTCTCCTCCGAATTCTGACATATGGAAAGGATTTGGCACACATAATCATACACCAGCCAGTTTGCAAATTGTTTGCAGATTCCATCGCCCAAGCGACTATAATCTGGAAGAATGGCTCTCTCTACAAAATTACACACCAAGTTTCTGATCCCTCAGCCCCCCCCGGACCGCGTGCCGCGCCCCCATCTCACCGAATGGCTCGAAAGCCAGTTGGATAAGCGCTTGATCCTGCTTTCCGCGCCGCCTGGCTATGGCAAGACCACCCTTTTGGTGGATTTTTTATCTACCTCCCCCCTCCCGGCAGCCTGGGTCCAGCTTGCTGAAGCAGACAGCGACCCTAGCGTTTTCCTGGCTTGCCTCATCGAAGCAATTTACCGGTTGCATGGCAGCCATGAAAAAAACATCGGACGTGCCACGCAAACCTTGTTGGAGAGCGCAAATGCCAGCACCTCTCCCCAGCAGATTCTGACCGTATTAATTAATGAGTTGACCGATACGTTGTTCAACCCCTGGTTATTGGTACTCGAAGACTATCACTTTATCGCCAGTCCGGTCGTTCACCAACTGGTGGACCTGCTGCTTGAAAATGGACCCGCTTCCCTGCATGTTATTATCTCCACCCGCACAGATCCACCCATTGCCCTGGCCCGGCTGCGGGCACGCGGCCTGCTGGCTGAATTGCGCGCCCCTGAATTGCGTTTCCACGAGGACGAAATTTCTTCCCTGATCAGCCATTACGTCACTGGTCTTTCGGAACAAAGCCTGGCTCAGCTTGCCGAGAAGACGGAGGGCTGGGCAGCTGCCCTGCAAATTGTTTGTTCATCATTGAACGGCCAGGACGCTCTCAGCGCTGACCGCTTTATCGCCGGGTTGAGCGGTTCACATCGCTATATCTTCGAGTATCTGGCGGAGGAAGTATTTCTCCGCCAAAATGGCCGGCGCCGGATATTCCTGATGAACACGGCCATACTTCCTCAACTGGATGCCGCCACATGTAATGCATTGCCCGGCATCACCAAGGCCCAGGCAATGCTGGACCAGTTGGAGCATGAAAATTTATTTCTCACCAGTCTGGATGCCCATCGTCATTGGTACCGATATCACTTCCTCTTTCGCGAATTCCTGTTCAGCAAATTACAGCGGGAACAACCGCTTCAACTTCCGATTCTTCACCAGGCGGCCGGAAAATATAATGAGCAAATCGGGGAATTGGAGTCTGCTTATTCTCACTACATTGAAGCAAAGGATTGGGAAGCAGCCGCCCGGGTCATCCAGGAATTCGCTCCTTCTTTCGTTGAGCGTGGCCGGGTCGAGGTCCTGAACCGTTATCTGACCACCCTCCCGGATCAGGTCATGCATTCTCACCCCCATCTGCTGCTTCAACGTGGAAATGCCCGCCGGCGCCTGGGTGAAGCCGGTCTGGCGATCAATGACTACGAAGATGCCCGCACGGCTTTCTTGGCTGGAACAGATCAGGGTGGAGTCAGTCAGGCTTTGACCCTCCTGGCCGAGATCAACCGGGCTCAGGGCAACTACCGCCAGGCGGAGTCATTGGCCTCCGAGGCGCTGGGTTTTGCTCCACCAGATAATCATGTGGCCCGCGCCTATGCCCTGATCGCCTTGGCAAAAAGCACCGGCTTTCTGACCGGCATGGACCAGGGACGGTCGCTGGCCGAGCAGGCCGTGCAGGAAGCCCGCCTCACAGGCGAGCAGCTCTCCCCGTTGGCTCGCGCCAACTTTCTGCAGTCCTTGGGACAGATCTGCTGGTGGCATGGCGACCCGCAGGCAACTGTCCGTTACTGCAAGGAAGCCCTGCAGCTGACACCTGAGGATTTTTCCCCGATCGCTGCCCAGGCGTATATCTCCCTGGTCAGTCCTTATCTGTACTGGCATGATCTTGATACTGCCCTCCGCTATGCCGAACGCGGGCTGGAGATCGCTCAAACCCTGCACTTGCACGAATTGCTTCCCAGCGCTTATTCTGCCCTGGGAAATGTGTTGACCCGCCGGGGTGAAACCGCCCGCGCTGAAAGTTGTTTGCGCCAGGCAATGGAATTGGCTCAAAACCTCGGCTTGGCCTCCTATGAACGCTTGATGACCGCCGGCTACCTGGCCTATAACCTGTACGGTCAGGGACGCGCCGACGAAGCCCGGCAGATGGCCGAAAGTGCCTTCTGGGCGTATACCGGCAATCCGGATACATACGAGGCTTATGTCTGCAGTAGCGTGCTCGCGGATGTAGCTCTGGAGCAGGGTCGCCTGGCACGTGCGGAAGCTTTCTATGCTGAACTGGTTGAAATTGGCGAACGCCGCCAATTCCTCATTCCGCTGGCAATGGTCTGCTTTGGATTGGCTTACATTCATTTGATTACCGGTCGTCAGGAAAGTGGTCTCACTTTTGCCCGCAAGGCGTTGACCTTGATCGAACCAACCCAGGCTGTCCAGCTATTCGTCGATCAGGGTGAACGCAGCCGCGTGGTTTGCAGGAATTTGCAGGAGGCTGGTGAGCAGAGTCAATTCCTCCAGCGTGTTTTGGAAAGCCTGCCAGCCAAAACTACCTCTTCCCTCCTGCTTGTGGATCCGGCAGTTGTCACTGTCCAGGCTCTCGGTCCATTTCGCGTCTTTATTGGTCGCGAGGAAGTCTCCCAGGAGCGCTGGGTATCCACAAAAGCGCGCGATTTACTGGCCTATTTCATCACCTTTCGCAGCGAGCGCATCCCCTGTGAGCGGGTTTTTGATGCCATCTGGGCCGACAAACCCGGGCGGGGAATGACTGCATTCCATACCGCCCTCTCCCGTCTGCGCCATGCCCTGCGAAAAGGGAATGCAGCGCCGCGTTTTGTTCTGGTCGAGGCAAGTGAGTATTGGTTGGATAATGCCGCCTTCAGCGTGGATGTCAACGAGTTCGATACCGCCCTTACGAAGGCCCGCGCTGCCTCCACGGAAGAATTGGCTGCTCATTGGTATGAACAGGCTATCTCCCTGTATCATGGAGAGTACCTGGAAAATCTTTATTACGACTGGCTTTTCGCCGAGCGCCATCGACTGACTCAGACGTATATCTCGGCCTTGCGCAATCTGGCCAATTTTCACTTTACCCATGAACGTTTTACCACCGCTCTTGAATTGCTTCAACGCGCTTTGCGGGTGGATAACCTGAATGAAGACCTGCATTGTCAGGCCATGCGCACACATGTCGCCCTTGGCGACCAGGCTGGTCTGGTACATCAATATCAGGAGTTGGAAAAGACACTATCAGAGGAACTGGGGATGCAGCCTTTGGTTTCAACTCAAAAACTGTATCAAAGACTGGTTAGTGGTCTGAGAGCATAGGGTTTTCCATCTCATCTTTCATGATCATTATTTATGCGGCATCCACCTTGGGAACAGCCTCCACCCAGGCAACTTTTCCCCAATTCTGTGGTTTAATATCCCCATGCCTTCTCTCATCCTTATCCGCGGTGGCGGCGACCTTGCCACCGGCATCGCCATCCGCCTGCTCCGTTCCGGCCTGCGCGTGGTTGTCACCGAACTGTCTCAACCCCTGGCTGTCCGGCGTACGGTCTCGTTTGCCGAGGCGGTCTATTCCGGTGAGATTACCGTCGAGGGGTTCACCGCCCGCCGAGTGGACGACCCCGCTGATTCCCTGCGCATTCTCGGTATCTTGGGGAAACAGCAGATCCCCGTTCTGGTAGACCCTGGCTGCACTTCCGCTAAACTGCTGCACCCCGCTGTCATCGTGGATGCGCGCATGATCAAGCATCCGCCCGAACCCATCGGCTACTCGCCTTCCCTGTACATCGGCCTCGGTCCGGGATTCGAGGCGCTCGTGAATTGTCAGGCCGTGGTCGAGACCCGTCGAGGCCACACCCTCGGGCGTCTCTTCTGGCGCGGCAGCCCTGACCCCGATACCGGTCAACCGGATGGTGACACCCGGCGCGTCCTGCGTGCCCCCGCTGATGGGGTGCTGCTGGCTTATAAGCAAATTGGAGAACATTGCGAAGCAGGCGACCTCATCGCCGAGATCCAATCCTCCAACGATGTTCCTTCATCCAAGATCATCAGTCCTTTCCCCTGCCTCCTGCGCGGTCTGCTTCATCCCGGGTTGACCGTCTGGCGTGGCCTGAAGATTGGCGATATTGACCCGCGCGACGATCCGCGTCTCTGCCAGCTGGTCTCGGACAAAGCGCTCTCCATAGGCGGCGGCGTGCTGGAAGCCATCCTCTCCCGTCCTGAAGTCCGCACACAACTGTGGACATGAACCTCGCTCAAGCCCTTCGCCTCATTCCCCCTCCGTCAATTCGTGACACCTCCCCCAAGTCCAAAGGATTTGGGGGACACCTGTACCCGCCGCGCAGCGGAGGCATGGGTTGGGAGGGGATCGCCCTGGTCGGTTCTGGCGGAAAATCCACATCCCTCTTCCAACTGGCGCATGAACTGCCCCCCCCGGTCATTGTCTCCGCCACCACCCACCTGCACGTTGACCAGGTCCGTCTGGCTGATTCCCATTGGATCGTGGAAAAGCCGGAGGATCTGACCGATCTTGAGAAGAAACTGGACGGGGTGATGCTCATCACCGGGCCGTTGGATGGGGACCGAACCACTGGTTTGAACGCTGCTCTATTATCTCGACTACACGCAATTTGCGACTCCCGTTCTTTGCCCTTGCTCATCGAGGCGGACGGTTCCCGGCGCAGGCCGCTCAAGGCGCCCGCGGATCATGAACCCGCCATCCCGGATTTTTCTGAAATGGTTGTTGTGGTTGCCGGTCTGACCGGTCTGGGGAAACCTTTGACCGAAGAATTCGTTCATCGCCCGGAAATTTTTGCCCGCCTGGGTGGCTTGAAATTGGGCGAAACCATCACACCTGAAGCCCTCCTCCGCCTGCTCACCCATTCCGCCGGAGGGCTAAAGAATATCCCACCTCGGGCGCGCCGCATTGTTTTGCTCAACCAGGCCGATTCGCCGGAATTGCAGGCTCAAGCCAAACGGATTGCTGAAAAATTACTTCCCTTCTATCACGCGGTCATTATTGCCTCCCTCGATCCTCGATCCAACATTCAGGCTGCCTTCGAGTCTGCAAATGTTTTTGCCAGCGTCGAACAGGTCGCCGGGATTATTCTGGCGGCTGGTGGCTCATCCCGTTTCGGTCAACCCAAGCCATTGCTGGACTGGCGCGGCCGGCCTTTCATTCATGCTGTGGCAGAGTCAGCCCTTTCGGCCGGTCTTTCACCTGTGGTCGTTATCACCGGCGCCCAGGCAGAATCTGTGGAAACCGTACTGGCCGATCTGCCGGTGGAAATTGTCCGCAACGAGAACTGGCAGAACGGACAGAGTTCATCCATCCAGGCCGGGTTGCGCTCCCTGCTCACTCCATCCCTCAAATCCTCAGGGTTTGGGGCAGGCTGGCAGGGGGTAGGTGCCGCCATCTTCCTGCTCGCCGACCAGCCGCAGATCACGCCCACAGTGCTGCAGGCATTGAAAGACGAGCACGCCCGCACCTTGTCGCCCATCCTCGCCCCGCTGGTGGCGGGTCAGCGCGCCAACCCGGTTCTCTTTGACCGGCTTACTTTCCCGGAGCTGATGGCGCTCACTGGGGATGTGGGCGGTCGGGCGATTTTCAGCAGGTTCCCCGTGGATTACCTGACCTGGCATGATGAGAATCTCCTATCCGATGTGGACACCCCGGAAGATTACCGGAAACTGGTCCATGGGGAATAAAATATCCGCCGTCATTCTCGCTGCCGGGCTTTCCAGCCGCATGGGCCAGCCAAAAATGCTCCTGCCTTGGGGGAAAACGACTGTCCTCGAGCAGATCCTTTCCACCTTTACCGCCGCAGGGCTGGAAGAGATTGTGGTCGTCACCGGTGGATCGCGCCAGCAAATCGAGCAACTGGTGAAGGAATTTCCACAGGCTGTTCCTGTCCGGACGGTGTTCAACCCGCTATATGCTCATGGAGAAATGTTAAGTTCCATCCAGGCAGGACTGCGCTCCCTGCTCCCTTTTCCGCCTCTTCAGGACTCATCCACCCAATCCAAAGGATTTGGGGCAGGCCGGGAAGGAGTCGCTGCTGCCCTGATCGGTCTCGGTGACCAGCCCCAGGTATTGGAAGCGACCGTCCGGCGCATCTGCGCCGCCTTTGAACACACCCACTCCTCATTGGTCATTCCCAGTTTCCAGGGTCGGCGTGGTCACCCCTGGCTGGTTGCGCCTCCTCTCTGGCCTGAAATCCTGGCGCTCCCCGCCTCCACCACCCCGCGTCAGTTCCTGAATGCCCATGCGAGCCAGGTGGAATATGTCGATGCAGATCAAACCATCCTCCAGGATTTGGATACTCCCGAAGAGTACGCCCGTCAGCGCCCATAAAATCCGCCGGTGGAGATGCGGAACTTCATCTCAATGAGTCAGATGCCTTTTTATGAAACCAAACCGTAAAATCCTTTCCACCCTTGCACTGGGAACCGTTATCGTGTGTCTCGGTTTCTCGGCTATTTTCATCCGCTGGGCCAAAGTTCCCGGAACGGTCACATCGTTCTACCGCCTTTTCTTCGCGGCGTTGATCCTGACTCCATTCGCTTTGTTCCGAATCCTGCGTCAAAGGGTGCATTTATCCTGGTCGAGTCTGGTCTTCCCGCTAATTGCAGGTCTGTTTTCTGCAATCGATTTTGCCACTTACTCTGTGGCAGTTAACTTGACCACTGCCGGGACTGCCACCTTGCTTGGGAATGCAGCACCGCTATGGGTCGCTCTTTTTGCGCTGCTGGTTTTTCGTGAGAAACTGCACGGCCGTTTCTGGATCGGACTGGCGTTAACACTGGCCGGAGCAGTGCTGGTGGTAGGAACTGATTTTCTCCTGCATCCCGTTTTTGGGAGGGGCGATACACTGGCCCTTCTGTCAAGCCTGTTCTACGCAGGATACTATCTAACCACGCAGCGTGGTCGCCAGCACCTTGACCCGCTGACATACGTCTGGCTGGCAACCAGTGTCACCGCTGCTGGGTTGTTCATCATTAACCTGGCGTTCGGCAATTCCCTGACCGGCTTTCCCGCCCAGACCTGGCTGATCTTCCTGACAGCTGCTATATTCTCCCAGATACTCGGTTACCTGGCTCTGGCGTATGTTCTTGGCCACCTGCCTGCTTCTGTTGTCTCCCCAACTTTACTCGGGCAGCCGGTCATGACAACCCTGCTGGCCATTCCATTCCTGCATGAAATTCCCGCGTTGTGGCAAGTGGTTGGCGGCCTGCTGGTCCTGGCGGGAGTATTTCTCGTTCATCAAGCTCATAACCGGGCATCTTCTGCGCATTCAATTTAGCCTTTTTGGGTATCTAAGACCCGAAGGCACCCACCAGGTACTGGTGCAGCCAAGAAAGGCAAAAATGTCGGATGGCATGTTTTCAAGGTGTATTTAAAATCCCCTTGTCATTTCCATCATCTTGTGCTATTTTTATCCCGCAAGGGAAAGAACCTGATGCCCGCTACGGAAAAGACCATCATCGTTGTCGAAGACGAACCGGATGCCGCTGAAATGTTTGCGGAAATGATGCGCGTCTCCGGGTTCCGGGTGCTGAAGGCTTACGGGAGCGGTCTGGCGATGAAACTGATTGGCAAGGAGCTGCCCGCCGCTGTCATCCTGGATATCATGATGCCGGATATCTCCGGGCTGGAAGTTCTACGCTACATGCGTCGCGAGCCGCTGCTGGAAAAGATCCCGGTCGTGGTGGTCTCGGCCAAAAGCATGCCTGCCGACATTCAGACCGGGCTCGAAGCTGGGGCTTCGGTCTACCTGACCAAACCGGTTGGCTATCTTGAATTAAAAAATGCCGTGGAGAAAGCACTCGGCGCATGAAGTTAAGGTCGTTCGTTGCTGTGGAAATCCCCGCCGGGATCCAGGGCGCTCTTGCACAGGCCACAGCTCCTCTGCAAAAGGCTCTTCCCAAACCACTCATCCGTTGGGTGGCCCCGCAGAATGTTCATCTGACACTCAAATTTTTGGGGGATGTTGAACCGGCTGACCTTGCCCGGCTGGTTGAAGCGCTGAAAACAGAGCTCATCACCCAAGAAACCTTCGCCCTGTCTGTGGGCGGGTTGGGAGCTTTTCCCAGCCCACAACGGGCACGTGTCGTCTGGATCGGGCTCGCAGCCCCGCCTGCATTAATGATCCTCGCGCACAACATTGAAGCGGTTGCATCCGGCCTGGGCTATCCCGCTGAGGCGCGTCCTTTTTCTCCGCACCTGACCATCGGGCGGGTCGGGCAGGCTGTCTCCAAGGCAGACGCGCAGCGCATTTGCACTGCCCTGGAAAGGATGCAGGTCGGTGGGCTGGGTACGCTGCGTGTGGATGCAGTCCATATTTTCAAGTCTGAGCTACAGCCGGGTGGGTCGGTATATACGCCCTTATACACTCTGCCAATGAAATCCCCCCATTCTCCTCCCATTTCATGAGATAATACTAATTCGAAATTAATAACCGAAAAAGAGGTGACTTCTGAATACATTGGAACTTGCACATACAATTGTGAATGCCCTGGAAGATAAGAAAGGCGAAGATATTGTCCTGTTGGATCTGAAAGGCATAGCTTCCTTCACTGATTACTTCATTATTTGTACTGCCACCAGCGGCCGCATGTTGAACGCCCTGGCAGATGGGGTGGTTGAAAAGACACGGCTTGAACACCAGAAGAAAGGCCGCATTGAAGGTACACCGGATACCGGTTGGATGATCGTTGATTACGGGGACATCGTCGTCCAGCTTTTTGATGCCGGCATGCGCCGGTATTTCCGGTTGGAAGAGTTGTGGGATGAAGGCAAAGTGTTGCTGAGACTGCAGTGACCGCCCTTGGAGGCTCTTTATTTTGAAGAAATTGACCGGTGCGAACTTGGATATTGACCTGGCCTCCCCGCCAGGTGCAATTCCCTGGCAGCAAGCCGCCTGCCCCTGGAATGAGGCAGAGAAAACCAATCAGCACCGTTGTGCGTTAAAGAATGTGTCCATCTGCCCATTCTTCTGTGGCGTGGAATATCTGGATACGGTCTTGTGTAGTTACCCCGACGAAAACCCCCATTTGAAATAGAAAAACCTTTCGTTATTTGCGTAAAGAGGAAGGAAATAGGGGGAGATGTCGAAACAGCTCCCTACAGGCTACGGATTCCCGGTAACCCCTTGTGTGGCGTCTGCCGCCTTTATTTGAAAATAGGCATCCAGGATGGCCTTCACAGTGGGGGCAGCCACGCGCCCACCTTCACCGGCGTTGTAGAAGAAGACCAGCACTGCAATTTCCGGGTTATCGTAGGGCGCGTACACCACCGTCCACCCGTGCGCAGGCCAAAGGCCTGGTTTGCATTGGCCTTTGGCGTTGGCTACATCGTCACAATATTCTGCCGTACCCGTCTTCCCGGCAATGGCGATCGGGTAGTTCAGGAATGAGAAGCTATGGTTGAGCGTCCCGTTTGGGTCGGTGGCTGCCAGCCTCATCCCTGCTGCCACCTCCTGCACGGCCGAAAGGCTGACCGTCTTCATCGCACCCGTCGCACTGCATTCACTGTTGACACAACTGTAATCTTTGATCACCGGGTCGGTGGTGATATCCCAGCGCACCCGTGGCGTGAACGGTTGGATCACATTTCCCTCGCCGTCCACGATGTCATGGATGATGGTCGGTTGCATCAGGCGTCCATCATTGGCGATCGTTGCCGCCGACATCAGCACCTGCAGCGGAGTTGCGCTCACGTATCCCTGCCCCACGCCGGCCAGGTAGGTATCTCCCGTGGACCAGTTCTCCCCCTTGTAGATTCGTTTCCAGGCCGGGTCGGGGATCAGCCCGGACTCTTCGCCCGGTAATTCGATCCCACTCGGTTGGTTATAGCCCAGTGCCTCGGCATATTGCTGCAGGCGGTAGATACCCAGACCTTGGGGGATTTCAGTTTCATATCCGCCGCCCACCTTGTAAAAGCATACGTCGCTGGAACGCGCAATGCACTCCAGGAATGGGATCTTTCCCAACCCAGCCGTCTCACCGTAAAAAGTATACGTCCAGTCGTAATAATATTGGATGCTGCCGGAGTCGGTGGGCGAAAATGTATTCTTCAATCCGATCATCGCAGGCGCATCGATGAGCGTGGTCGGCGTGACTACTCCCTCGTTCAAAGCTCCCGTAGCCGTGGCGATCTTGAAGGTCGAACCCGGCGGGTATTCCGTGCCGATGGCAAAATTGAGCAGCGGGTGGGCTGGGTCTTCCACCAACTGGTTGTAATAATAGGCCGGGATGATGCGCGCCAGGCGGTTATTATCATAGGTCGGGTATTGCACCATCGCCAGGATTTCACCCGTCTTGGGATTTATGGCGATCGCCACCCCGCTGGAGATCTGGTATTTATGGTAATAATCGTTGTTCCAGTAATCAATGTCGCGCTTGAGGATGGTCGCCGCAGCCTGTTGAAGCCGGGTATCGATCGTCAGGGCGATATTGTCACCGGGAACCGCTGCCACGGGCGCCGCCAGGTTTCCCAGCTCCTGTCCAGCCACATCCACTTCCACCGTTCGTTTGCCGGGTGTTCCGATCAGGGTGTCGTTCATCGTCAGTTCCACGCCGGCATACCCAACCTTGTCCCGGTTGGTCAGAAAACCCTGGGCGGTGTATTCCTTCGCCAGGATGGCCGGGATGGGCCCCAGGAAGCCAACCAGGGTGGCGGTCAATGAACCGGTCGGGTAATCGCGCACCGGCTCAATTTCCACACTGACACCTGGCCAATCCACCTCACGCTCTCGTACCACCATTGCGGTGGTTTCATCCACATCGCATTTGATTTTAATAGCGTTATAGGGTGCGTTGGAGATTTCCAGGTCCACCAGCTGGGTGATGCCGGGACCCGGTGTACACTCTTGCAATTGTTTCGCTTCATCCACCGTCCCACTATTGACCGGTACGCCGGTCAGTGCGGAGAGCTCCCGGTAAATGCGTTGAATGTCGCCATCATCGTCTGGTAGGGAAGCCGGGGTGATGACGATGCTATATGAAGCCGTATTCCCAGCCAGGAGGATACCGTTGCGGTCAAAGATGATTCCCCGCGGGGCAGCCACGCTGATGGTCTGGGTGCGGTTGCTTTCCGCCTGGAGCACATATACCTTGCCGTTCAATATCTGCAGGTTGAACAGGCGCGCCACAAAAACGACTGCCACGCCTGCCAGCAGGCCATAGACAACCAGGCTGCGCCAGTTATGAAATCCCACCGGACCCGTTTTTGTGATCATGGGATCACCTCCGCCGGGTAAAGCCGGTTTGCCAGGTCGCGCATGAGGGAATGCATGGGGATTGCCAGCAGCAGGTTCAGCAGGATACTCGGTAAAATGATCTGCAGGAACGACAGGTTAAACGCCAGGGGCACTTCAAGCAGGGTGCGTTCCAAAAATGTGAGCATAAGCAATACCAGTGTACCAATCAAAGTAACAGTAAACATCGCCAGGAGGGGTGCCTGCCAGACACGGTGCGCCAGGAGGCGGGCCATGCCAATAACAGCCAGGTAGCTGACCAGGTATACATACCAGGGAACGCCCGAAATGGCTCCGACCAGCAGCCCGGCTGCCACGCCCCATATCCATGCGCCTCGTACGCGTTCCTGCAGGCTCCAGCCGACCAGGGTCAGCAGCACCAGGTCAGCCGTGCCATTCAGAAGATTGATCCGCCCGATGATCGATGTCTGGATCATGACTGCCAGACCGAGCACGGGGATCGCAGCCAGGATGCTTCGACGCATGCTTATGGTCCAGGAGTCGCAACCAGGGGAGTGATATCCACCGGTGCAAAGGTGGTAATGACCAGCACAAAGCCCAACTGGTTGAAATCCACGCTGGGCTGGATGGAAGCTGTCTGGAACAATTCGTAGTCTAGTTTACGGACGCTGATCACCTGTCCCACCAGCAAATTGGGGGGAAAGCTGCCGCCCAACCCGGAGGTCAACACCACGTCGCCTATCGTCACGGCGGCATCCTGGGCGATCATATCCAGTGACACATCACCGGTCACAGACCCGACCAGCATTGCCTCGGTACTCGAGCTCTGCAGGCGCACATTGATAGCCGATGCCGAGTCGGTGATTAACTGGACGCGGGCGGCTTCGGAAATGACCGCATCCACTCGTCCCACCAATCCCTTGTCGGTTACGACCGGCATGCCGGGCAATACGCCTTGGTTTGTGCCGATGTTGATGATGACATAGCGCAGGAATGGGCTCGGGTCCCTGCCAATGACCGCCGCAGCCTTATACGAGTAGATGGGATTGGCGCGTGCAAAATCGACCAGGGCCGACAGGATGTTGGTCTCGGTCACTTTTTGTTGCAGGTCGATCACCTGCGTTTGGAGTTGGGCTACTTCGGCTTCCAGCTCGGTATTCCTCTGGCGCAGGGAGGCTACGTCACGCGGTACGGTAAGGAAGTCTGCCAGGGCCAGGTAGCGGGTGGAGACCCAGGTTTGCGCGTCAACGGTCAGGCGCGTGAACCAGGATGTGACTGGATTGAAATATCCCCCCAGGGCAAGTGCCACCAGGCCGAACGCGATTAGTGCAATAATCACTGTCTGCAGGGAACGAGGAAAATTGGTTTTCATAGGCAATTGGAAAAACCGCGCTGGGGCGGGGCGGCCACGCGATTAGGTGTGACGCGTGCTGCCGCGCTCCAACCCTACCAGGTAACGGCTGGAGGCAGCGAAATTGTCCAAAACAATGCCAGTGCCGCGCACCACGCAGGTGAGAGGGTCTTCAGCGACCCATGTGCGCAGGTTGAGTTCTTCAGACAGACGTTCAGCCAGCCCATGCAGGAGTGCTCCGCCTCCAGCCAGGCATATGCCAGTATCCATCAGGTCGGCAATGATCTCAGGTGGGGCCTCGTCCAGGGCATCCTTGATGGTCTCGACGATCACCTGGACTGGCTGCGAAAGGGCTTCGCGCACTTCCACGGAAGAGATCTCGATCGATTCCGGTAAACCGGTCACCAGGTTGCGGCCGCGCAATTCAACGGTTTTCTCGACCGGTAGAGGGAAGGCCGAGCCAATACTCCATTTGATTTGTTCGGCGATCCGTTCGCCGATCAAAACGTTGTATTTGTTACGCACATACTGGACAATGCTCTGGTCCAATTCATCGCCAGCCACGCGCAGGGACCGGGAAACAACCACCCCGCCCATGGCCAGGGCTGCCACTTCGGTTGTCCCGCCGCCAATATCCACGATCATCGAGCCGCGTGCCTCGCCAACGGGTAAACCCGCCCCCAGGGCGGCGGAAGTCGGTTCCTCGATCAGGTAGGTTTCGCGCGCTCCGGCAGACATGGATGCATCGTAGACTGCCCGCTTCTCAACTTCGGTCACGCCGGATGGGATCCCAATGACCACCCTCGGGCGTGGCAGCGGTACCACGCTCTGCTCGTGGACTTTGCCAATGAAATATTCCAGCATGGCCTCGGTAATTTCAAACTCGGAAATAACACCATCCCGCAGCGGGCGCACTGCAATAATATTCCCCGACGTGCGCCCAACCATTTCCTTGGCCTGCAATCCGATTGCCAGCGGTTGGCGGGTACGCTTGTCAATTGCCACCCAGGAGGGTTCGTTAATCACAATCCCTTTGCCCCGCACATGGACAAGCGTATTTGCTGTACCCAGGTCAATGCCAATATCCAGAGAAAAGAGACCCAGAAGCCAGTTGAGGGGATTGAAAGCCAAAGTTTTTATGCTCCTAATGGATTTTTTAGCCTCTGCATTATACCATGAGGCTTAAAAAGGCGATTTTTACACCAGGCGCATCCCCAGATAGTCTGGCCGCATGGAATTGAGACAGGTCGGGCTAATTCGTCCGCTTGACTCCCAGCATGGTCAGATCATCCGCAGGTGGGAGCGGGCCCATGAACTGTTTCACCGAGGTTTCCAGCGCATCCAATACCACGCGTGCGCTGGTGGTTTCGGCAAGCTCAAGCGCCTGCTGGAGCCGTTCAACCCCGTAGGTCTCATCCGCGGGAGAAAAGGCCTCGGTTAACCCGTCTGTGTATAGCAGCAGTAGGTCATCCTGCGCCAGGGTAATTGTGCGGTCTTCCATCGGCATACCTTCGATGATCCCCAGCGCCGCTCCCGTTCGCCGAAGCTGCTTCATCGTCCGCTTGGCAGCGTTGAACCAGATGGGCGGGTTGTGCCCGGCATTGGCATACGTAAATTTCCCGCTTTCCAGCGTCAGCACTCCATACACCGCCGTAACGAACATCCCCTGCAGGTTGTCGGGAATGATCAAGGCATTCACCCGCTGCATGGCCGCCGCCGGGGAAAGGGTATCAAACACGACAGCCCGCACCAGGGTGCGGGTCAGGGCCATGAAGAGCGCCGCCGGGATCCCCTTGTCGGAAACATCCGCAATGAACAGGCCCAGCCGTCCACCGGGCAATTCAATGACATCGTAGAAGTCACCACCTACCTGCCGGGCCGTGATCCAGGTGGCTGCCAGGTTCCAGCCGGGAATCTCTGGCAGGTGTTCCGGCAGAAAGGTTTTTTGGATTTGCCTGGCCAGCTGGATTTCGTGTTCAAGGCGCTCGCGGTTGACCATCTCGCGTTGCAGGTGTTCATTTTGAATATTTAGTGCCACTTGCTGGGCGATGCTGGTGACAATTTCCACCCGTTTCTCGCGGAAACGGCGGGCATCAGCTTCTTCTTCCACCAGCATTACACCGAACATGTCACTCTTGATCATTAGGGGGAAACCGATCAGGAGATGATCGCCGGTCTGCAGGGCAAAGAAGGTTTCCTGCTCCGTCTGGGCAAGTTCCGGGTCCAGCCAGTCATCCGAGATCTCTGTGGGCAGCAGCCCCACGGTCATACTGGTGCTCTTGGAGACTGCATCCAGCAAAGGGAAATCTCCTGGAGCAAAATCTCGGTTCCAAAGGATGGTCTGGGCTGTCTCCGAGAAACCATAACACTGGGTCGGGTGAAAGACATCCCCTTCCAACAGGTAGATTGCGCAGGCCTTTACACCCACCAGGATGGGCGTGATGCGCACAATACTGCCGATGGTTTCTTCCAGGCTGTTTGAGGCGGCTACCGCCTGCGCCACCTGCAACAAGGCGGCTGAAGCATAGGCTTGCTCCTGGGCTGAATCATACAAGCGGGCGTTCTCAATGGCGACTGCGGCGTAATTGGCGAAAGTGGCGGTCATCGCCTGGGCTTCATGGCCGTAACGTCCGGCCGTGTGGTGCGAAAGCGTCAATACACCCAGTGGGCGGTCACCGGCGCGCAAGCCAGCCGCGATGGAAGAATAGTCGGCAGAAAAGCCCAGGGCCGTCCCGGTGGGTCCGATCGGGTCATCCGGCTTGCGGACTACCGGTTGTTCTGAGACCAGCGCATCTGAAAGGAAATGATATGCCTCTGGCCAGCGGTGAGCGGCATTATCGATCTCCATGATATCGCCCCCATGGGCTTGGGCCAGGTAAAGAGTTTCCCCTTCCAGCAGCCAGATGGCAGCCACATCACAGGGCAGGGCGCGTTCCAGCTCCCGCAGGATCCGGTCGAGCACATCCTCCAGGCTCACGTCGGCTGAAATGAGGCCGGCCACCTCGCGCAGGCTGTCTGCCACCTGGCGCCGCCAGCGTTCGGTGCGGTACAGGTCGGCGTTGTGGATGGCCACAGCCACATTATCCGCCAACGCCTCGCACAGGAAACGGTCATCTTCGGTGAAAGTGTTGACCCGGTCGCTTTGCAGGTCAAGCACCCCGATCACCTGTTCATTAAAGATCAAGGGGATGGTCATCTCAGCCTGCGTATCTCCGGGCGGGAACATCGATGGCTGGTAGCGTGGTTCCCGGGTCACATCATTGGCCAGCAAGGTCTGCCCATTCTGTGCCACCCAGGGAATAATTCCTTCATCATTATCCAGGTCCAGCACGGAACCTTTGAGCGCAGCACTCCGCGCTCCGCTGCCTGCCTCGTAGATGATCTGCCGCCGGTTGGGGTGGACAGTGAACAGGTGCACGTATGGAAAGGCAAGGTGCTCGTGGATGAGTACTGCCACCTTGTTCAGCAATTCATCCAGGTCAAGCGTGGAAGTAATATCATCGCTGACCTTTGCAACCATCGCCAGGTGGTCAACTCGCATCTGCAATTCACTATATAGTCGCGCCCCGTTGAGCGCAATTGCGATCGTATCGGCCAGCGCACGCAGAACCATCAGGTCATTCGGATGGAATGCATCCAACTGGTCAGACTGCACATCCAGCACCCCCAGGATATGGTCTTCGATTTTTAGCGACAG
>CAIKOL010000231.1 GCA_903829085.1 uncultured Anaerolineales bacterium | reverse complement strand
CTGCAACACCCCAAGATCTCATTTTCCCCTGCCTTGGGGCGGGGAACCCCTGGCTCTCACAAGAACCTGTGCTATTTGCAATAGACTTTGAGAAAGCCTTCTTCCTTCCTTCTGCTTCCTGCTTACGGGTATATAATATGTTTATATCCATCACCGCTGCCTCCACCCGGAGAAAAGATGAATTCCACACCCACCAGAGTCCTGCTGCTGGACGATGACCCCAACCTGCGCGGGATATTGAGCGACATCCTCAACATGAAAGGCTACCAGCCTGTGCCTGCCAGCACCGGCGCAGCCGCCCTGGCACTGCTAGAACAGCAGCAAGTGCAGGTGGCCCTGATTGACCTTAAGCTGGAGGACGTGTCGGGGCTGGAAATTCTGCGCCTCATCAAGACCCGCTCGCCCGCCACGGAGTGCATCATGCTCACCGGCAATGCCACCCAGGGCAGCGCCATCGAAGCCATCAACCTGGGCGCCTACTCCTATTTCCAAAAACCGTACGAGGTGGACCAGCTCCTGGTTGCCATCCGCCGCGCCGCCGAAAAACATGCCTCCGACGCGGCTCTGCTGGAACGCGAAGCCCGCTTCCGTTCCATGATCGAAAATTCCTCCGATGTCATCTGCATCCTCAACCAGGATGCCAGCCTGCGCTATGTCAGCCCCTCCAGCGAACGCATCCTGGGCTATGCCCTGACCGAGGTAGAGGGAATCAGCCTGCAGGACTTTATCCACCCCGAGGACCTGCCTTCCTTCCTGGAGGCCTACCAGCGCGTGCTCCAGTCACCCGAGCCGGTCTCGCTGCGGCTGCGAATGCAGCACAAGGACGGCGCCTGGCGCACCCTGGAAGGCATTGGCCGCAACCTGCTGGCAGACCCGGCCATCCAGGGCATCATCATCAATGCCCGTGACATCACCGCACGTCTCCTGGCTGAAGCCGCCCTGCAGCAGGCCGAGGTCCGCTTCCGCACCCTGGTGGAGCATTCCCCGGCCATCACCTACATCGTCAGCCCCGGCCTCGCCTCCCCGGTCACCTATATCAGCCCGCAGATCGAGCAGGTGTTGGGGTTTACCCCCGCAGAATGGATGGCCCAGCCGGGCTTGTGGGAGACGCTGCTCTACCCCGAAGACCGGGAGAGCGCCCTGGCAGATGGGGATTGGAGTGCTCCCACCGGCGAGCCGTTCATCTCGGAATACCGCATCTACACCAAGGATGGCCGCCTGGTCTGGTTGCACGATGAAAATATCCAGGTCAGGGATGAACAGGGTCGATTATTGTTCATCCAGGGCATCGAGACCGATATCACCGCCCGCAAGCAGGCCGAACAGGCCTTGAAAGAGAGCCAGCAATCCTATCAAAGCCTGGTGGAACAAGTCCCCGGAGTCTTCTATCGGGATAACCTGGATGAAAACGCCTCCTCGCTCTTCGTCAGCCCGCAGATCCAGGATTTGATCGGTTATTCTCCCGCTGAATGGCGGGCCGATCCCGACATGTGGGTTAATAGATTGCATCCTGATGATCATGACCGCATACTGGCGGAAAATAAGCATCATCTTGTCACCGGTGAAAAGTTGGACTCCGAATACCGCCTGCTGGCACGCGCTGGTCACGTGGTATGGGTTCGCGACCAGGCGATTATCTTCCGTGATGCAGCCGGGCAGCCCCTGTATGACCAGGGTACCCTCATCGATATCACCGCCCGCAAGCAGGCCGAGGAACGGCTTTCCAAACTCAATCAATGTTTCCTCAGCTTTGGCGCCGACCCGCTGACCAATATCAACCTGCTGGTGGCCTTCACCGGGGAAGCCTTCGGAGCCACGGTTGCCCTCTATAATCAGCTCCAGGGGGAAATGCTCTGTTCTCTTGGAACCTGGAACACACCTCCCGGATACCGCACCAGCGACCCTGCCGGGGGCCACATCTGCACCGATGTCATCCAATCGGGTAAGGATGAGATTGTCGTCCTCAGGAATCTGCAAGAGTCATCCTATGCTTCCAGCGACCCCAACGTCAGCCAGTACCACTTGCAGACCTACATTGGCAAACCGGTCCGTTTCGAAAACGCCAACATCGGCTCCCTGTGTATTGTCTTTCAAAAGGATGTCATTCCAAGCGACGATGACCAGCGCCTGCTGGGTATCGTCGCTTCGGCCATGGGGGTGGAGGAGCAGCGCCGGCGGGCCGGTGATGAACTGCACGCCAGTGAAGAGCGCTACCGCATGCTGGCTGAGAACATCACCGACACGGTCTGGCTGATGGATTTGAGCCTGCGCACCACCTATATCAGCCCATCCGTCACGCGCCTGCGCGGCTATACCCTGCAGGAGCTCAATGCCATCCCGCTTGACCGGCAGGTGTCCCCCGATTCCCTGCAGCGCGCCCTGCAACTGTTCGCCGAAGTCCTCTCCCCCCAAAGTCTCGCCCAACCTGTCACAAATGGCGGCTCCAACACCATTGAACTGGAGTTTATTAAAAAAGACGGCAGCACGTTCTGGAGCGAGAACACCTTCAGCCTGATCCGCGACCCCCAGGGCGCTCCACTCGCCATCCTGGGCTCGGGGCGCGATATCAGCGAGCGCAAGCAGGTGGAGGAAAAACTCCGCAACAGTGAAAAATATTACCGCCTGCTGACCGAGAACAACACCGATGCGGTGGTGCTGCTCGACCCGCGTGGCATGGTGCTTTATGAAAGCCCCGCCTATGCCCGCATGATGGGCTGGTCCACCGGGCAGCGCCTGGGTAAAAGCAGCTTCGAACACCTCCACCCGCAAGACCGGGAATCCATCGCCCGCCTGCTCACCGAACTGGTCCAGAATCCGAGCCAGGTGCGCCAGGCCGAATTCCGTGTCCAGCACAAGGATGGTTCCTGGCACTGGATCGAAGCCACCGCCACCAACCTGCTGGGCGAAACTGCCGTTCACGGCCTGGTGGTCAACATGCACGACATCACCGAGCACATCCAGTCCGAGGCCGAGATCCGCCGCCGGGTGGCCGACCTGGAAGTGCTCTACGAGAACGGCCTGAGTATCAGCGTGCTGCTGGATCCCCGCCAGATTGCCGAGCAGATGATCAACATTCTGTCCAAAAAGCTGAATTGGCACCACGCCGCCATCCGCCTGTACCATCCCGAGTCCAAACGTCTCGAACTGCTGGCGCTCAGCCGTCCCGGGCTGACCCCCACCGAAACCCGCTCGGAAATTGAGCGCCTGAACCAGAATATCACCTACCCCCCCCAGGGACTCAGCGGCTGGGTCTTCACCCACGCCCGCACGATCCGCAGCGGGGAGGTCCAGGCCGACGAACGTTACCTGTCGACCTTCTCCGATATGCATTCCGGGCTGTACGTGCCCCTGCTGGTTGGCAAGCAAGCCATCGGTTCCATCGCCGTGGAGAGCCGGGAGCCCGACCTCTTCAGCGAAGACGATGAGCACCTGCTGCAGACCCTGGCGGCTCAATCCGCCATCGCCTTCGAGAACGCCCGTCTCTACCAGGAAGCGCTCAGCGCCGACCGCCGCAAATCCGCCCTGCACCAGGCCGGTTTGGAGATCGTGCGCGCCGGTCAGGATATCGAAGCCCTGTCACAGGCCCTGCACCAGGCCGTCGGGCAGGTCATGCCGGTTGAAGCTTTCATTGTCTCGCTCATCACCAGCGATGGCCGTGCCGTGGACGCCCCTTACTACCTTGACCGGGGAGTGTGCCAGCCCAATATCAGGCAGGCGTTGAAAGCAGGGATGACCGGGCGGGTCATTAGGTCCAGGAAATCGCTGCGCGTGAAAGATGTACAGACCTTGCGTGGGCCAAAACCCATCATCATTGCTGGGGCGCAGCCACCCCACTCGTTCCTG
>CAIKOL010000230.1 GCA_903829085.1 uncultured Anaerolineales bacterium | reverse complement strand
CGGCTCCGGTAATTCCTGGCTCTCTTGCAGGCCTTTGGGAAGTGCATAACCGAAAGCCGTGCCGGTTTTCCGGTAATCTTCCCAGGCCGAACCTGCCAGATATCCGCGTACCACGCACTCGATATTGATGCGTGCCATTTTCTTGACCAGCATCGAGCGCCCTACCAGGTACTCTGGATACTTGAAACGTTTTTTCAAAGCAACCAAGTCATCCAGTCGCTTCACATCTTCCAGCATTTCCACCATGTGGTTGGGCATCAATTTCCGGGTCTGCTCAAACCAGAAAGCGGAAAGTTTGTTCAGAACGGCTCCCTTGTCCGGTATTCCGCAGGGCAGCACCACATCAAACGCAGAGATACGATCGGTCGCCACTATCAATAATAGATCACCCAGCTCATATGTGTCCCTTACCTTACCCCGCCCGAAAGATGGCAAAGGCAGGTCGGTTTTCAATAAGACCGAAGTATCCATGTGCAGCCTTTCTCCTTCCATTAATTTGATTGAATGGTTCCGCGGACCCGTTTAGAGGTCACCTTTTTCACGGATTGGTCGCTGCGCCACTGCGCCTCGGTTAAGCCCAGGCGGTTAAAAATTTCATTGACATGCCCAAGATAAAATTGATAGTCGAAAATGGCTTCCAGTTCATTTGCCTTGATGAATTTCATCACTTCTTCATCCTGCTTGAGCAGAGTTAAGAAATTGCGGTTGCCCTTCCAGGCTTTCATGGCGTTATTTTGCACCAGTTCGTAGGCTTTCTGTCGGCTTAAGCCCTTGCCGATTAAAGCCAGCATGACCCTCTGAGAAAATACCAGTCCTTTGGTTAATTCCAGGTTCTTCTTCATTCTCGCGGGGAAGACCTGCAAGCCGCTCAGAACGGTAGTAAATAGATTTAATATATAGTCCAGGGCAAAACAGGCATCCGGTAAAATAATGCGTTCGTTGGATGAATGACTGATGTCGCGTTCGTGCCACAGAGCCTGATTTTCCAGGGCTGTTACCGCATGGCCGCGGATCAGGCGGGCCAGGCCGCTTACCCGCTCGCCCAGTTCGGGATTGCGTTTGTGCGGCATAGCGGAAGAACCGGTTTGACCGGCAGAGAAGGGTTCTTCTACTTCGTGGACCTCGGTTTTCTGCAGTGCTCTTAGTTCGGTAGCAAATTTATCCAGTGAACTGGCAATGACAGCCAGGGTGGTGACGAATTGGGCGTGGCGGTCTCTTTGCAGGACCTGGGTTGAGATAGGCGCAGGTTGCAGCTCCAGTTTTGCGCAGGCCTTTTCCTCGACTTCAGGCGGGACGGTGGCATAAGTCCCCACCGCGCCCGAAATTTTACCAACCCCGATAATCTTTCTGGCATCAGCTAATCTGCGTTGATTGCGCCGCATCTCATCCAGCCAGACTGCCAGTTTTAACCCGAAAGTGATCGGCTCGGCATGTACGCCGTGAGTGCGCCCGATCATAATAGTGTATTTAAATTCGATAGCCCGGCGGGCAATTACTTCGATGAGTTCTTTAATGCCTTCGCTCAGAATATCGCAGGCCTCCATCATTTGCAGGCTGGTGGCTGTATCCATGATGTCGGAAGAGGTCAGGCCCATGTGGATATAGCGGGCGTCTTCACCAACGCTCTCAGATACTGACCCCAGAAAGGCCGTCATATCATGGTGGGTCTCTTTGAGAAGCTCTTCCATGCGTTTCATATTGCAGCGGGCCATCTTGATTCGGGGGATAGCCTTGCGTGGCACGACGCCGATTTCAGCCCAGGCATCGCAGACAGCGATTTCGATATCCAGCCACTTATTGTATTTGTTCTCGTCAGACCAGACCTTTTTCATTTCGGGCCGCGAATAACGCTCAATCACGGTTTAACTCCTTGCCAGGTCAGTTCTATATTTTTCATAGGCTTCACTTATGCTATTATACTTGAGTCCGAGGATTTCTGCAGCTAGGTAGGCCGCATTCTTAACTCCCCAGCTGCCCACCGAGACGCAGGCTACCGGTATTCCCCCGGGCATCTGGACGATGGAGTAAAGGGCATCCACTCCCTTCAATTCACTGGAGGCCAGAGGCACTCCGATGACTGGCAGCGTGGTCCAGCTGGCTATCACACCGGGTAGATGGGCTGCCCCGCCGGCAGCGGCGATGATAACTTCTATCCCTCTTTCGCGGGCACCTTTAGCGTAGTCGCGGGCTTTGTCGGGTGTTCGGTGCGCTGAAATAACCGTGATGTCGCATTCAATCCCGAAAATCTTAAGAATTTCCACAGCCGGTTGCATCGTTTCAGCATCCGATTTTGATCCCATCACAATAGCCACTTTAGGCATAGTTTGTCTCCTAATCCCAACCAGGTTTAAAATTTGGCGATATCCTGCCGGTATTGCATCCCTTCAAAGTGAATCCTGGGGAGATTATTATAAATCTTTTTTCTGGCCTCATCTAGAGTCTTGCCGGTTGCCGCTACAGTTAAAACACGGCCCCCGTTGGTCAGCACTTCACCGGGTTTGTCGCCTTTTTTTGTTCCGGCCTGGAAAACCAGAATATCTTTATCCACCTCATTCAATCCGCTGATAGGTAAACCGGTCT
>CAIKOL010000229.1 GCA_903829085.1 uncultured Anaerolineales bacterium | reverse complement strand
TCCAGTAGAAAATCGCTGTTATGGCTTAAAATTATGCAAGTCTCTTTCCTCGTTCACGCTTCAAACAAAGTAAGGGTTCGGGAAGTTGGCGGGTGGCAAGCCACCCGCCAACTTCACAAACCCCTACTTTGTTCGAAGCGTGAACGAGGGAAGGGGCTTGCATAATTTTAAGCCATAACAGCGATTTTCTACTGGATAGCCAAACCATTTTGCCCAAAACCGGTCGGGACGAGCATCCAGCAGTCGGAAGCCCATTTTCTCATACAATCGGCAGGCAACCTCGTTTAGGCTGGTGGTATCCAGGTAAACACCCGGTATTCCCAAAAGGCGCAATTGTCTGAGGTAGGCTTCCATCAACTTTTGGCCAAGCTTGTAACCGCGCCATTCAGATTCCAAATTGATATGCAGGTGCGCAGGATACAAACCCAGATCGACGCTAGTGAATTCCTTTTGCACCAGCCCTGTCAGCAGACCGACGAAATAAGCCAGGGAACGCTTCCCAAAATGATACTTTCCGCGCAACAACTTACCTGCCAGGCGAGGAGCGATCGTGGACCAGAGCGCCTGGTTATGGAGGCGGGTATTCACACAACCGACAAGGAAACCAACCACTTCGCCGTCCACGGTGGCCACCCAGGCATGTTCAGGTTCGAGGTCGGTGTAATAGGCATAGAAAGCATCCAGGAAAACAGTGCGATCTTCCAGGTAGGCCTCGATGGGAGACCCGAAGAAGGCGGTATCTGCACCGATACGGAAAACCGCCTGCCGGTCAGCAGATTGATAGGGGCGGACATTGAGGTCTGGCATGCTTATGGCCTTTTAATATTGATCATCTGCCAGCCAGTTTCATCCTCGATACGCCCAGCACTTTCGGTGACAGCTCCCACGAAAATTGCCCAGGGATTTCCAAGATCGGACAGGGAAACCGTGGCACAGGCATAGACATCCGAACGATGCAATGACACCCAACCTGTTGGGGTGTGCCCCGTACGGGCCTGGAAAACGATGATGCCGTTGTCGGTCAAAGCTTTGAGGCGCAGAATATATGTTATTTCAGGAATAGTGTCTCCCTGAACCTGCGTGCAAACCAACAGGTTACCCTGTTCATCCCGGGCAGCATAGACCGCAGTCAAATCTCCAGCTGGGAGAAAGCGTCGAGTAGCAAAATCAGCTATCGGGTCGAGTTGCACCGGCACTATCGGCAGTCCTGAAGCATCCATCCAAGAGGGCGGGTTGAGCGGATCGCCGTGTACGGTAGTTGCCAGGTTCGCATCTGTAACGGGGGTAAATAATTCATTGACGCGCACGAAGCTTTCCATCAGGTTACGCAGCAGAGGTAACTGGCTGCGATATTCCTGCACTGCCTGGCCTTTGAGGGCAGTATCAGCCGAGGTCATATCAAGTCGGTACCAGTCCGGGGAAAGCGTATAAAGCATGTCAGGGGGCGTCAAGCTCTCATGCAGCCGCAGCCCTTTGAGTTCCGGGAAATCCGGCCGGTGAACGAGGTAAGTCAAT
>CAIKOL010000228.1 GCA_903829085.1 uncultured Anaerolineales bacterium | reverse complement strand
CTGTTGGCATGCCGTCTTAACGGCATCCTGTGGAGTGGTATTCCCGGCGAGAACCGCGGTGATCATGTCGCCAAATGGAGCCCAGTAGTTGTTAAATTCAAAATTTTCCGGTCGGGGCTCACCACTGGCTGCATACTCGGTAAAAGCCTGCACCAGAGGATCGGAGAAGGCTATATCAGTGCGGGCAATCGCATCTCCAACATTGTTCGCAAACAGGGTCAGGCCGTGACTGCTGAAAGCGTACAGGGCAAAATCCACGGCAGCCTGTTGATTCGTGCTTTTCGGATTAAAATACCATCCACTGATGTCTATCATGGATTTGGAAGGGCCTTTCGGCCCAACCGGCAGAGCCACCAAACCCAGGTTGGTGCCAAGGCCATTTCTGAGATTGTGGATCTCCCATGAGCCACCGATGATCATATCCAGTTGGCCGTTAAGAAAAGCATTCTCAATCTTGGTCTGATCGGTATCAAACTCCGCCCCGCTATTCTTGAGGGTGACGAAGTACTGCAGTGCATCTGCAAAGCCGCCTTGATCGGCAATACACTTGCCGGAACTGTCCATCAGCGTACCACCGAAGGCGCTCCAGAATCCATACAAATCGTAATCGCTGTTGAGCAAGCCAAGTTTCTTGCCTGAATTAACCAGGTTGAGCAGATCTGTCGTGGTTTGGGGAGGATTCGGGATCGTACTCTTGTTGTAATACAATCCTAATGCCCTGGCGATGCCGGGCACGGCATAAATTTTGCCATTCACTGTAGCCGTTTCAATGCTCACCGGCGTATACCCATCCAGCTTGCCTGTGACCAGGTTGTCGATCGGAGCGATCAAACCGGCACGGGCTTCATTGCCCAGAGCGCGAGAGTCGGAGGTGAACATATCCGGCCCTGTACCGGCTGCAACCTGCGCTTCGTATTTTGTGAAGATCTGGTCTGATGACATCTCGGTCACCTTGATGGTTACATTGGGGTGGGCACTCGTGTACTCAGCTACGATGGTCTTGAACGTGGTATCTTCAGAACTCCCTGAATAGTAATCATCCCAGATGGACAGAATTACCGGTGAAGCCGGGATCGACACCTGGGTGGCCTGGGTGGTTGGAAGGATCGTGTCCGTCGATACCTGAACGCTGGTGGAGGTGGAGGGAGGCGTATTTGCAACCGGCTTTCCCGGATTGATCAATCCACCACCGAAAACCACACCCAGGACTGCCAAAAGGATCAGCACGGCTGCAGGCAGCCATACCTTCCAGGTGAGCTTGAAGCCAGGCTTGCGGGTCGTTTCCATCCTGACAGGAGCCGTCTCGGCAAGCCGGTTTACCCGGGTGGCTTCGGCTGCCGACCCTGGCGGGAGCCCGGCTTTGTCCTTTGATACTCCTGGAGCTGGCTGTACTTCTGCTCTCCGCCCTTGCACATCAGCCAGGGCGGTGGCAAATTCACCCATCGTGGCATAGCGGTCTGATGGATTTTTGGCGATGGACTTTTTAAGGATCTGTTCCACTTTTTCAGGCAAATCGGTCACAAAGGTCCTCGGCTCTGGCAGCGGTTCAGTTGCCTGCTTGAGCAGAATCTCGGCCGGGGTAGCCGCGATATATGGTTTTTTACCTGTGATCATTTCGTAGCATACCACCCCCAGCGAATATATGTCCGTCTGAGGACTGACTTTCCCTGACCACTGTTCGGGAGCCATGTATTCTGGTGTCCCGATCCCAAGGCCTGTCCCCGTCAAGGTTTGGGCATCCTCGCTTTCCAAAAGTTTGGCAACGCCAAAATCTGTCAGCATGGGCTGGCCGCGCTCGGTAAGCAGTATATTGCCCGGCTTGACATCCCGATGGACAACGCCCAGGCTGTGGGCATAATCCAGGGCTTCCGCGATCGGCTCCAGCAAGAGGGCAACTTCCTGCCAGGCGATCGGCTTGCCCATTCTATCCTTCAAGGAACCTCCGGACAGGTAATTCATCACCAGGTAGGGGTTGTTCTCCTGACTGCCGTAATCAATGATGTTTACGATATGCGGGTGGACCATGTGAGCCAGGGCCTTGGCTTCCCGCTCAAATCGCTTTAGAAGCTGGTCTGTTTGTTCAGGCGGGAAAGCATCCCGGCGGATAATCTTGATCGCCACTTCCCGATCCAGATTGGTATCATAGGCTTTATAGACCGTGGACATTCCCCCTTGACCCAGCAGTTCAAGCACTTTGTAATGTCCCAGGGTTTTTCCGATTAGGCTTTCCATGAAAATCTCCTTGTATCCAATAAATTTATTCTGCAGTGTCGCCTGGCTTGAGGTTATTTTTTAAATCGCAGAGTGACAATTCTTCCCAAACCAATCTTCGCACCTGGCTTGATCTCCACAGGTTTTTCGGGTTCAATGGGTTTGCCGTCCACCGATACCCCATTGGTGCTCTTAAGATCCGTGATGGTAAATTTCCTGGCCTGTGGATCGTAAGTTATTTCCGCATGCCGGTGCGAAATCTCCTTCTCGCCACTCAGCAGGGGCAGGTTGCGGCCCAGGAGGAAAGGGTATTGCTCAAGGACCAGCTTCTGGCCTATGTTGTCCACCACCGTACAGGTTTCGATCACCAGGTAAGCCGCGGGGGCTTCACCCGATGCCGGAACTGCGGAGGCTACTTCGGGCTGCGAACTGTCCTTCTCCGGGGCAACCTGTTTTGGGGTTGGCGGTGTCATTTTCGCAGCCTGTGGGAGCGCGTCAATTTGGGTCGGAGCCGCGTCGCGCTGGGCCTCAAAGGTCATTCCGATCCTGTGTTTTCCGATCGCGATCTTATCCCCGCTTTTAATCTCGCGCCGGCTGCCGGGCGGCAGCTCCTTGCCATTCAGAAGGACAGGGTTGTTTTCCGCCAGCGGCTCGAGAAAATAATGTCCTTCAGAAAAGGTGATTTGGGCGTGTTTGTGTGAGACGGTAATACTGTTCGGCAATGTCTGCAGGTTGACAGCCAGGATGAGGTTGTGGCTCACGT
>CAIKOL010000227.1 GCA_903829085.1 uncultured Anaerolineales bacterium | reverse complement strand
TGTTGCTGGGTCAGAATGCCTTGCGTGCCGAAAGAGGGCATCGTTAGTTTGGGGCTGGTTCCTCCCGGGGCGGAACCATTCTGGATGTACAGGTCCAGGTTGGTGGCAAAGATCAGGAGATCCGCATTCTTGATTTCCGGATCGATCGGATTCAAGGATGGGACACTGCCATCGTCTGAGCCGGGATTTTCAACACCTTGTATGCCGGCTTCCCCGTGGCATTTGACGCATTGCGCCTCGAAGACGGTCAAGCCTGCGACCGGGTCACCGGTGAGATTGATGGCTTCACCGGGGAGTGGAACCACCGTCAGCTTCGAAGCTTCGTCGGCTGTCTGCGGCATGCCTGCCATCACCCAGCGGGTGAGCATATCCACATATTTTGGATCAAGCAGTTTCGTGGGCGGCATCTGGCGGATGGTCTTGCCCGTGATCGGGTCCAGGCCTTCCTGCCCGTTGGCCAGTTTCAGCAACAGGCTTTGGGGGTCGCCGGCGGTGATCAGCGGGGCATTGTCGCCGGTGTTCAGCATCTCAGCGTAGGAGGTCATCAGGTAGTTGTTGTTTTCCTTGCCGGCCCGGTGACACGAAACGCAGTAGCGCTTGACCAGTGGCTGGATGTGGACATCCCAGGAGGGCACCTCGTCCGCATTCAACGCCGGGATGGAACTGATCGCCCCGGCAGGCAGTTCGGCGCGGTCATCCCAGGTGTAGCGCATGAAGGCCACCAGGGCATCGATCTCGCTGGTTGAGAGCCCGCCGCCATAGGCTTTGCCGAAGGGATTCATCCCCAGGTCCGGCTGCCCGTAAGAGACAATATCATTCATGGTCTGGTCTGAGCGGGTGTACATCTCATCCTGGCTGTGAATGGCTTTCATATTGAAGCCCTCCAACCCTTCCACCCCCTGGATGATGCCGCCTTCACCGTCGGCACCGTGGCATTCGGTGCAGTTGATCGAATACAAATCCTGCCCGAGAGCGATCTTTTCGGGGAGCGTGGTTGCCAGCGTGGTTTCAGTGCCTGCCGCGGCTGGCGGAGCCAGGAGCACCACTCCAACTGCCACCAGCACCATTAGCACCGCTGCAGTCACAGCCGTCCATTTTTGCAGACGGCTGGTGAACGGCCCGGATTTTTTCGGCAGGAAGGATGATCCAATAATGATGATATAGGCCAAGGTCGGGATCACCAGGCCGGTCAGGAATTGCAGCAGCGTCATGGCAGACATGCCGCCGTTCCCGGAGATGGCAGGGACGCCGGAGATGGCCGTTAGAATGACCATGCTTACCACGAAGACCCCCATGATGCTCAGCGCCATGCTGCGCCGGGAATAGTGACGGTAAGGGTTCCTGTCAAAGAAGGGCAGGGCAAACAGAAGCAAGATGACCAGCCCGGGGATGGCCGCGGTGGCGATCCACTCGATCTTTCCCAGCAGCGGGATCTGTCCGTAAACGGCCAGGAACTTGAACAGGAACAGGAAGTACCACTCCGGTTTTGGGACGAAGGAAGAATCGCTGGGGTCAGCCTTTGGTTCACCCGGCACGCCGATGAAGGTGGCCAGCATGATCAGGAGGATAAAAATCGCCAGGGAAACCAGCAAATCCTTGAAAATGCTATCCGGCCAGAAACGCTCGCCTTTTTGCAGGGCGATCTTGTATTTTTGGAGGACGTTCTTCTTGTGTTCTTCTTTCATGTCCGTGCTCCTCTAATCGTCCTTACCCGGGAATTCTGATTCACCGTGCTTAATTATGAGGTATATGTGGGTGCCGATCAGCCCGGCCAGTACTGCGGGGAGCATCCAGATATGGGCCGCGAAGAACCGGCTTAAGGTCAGTGCGCTCAGGTCGGTACCGCCGCGCAAGGCTCTCATAATGAAAGGCCCAACCCAGGGGACGCTGCCGGCAATGGAGGTGGCAACCGTGGTGGCCCAGTAGGCTTTCTGGTCCCAGGGCAGCAGGTACCCGGTAAAGCCCATCCCCAGGGTGCACAGGAGCAGGCCCACGCCGATCAACCAAGTGAGCTCACGTGGATATTTGTAGGAGGCGGTTACAAAGACCCTCAGCATGTGAATGAAGACGACCAGCACCATCAGGGTAGCCCCCCAGTGGTGGATACCTCGGATCAACCAGCCGAAGGCGACATTATTCATGATGTATTGGATGCTGTCGTAGGCGTGGTCTGGCGAGGGGGTATAGTACACGCTCAGGAAAATACCGGTGGCACCCTGGAGCAGGAACAGGAACAGGCTGGCCGAGCCAAGCGTATTCCACCAGTTGCCCTTGGGCTCGGGGCGGTCGAGGGTGGCCTTGTACAGTTCGGTCAGGGAGAGGCGTTCATCCAGCCAGGCAAAGAGCTTTTTCCAGATCATTGTCAGCCTCCCATGAAATGAATCAACAACGTACCGTCTGTGACCTTGACCTGGTCGCCGGAATAACGGTCCATCGGGCGGGGCGGCGGGCCGCCCAGAACCTGGCCTTCCAAACCAAACTGGGCGTCGTGGCAGGGACAGATGTATTCCTGCTTGTCCGTATTCCAGTTGACATGGCAGCCCAGGTGGGTGCATTTATTGGAAAGCACCAGTGTGTCTGTCTCCGAGGTGCGTAGTACAAACACGCCGTAACTATTGACTGTTTTCTCCCAGCCATTCACAGTGCTGCGGGTGAAAGAAGCCGGGGTGGGTGTACCAACCACGAAAGAATCAAGTTTTCCCAATGGTATCCAGGCGTCCGTACTGCCTGACTTGAGGGCCGGATCGATCAGGTAGGCGATGGCCGGCAAGCCAACTGCCGCACCGATGAATGTGCCCACCGCCGCCGTGGTGATCTTGATAAAATCGCGGCGGCTGATGTTATGAGAACCTGCCATGCGAACCTCCTGAACTGGGATGGATAGATTGTACAATAGAAAGCTGCAATGTGCGGATTATTTGGCGCTTCAGTTATCCGGGAAGTGGGGTGAGGCCCCTGCCTCTCCTGCTTATTGAAAACATGCCACCATATGATTATAAAGACGATTCATCCTTCCCCAAGAGGATGTCTGGAACGAATAATCCATGAGTATTGTCACTTTTATCGAAATAAACGAGGATGGGATAATAGACTGTGTTAAAATCCTTGTGTCGCTGCGAGGAGCCGCATCGAGTCGGTAACTCCGAAAGGCATGGCAGTTCCTCGCTTGCAGGGGGGATTGCTGCGCTATTTCAGGTGATCGCGGCTCGCAAGGACAACTTGTTTTAAGGAGGAGTAGATGGGTCTTAAAAGGAATGTCGGCCTCATGGAAGGCCTGCGATATCAAGGCAAAGGCCCGATGTTGACCTATTACCTGCACAGGATCAGCGGCCTGAGTATCGTCATTTTTGTCGCCCTGCACATCCTGGCGGGTTATCTCTCCAACCAGGCCTGGGGATCGAGTACAGGGCTATTCATCAATTCCATCTACGAGTCCTGGATCTTCCAGATCTACATTTTCTTCTGCGCGCTGTTCCATGCCATCAACGGCCTGCGCATCGTCATCCTGGATCTATGGCCAAAACTGATCGAATACCAGCGCGAAGCCATCTGGATCGAATGGTTGGTTTTCCTGCCAATTTACAGCATTGCCCTTTTCGTCATCATCCGCAGTGGATTGGGAGGCTAGAAAAATGAAAGAGCACCCTAGAACCGCCCCCCAAAAGGGTTTCAATTTTGACTATTTGATGTGGCTGTTCACCCGCCTGTCTGCCCTGGGGATGTACCTGATCGCCATCGTGGGTGTCACGGCTGCCCTGCTGATGAGCGCCCGCCAGAACATGAGCGTGGCTGACCTGATGCGCTGGGCTTTCATGCCGAACCCCAACCATGTGGTCAACACCAACATCCCGAACGTTGACACCTGGAAAGGCATTTTCTGGAACGTGATGGGCATCCTGATGCTCCTGTTTGCCGGGGGACATGGATTGCACGGCCTGTTAAATGTTCTCGAAGATTACATCTCCCGTACCTGGGTACGCAACTTGCTGCGCGGCCTGGTTCTTGTGGTCTGGGTGGTTATGAGTGCCATCGGCATCTACGTGATCTTGACTTCCTAGGAGCAGCACAATGCACAGCAACAGCGAAGAACACACCATGCACAGCAACCGCGAAGAGCACACCATGCACAGCATACGTGAAGAGCACACCATGCACAGCATACGTGAAGAGCACACTATGAAAACGCATCAATTTGATGTCATCGTTATTGGCGCAGGGGGAGCCGGCTTGATGGCCGGCCTGTACGCCTCCCGCACCGCCAAGACCGCCATCATCACCAAGCTTTATCCCACCCGTTCGCATACCGGCACAGCCCAGGGAGGCATCGGCGCGGCGCTTGGCAGCGAGGAAGAAGACCATCCCGAATGGCACACCTACGATACCGTAAAAGGCTCGGATTACCTCGGCGACCAGGATGCCATCGAATTCATGTGCAATGAAGCCGTCCAGGCCGTCTACGAACTGGAACACATGGGCCTGCCCTTCGACCGGACGCCGGAAGGCAAGATCTCCCAGCGCCCGTTTGGCGGGCACACCAATAACGTCACCGGTAAACCGGTCAAGCGCGCCTGCCATGCCGCCGACCGCACCGGTCACATGATCCTGCAGACCCTGTACCAGCAGTGCATGAAGAACAACGTCAACTTCTTCGATGAATTCCAGGTGGTGGACCTGCTGATGGTTAACGGCGCGGCGGCTGGCGTGGTGGCCATCGAGCTTGCCACCGGCGAAATGCACGTTTTCCACGCCAAGGCGGTCATTTTTGCCACCGGCGGGCACGGGCGCATCTGGGAGATCACCTCCAATGCCTATGCCTTCACGGGCGATGGCCCGGCTGTAATCATGCGGCGCGGCCTGCCGTTGGAAGATATGGAATTCTTCCAGTTCCACCCCACCGGCATTTATAAACTCGGCATCCTTATCACCGAGGGTGTGCGCGGCGAGGGAGGCATCCTGATCAACGGCAAGGGCGAACGCTTCATGGAGAAATACGCCCCCCGGGTCAAAGACCTGGCCTCGCGTGACGTGGTCAGCCGCGCCATCTACATGGAAATTCGGGATGGCAACGGGGCCAACGGTCAGAATTATGTTTACCTGGACGTGCGCCCTGAAAGCGTCAACAGATACGCCGCACTGGACGGACGCACGAACAAGGACGGTTCGCCTTACACGGTCACCGGCGAGGAGATCCTGGCGAAATTACCCGACATCGTGGACTTTTGCCGGGTCTACCTGGGCGTGGATCCCATTACCCAACTGATGCCCATCCAACCGACCGCCCACTATGCCATGGGAGGCATCCCGACCAACAAATACGGCGAAACCATCCTGGACGAGAAGAACACCACCATCCCCGGCCTGTATGCCGCCGGAGAATGCGCTTGTGTCTCGGTACACGGGGCCAACCGGCTGGGCACCAACTCGCTGCTCGACCTGGTGGTCTTTGGTAAACATGCCGGGCTGCGCGCCGCCGAGTATGCCAAGGAGGCTCCCTTCCAACCCCTGCCCGAGCATCCAACCGAATTCGCCAGTTCCCAATTCGAGCGCATCCGCCATGCCAGCGGAAAAGAGAACGCTTTCGATATCTCCACTAAGATGAAGAAAGTCATGTTCGATGATATGGGCATCTTCCGCTCCGGCAAGGGTATGGAGAATGCCCTGCAGGTGATCCGCCAGCTCAAGGAGCGCTACCAGCATGTCTCGGTGACCGATACCGGGAAGATCTTCAACATGGAACTGATGAATGTCTGGGAACTGGGCAACCTGCTCGACCTGGCTGAGCTGACCACCGTTTCAGCGATCGCGCGCACCGAGAGCCGGGGAGGCCATTCGCGGGAGGATTACCCCGACCGCGACGATAAGAACTGGCTGAAGCACACCATGGCCTGGGTGGATGAGACCGGCAAGATCGACCTTAAATACAAGCCGGTGGTGCTTACCAAGTACGAACCAAAGGTACGGACTTACTAGGAGGCCGCCATGGAAGTGACAATCAAAGTCTTCCGCTATAACCCCGAAAAGGATAAAAAGCCCTCCTACAAGACCTACAAACTGGAGGCGATTGAGACCGACCGGGTACTGGACCTGCTTGAAAAAGTGAAAGGCTACCAGGACGGTACATTATCTTTCCGCCGCTCGTGCGCCCACGGTATTTGCGGGTCGGATGCCATGCGGATCAACGGGTTCAACCGTCTGGCCTGTAAAACCCTGGTGCGTGACACCGGAGCGACGATCATCGTCCAACCCCTGCTGGGCCTGCGGGTGATCAAGGACCTGATCGTGGATATGGAGCCGTTCTTCGAACATTACCGATCGGTCAAGCCCTGGCTGATCAACGATGAACCCGAACCGGAAAAGGAACGCACCCAAAGCGCCGCGCAGCGCGCCATTTTCGACGACACCACCAAGTGCATCCTGTGCGCCTGCTGCACCACCTCCTGCCCGTCTTTTTGGGCCAACGAGCAATATGTCGGGCCGGCGGCCATCGTGGCAGCTCACCGCTTTATCTTTGACAGCCGTGACAAGGCCGCCGCCGAGCGCCTCAAGATCCTGAACGAGGTGTGGGGCGTTTACCGCTGCCATACCGTTTTCAACTGTACCATGGCCTGCCCGCGCGAGATCCAGATCACCAAGGCCATCGGAGAGGTGAAGATGGCGCTGACGACCGGGAAGCTGGAATAATCTGATAACAGCCCCGGTTTCTTTACGAAGCCGGAGCTGTTTTTATTTCCCCACTTGCACAAGCTCCCCACATTCCCTATAATGAGGACATCGTAGCGTCTCAATAAACGAGGGGCGCAGGCAGTTCCCCTGTTTATTGAAAGGATGCAAGAGATCCACAAGGAGGTGCCCCATGTCATTCAGCCCCACCATCCTCTCCCAGCGTGACCCGCGCTGGAAGGATGAAATCCTTGGCTTCGACAATACCATCAGCATTGGCACGGATGGTTGCACGCTTACCTGCCTGGTCATGCTGGTCAACGGGTATGGCTTTACTGAAACCCCCTCCACCTTGAATAAGAAATTCAAGGATATGGGCAACGGCAATGGCTTCCTGGGCGGGCTGATCGTCTGGGGTGGGTTGACGCGGGCTTTTCCGAAGATCGTTTTCCGGAACATCATCATCTGTCGCGACCAACCCGCGCCGCTGGAGGCCATCAACACCTCCCTGGATGCGGGCCAGCCGCTGATCATTGAAGTAGACCGTTCCCCCAGCCCCGGCCTGCAAAACCACTGGGTGGTGCTGACTGCCCGCCAGGGGGACGATTACCTGATGCTCGACCCTTTCCCGCAACCCTCCGACAGCACCCCGGTCAGTCTCGCCAGTCGTTTTGGATTTGGCCGACCACTCAGCCAGGTGATCACTGCCGTGGTCTGGTACGAGGCTCTTGGTCAGCCCCCGCTACCCCCCGCGCCTCCGCCTGGCAGCGGGCTGCTGGTGTGCGTCCAGCTCAACATGACCGCCGGTCTGCGCCTGCGCTCGGCTCCCAGCACCAGCTCGGATACCGTGACCATCGAGCCTGCCGGAGCCCTGCTGCGCTGCCTGGAACCTGACGCAGTGGTGCTCTCGAAGCTTGGCCTGCTGGATCAGTGGCTGCAGGTCAGGGATTCTAGCGGAGCCAGCGGTTACATCGCGGCCTGGTATGTGGACAAAGTGGAAGAAGCGCCTGCACCTGCGCCCACCCCGCCTCCAGCGCCTGTTCCACCCCCGGCGCCGGTTCCTCCCACCCCGACCGGACTGGCGGTGATCGTCTCCAAAAGCGTTGGAGCAGCCGGCCTGCGGATGCGCTCGCTGGCGAATGTCAACGCCAGCACCGTAACCGTGGTGCAGGCGGGGGCGGAACTGGCTGTGATCGAGCTGGAAGCCCAGGCGCTGCCCAAGATTGGGCAGCAGAACCAGTGGCTGAATGTGCAGGATGGGAGCGGCAACCGCGGTTTCGTGGCTGCCTGGTACGTGGAACTGAAACCGGGCAGCGAGTCTCCGAAGGGTGGAGCAGGCACCCCTGTGCCTCCAGCCGCGGGCCTGACGGTCGTGGTATCCAGCCAGGCAAGCGCGGGGCTGCGCATGCGCCTCCATCCCAATGGCAGCGCGGATACGGTCAAGGTACTTGCC
>CAIKOL010000226.1 GCA_903829085.1 uncultured Anaerolineales bacterium | reverse complement strand
CTGATTCTCACTAACAACGATAGTATCGCCGAATGCTAATGTCATAAAAAGCTGAGCTTTGGCGTATAACACGTTCAACAAAGGGACATTTTCATAAGTAGTTTGTTTTAAAAATCGAGCCGAATCTAATGCATCAAGATATCTTTGCCTTGAAGCAACATTAAACCCATTTTCAATATTGTCTTTCAACGGTATTTGGATTTGTTTGGGATATTCTCTGCCTTTGGCTTGTGAACTTTGGACTAATGCGAATTTATCTGCGCGTATTTTAAGTGATTCCAAAAGCTTTTCATATCCTGATGGATAATCAACACATTGCAAGTCTCTTAGGAAAAACGGTATTTCGCAATTATCTAAGCGAACGGGTATAACATAAATAGTTCCCACTGGTTTTTCTGTTTGATAGTCTAGTGCTTTCTTATATTCACGCTGAACGTAACCTTCTTTTACTAATGATTTCGTAGAAAAACATACCGCAATTGCGCCACTTTTCATCAATGCCTGCTCAATTTCTAATTTCCAATCTTGTCCAGGTAAAATGCGTTCCTCATCTACCCAAGGATCAAATCCATCCGCTTTCAAACGTTGACACAACTCCCGTATCGTGGGCTTATCTTCATTTGCATGGCTTAGAAATACTAGAAATTTCTTTTTACGATTTGATCTGGGCATAATAACCTTTTTGACGATGATTATACGGCTAACCGATTTGCAAATTCAACCACTTCCTTTACTTCCTTCTCCGTAAACCACTTCTCCACCGCATCCGCCCCAAAATTCGTCAAGGGCGGCTCGTACAGGTCAGCCGTCACCAGCTTGCGCTTCTCCAGGAACACGCTCTGCACGGCGCGCAGGAAGCGGATCTGGTCGGCGTTAAATTGGTGTTGTGTGATGTAGCCTTCAAATTGCCGCTGCACCACCTCCTGGTAATCGGATAAAGCCTCCAATTCCAGCACCTGGCGGGCGAAGGCCAGGAAGCTGTCCACCTTCAATCCGCCAAAGGCCTTGCGGATATTTTCAGGCGTAACTTCCAGGTCACCCTCTCCAAGTTCCCTGTGCAGGCTGCGCTCGAGTTCCAGCAGTTGCTCATCGGTCACCGGCTCGCCGCGTTGAATGGCATGCACGGTCGGGTGGTTGGCAACCAGGTCCAGGATGCGCTGTTCTACCAGGCGGCGGTATTCCTCCACGTACATCTGCTCCCCGCGTTTGGTCAGCAGGATGTAGCCGCGCACGGCGATGAAATCCCGCAGGTAATCGATCACCAGCGGGTCTTCCCGGCTGGATTTGTTCTTCATTTCACGCGCCAGGCCATCCCGGATCTCATCCAGTTCGTCAAAACTTGCCGTTTCCAGGCTGGGGGGAATGGACTTGCTGCGCAGGGCCACCTGGTGTTTGTCCAGGATATTTTCAGAGAGCCGCATGACCTCTTCGGCGATGGATTGGGCAATCTCGTGCGCCTCCTGGCCGCTGCGGCGCGCCAGTTTCAGGCGTTCCATCTTGTTAATGAAAGTCTCGGCGGATACGTCCACGTCCGCCGCGTAGCGCAGGTGCGGGCCCACTCTTTCGCGCAGTTTCTTGATACTGCCCGGGAAAAGATAATTCCAGAAACCGTCCTGCCAGGCGTCTTCGATCTCGGGCATGGCCCGCCTCACCAAAAGCGACCCGGTCGGGATGCGGGCAAGCATGCCGCGCAGGTCTTTGATGACATTGCGGCATTCGGGGTTTTGCTGGTCATCCAGGTAGGTCTCCAGCAGGTTCAGGCGCGTATTGAAGACCCGCACCATCACCGGCGTGGTATTGTCGGGCGCTTCCTTGGCATCCCGGCTGAAATTATTGTCCCAGAAGTCGATGATGAGAAATTCCTTCTTCTCGAAGTTGGGCAGCAATTCCAGCCTGCGGCAGGCCGCCTGGCTGCGTGTGCCGCGCCCGATCATCTGCTGCAGCTTGATCGGCGACTGCACCGGCTTCATGAAGACCAGGTTGACCGCTTCGGGGATATCCACGCCCGTATCGAGCATGTCCACCGAGATGGCAATGCGCGGTCGGTCTTCCTTATTGAAGGCTTTGAGGTAGGTGCTGCGGTAATTCGATCTGTAGGTGATGACGCGCGCCATGCCGGGGAACTGCGGGAAGACCTGGTTGATGGCTTCCTCCAGGCGCAGGGCGTGTTTCTGCGTCATGGCAAACACAATGGTCTTGCCGGGGTATTGTCCCGAAGCGTCCTTGTAGACCACCTCCATGATCTCCTGCCACTGGCGGCGCAGCATGTCGGTGACGGTCACCTTCGCTTCGAGTTCCGAGCCTTCGTAAT
>CAIKOL010000225.1 GCA_903829085.1 uncultured Anaerolineales bacterium | reverse complement strand
GCCATCTTCTTTGCCGGCCTTCTGGGTGGTAGTAGCTTGCTGGTCTCCTCCAAACCATCCGAAGCTGCCCGCCGCTACACCCGTGCAGTCGAGTTCGATTACGTTTCCTGGACGCTGGAAGCTTTTTCTGTCAAGCTGGACCAAGCCACCCTTGGTACTCCCTTTTATTTCACCGAAACCGCCCGCCATCAGATCGTGGTGGATTTTCTACGCCTGATGGACAATATTCTCTCCAGTGAAAACCGGCTTAATTTTTTGTACAGCGACCCCAAGGTCACCAAACCCGCGGTAGCTTCGCTTGCCCTGCGTGCTCAACTCAACGCTCTTTATGACCATCAGCAGCAGCTTGCCCCTCTGGCTGAAGCTGTCCTTCAAGAACAGATCTCTGCCACTCTTGCAGATTTGGGGCTGACCACCGGAGGGCAGCCGCTGCCCCCGGTCCTGTTCCACTTTTCCCCCCTACCCTACAATCTGGTTATTTCCCCACGCGCTAAGATCCAACAGGATGCCACCATTTCCCTCCTGCCCGATCTAAGTGTGGATCAGCAGATCAGCCTCGAGTTCAAGGTGGATTCCGGTCTGAACGTCTCCTCGCTGGTGGTGCCAGTGGGAGGCATCGGATCCTACCCAACTATGGTTATGCGCAACACCGCCCTTGATTGGCTCTCCGATACCATCGCCCATGAATGGACCCATAACTGGTTAACCCTGCGACCGCTCGGTTTGAACTACGATACCTCCCCCGAATTGCGCACAATGAATGAGACCACTGCATCCATCTCTGGGCATGAAATATCTGTGCTCGTGCTTAAACGCTACTATCCCGAACTGGCTGCTGAGTACGGCGTTCAAACCGTCAGCCTGCCACCCAGCCCTGCCGTTACTGGTTTTAATTTCAATGCCGAGATGCACGTCACCCGCGTCCGCGTGGACGAATTGCTTGCCCAGGGTAAGATCACAGACGCTGAGGCTTACATGGAACAACGCCGCCTCTTCTTCTGGCAAAATGGCTACGCCATCCGTAAACTCAACCAGGCCTACTTTGCTTTCTACGGGGCATATGCCGAAACACCCGGTGGTGCGGCAGGCGAAGACCCGGTCGGTCCGGCAGTACGTGCTCTGCGGGCGCAAAGTGGAACCCTGGCCGCTTTTTTGAAAACCATCTCTCAGATGGACTCTTTCCAGCAGCTCCAGGCAGCAGTATCTCCTTGAGGATGGACTTCAATGTATAAACTTCTCGTGATCGTACTGGTTACTATCTTCATCCTGGCTTCTTGCTCTCCTGCCCCAGTTTCTTCTAATCCTGTTCCCTTGGCAACCCCCAGCCTGGAACCGACCTCCACCCTCGCTGTCAGGCTTGCGTCAATGGCTTGCACATTGCTGCACTACCCGGTCACACCCGAAGCGACCCTGGGAGGCTCTTACGAGGATCGAGGCCATGTGAGCGGACCGCTAAATGCTCCTGTTACCATCATCGCTTTCAGCGATTACCAGTGCCTGTCGTGCGCCTTTCTGGCCGCAAGCCTGAAACAGATACGGCTGGCACATCCGAATGATGTGCGCATCATTTACCTGCATTCCCCACAAACGGATCGCGACAAAGACAGCTTGGCCATCCAGGCTGTGGAGGCAGCAGACTTGCAAGGTAAATTCTGGGAGATGCATGACCTGCTCTTTGAGAAACAATCTGAATGGACCGCATCATCCCCAGCCGATTTCGAAACCTGGGTAGAAGCGCAAGCTGCTGGTCTGGGTATGGACCCGGCCCAGTTCCGGTCGGATTTCGGAGGTCCGGTGGTGGCCCTTCGCCTTCAGCAAGCCATCCAGTTTACTACTGGAGTTCAACCATTTGCACCGCCGTTGTTGTTCGTAAACAGCACTTCACGTTACACTTCTCTAGCTGATTTTGCCAGTTTGGATACGGTGGTACGCATGGACGCGCTGTCGGCCCGCCAGTTCAGTGCCTGCCCACCCGAGAATATTGACCCACTCAAACAATACATCGTCACCCTGCACACAGCCAAAGGCGATGTAGTACTCCAGCTCTACCCAGAGAAAGCTCCCCAGGCAGTCAATAATTTTGTTTTTCTGGCATCCAATGGCTGGTATGACGGCATCACTTTTTATCGGGTGCTCACTGACAACCGGGTTTTGACCGGTGACCCTAGCGAGACTGGGCTGGGCAACCCCGGATACCT
>CAIKOL010000224.1 GCA_903829085.1 uncultured Anaerolineales bacterium | reverse complement strand
GGTAAGCGAGCGGGCGGGTGAGGGTCGGGCGATGCGCAGGTCGGCGGGCGCTGCACACCTACCATGCAGCTATACACGCACTGTGTTCGCCGCGCCGTCAGCCTGTTTCCTGCCCCGCTTCGCTAATTCCCAATGGACCAAATTGTATATACGTGCAACTTCCCATCGGAAGTGATACTGGTGCGCAGGGAATTGAGCGGCTTTTGAGCCGGGCCGCGCAGCACCTGCCCTTGCGGGTCGAACCGGGAGCCATGACACGGGCAAGTAAAACCCTCCGGCTTGCTTTCCACCGTGCATCCCAGGTGGGTGCAGACCAGGCTGAGGGCGGTGAACCCGCTTTCCGTGCGCATGATAACGGCCGGGATCTCAGGACGGAGGCTGCGCGAACCGACGGCATAACTGGAGGCCGGGCCAAGGTCGAAGTCGGTCTGTGGGGCCGGATCGGTCTGCGTATCCAGGAAGCGGATCAACCCGTCCAATCCAAGCAGGCTGCAGGCTGCCAAGGTGGCTTTCACGGCAAGTTTTAAAAAGTCGCGACGGGAGATATCCGACATTATTTACCGTTGCACCGAGTGGCAGGTGTGACAATAAGCGGAGGTCTGGTTTACGCCATTCTGGGTGCAGCCACTACCCAAGACGGGTTTAAAAGGGAAGACCTGGCCGGTGACTTTTCCAACCAACTGGTAGGTGCCATCCGGCAGCAGGCGTGTGTTCCAGAGCGGTTCGCCCTTGGCGGTGAACAGGAGCGTGTCGCCCAGCTTCAGGTCAACCACCGGGTTGAGCAACGCCAGGCGGAAGGCCAGATCGTTCGGGTCGGTCAGCGTTTTGACCTGCGGCAGTTCGGTGGAGGTGCCGTGGCAGGTTTTGCATTGGATATACTGGATGTCTTTCTTGCTGCCGTACAGGCTGCCATCCCCCATGGCCTCGGTGCGGGTATGGCAATCCACGCAATCGAGGCTGTATTCGCATTTTGTGAACTGGGCAATGGGCTGATAGTAATCGTGCAGCTGGTCGGCGGGCAGGTCGGCGCGGGGCTGGAAGGTCATCGTGCGCAGGTCGTAGTTGCCGCGGTTGTGGCAGGTATCGCACTGGGAATATGCGATGGCAGTGGTCAGCTTGTGGACTTGAGTGGCTGTGCCGGTGTTCACACTGTTCAGGTCGCCGGATTGGGTGGGAGTGTGGCAGGCTGAACAACCGGTGAAATGGTCGTAGCGGCTGCCGGTCTGGATGGGTTGGGCGGAAAGATGACAGGTGAGACAGTTCTGACCGAAAGCCTGCACAAAAGGATTGGTTTCGATGGCCGGATCAAAGGCTGCCAATGCGGTGATGCCGCTGGTGCTGGCAGGCACCTGGACGGCGAATATCCCCAGACGGCCGGTCAGATCCGGTTGAGCGCCGAAGGTATAACGGATGCTGGCAATGGCGCCGGCATAAGTAGCCTGGATGCTGGTGGTGGCGCGCTGGATGTGGTTGTTGAAACTTTCCGCCGTGCCACTGTGGCAATTGGCGCCTCCACAGGAGGCCTGCACGACCGAGAAATCCGCAGGGTTCCTGCCGCCGCGCAGGGTGGAATGTGCCAGGTTCGCGTCCAGGGCCAGGCGCTCACCGCCATGACAGAGCACACAGCCAAAGGTTTGAACCGGATGCGAGTTGCTGATCTGGGGCAGATCCGAGTGGCAGGTGAGACAGTATTCCGCCTGCCCGGTCAGACTGGGGGTCAGGACAATGGGTTGCGGATGCCGGCTTTCCTGCCAGGCTGCGATGAGCAGGCTGAGCAGGAGAGTGATTGAAGCGGCATGGAAGATAGAACGGCGCATAATGCAGGGTTAAGCGGCTGGCAGCAAAGCGAGTATGGTCAGGGCAATGATCGCGATCAGGATGAACAAAGCCACTGCCTGGGCGAGGCGGTTCCCCTTCGGAAACCAATGCCCAAGTTCGCCTTTGGCAGGTTGGGGGAAGAAATAGGGGATGAAGGAAATGAGCACCAGCACCGCCAGCGGCACAATCCCCCCCCAGAAAAAAGGATTGCCCAGCTTGAGCATCTGCTGGACCCACAGGAAAAACCAGGGGGCACGCGCCATCTCAGAGGTTGAGGCTGATGCGGTGATCGGGGCAGCCAGCGGCGCCGCGACGAAGGTTGAGAGCAGGAGCAGGCCGGTGGCTGCCAGCAGCATGGCAACGCCTTCGCGGCGCAGGAGCTCATAACGCGTGATGCGAACCTGGTCCTCCCGCAAAGCAGGGGGAGGCACGGCAATGCCACCATCCCGGCGCACCCGGAAGAGGTGCCAGACCAGCAGAATCCCGGCGACCAGCGTCAGGCCAAGGATGTGCCAGCCGTAGAAACGGATCAATGTGGCCGGGCCGGGCTGGGTGCCACCGACCAGGATCGTATAAAGGGGGTTCCCGACCAGGGGGATGGATCTGACCAGGTTGGTGCCGGTCACCAGCGCCCAGCGGATGCCCTCATCCCAGCGCAGTACATAGCCGGTAAAATCCAACAATATTGCCAGCACCAGCAATCCCATGCCCAGCAGGTAGTTGAACCGGCGGGGAGGGGCGTATGCGCCGGTGAAAATGACGCGCAGAAGATGGACAAGCGTAACGATCACCAGGAACTGCGCCGACCAGTAATGCAGGTTGCGCACCAGCCCGCCGTAAGGGACGAGGAAGGTCAGGGTCTGGATGGAAACCGCGGCCTGGTCGGGGGTGGGGATGTAGTAGAACATCTCCAGCAGGCCGGTGACCAGCAATACCAGCGCCAGGAATACCGCCAGACCCCCAGCTGCCAGGGTGTAGCGCAGGCGTGCCTGGCGGGCGGGGATAGTGGGAGGATGCAGGTGGTGAAAGAAATTCGGGCGCATAGTAAGATTATACCCGGGGCTTGAAAAACCGCCCCTTTGCCTGGAGCGGTTTTCTTGGTTCAGGGGGTTACCAGTGGCACAACAAATCTTATGACTCCGTGCCGGGGTGCTCCTCAGCCTCGAAGACCGGCAGGTATTTTGCTGCCAGGCCAAAGGCCAGGATGCCAGCCGAGAAGATGCCCACCGAAACGAGCACTTCCGGCAGAGAGGGGATATAGTGAACAGCGCTCATAAATGTGGGCATATAGGTGATCGGATCAGGATGCTGGACGCCAAACCAGCTCACATCAAAACGATTCAGGATCATGCCAACCAGCACAGTAATTGCTCCAATGAGCAGCCCATTAGCGTTCTGACGTATTCTTTTGAACGAGAATAGGATCATTGGGATAACGACTCCGATGATGATTTCCGCCAAAAACAGGACACTCATCCAGCCACTCGTGAAAAGATATTTCATATCTCCGGCGATGAGGAGCTCACCAAATTTAACCAGCGCGTAAATTCCCAAAATAACCACGATGGCTTTTGCTAGCTTTTCCAGCAGGTGGATTTCCAGGCCGCGGTGGAAGTAACGCGAACTGAGTGACGATTCAAAGATAATCATGGACAACCCGATCGAAAGCGCAGAAATGAAAAACAGGATCGGGAGGATGGGTGACCACCACAAAGGATACAGCTTGGCAGGTTGGATCAGGAGAAGCGAACCGAGCGAGGATTGGTGCAGGGTGGATAGTACCACGCCCAGGATCACAAATGGCATGATGAAGCGATGGATGAAATGGGCGAACTTCTGCCATTTCAGGCCCTCAAAAACGATGGGGGCAAACTCGATGGCAAGCACGGTCAGATAGGTCATCACGCAGATACCGATCTCCAGGAGAACCGAGGTAGGGTTCATGTGGATCATCATGTACCAGATGCGCTCCGGGTGACCCAGGTCAACCAGAAGAGCGACAACGACCATGATGTAACCTAGAAAGGCGGTTAATATGGAGGGCCGAAGGAGCGGCTTGAACTGCTTGAGTTCGAAGATGTAAACAGCCCCCGCCATTAGAAAACCGCCGCTGCTGATCGCCACCCCCGTGAACAGGTCAAAACTGATCCAAAAAGCCCAGGGGTAGGAATTGTTCAGGTTGCTGACGGCACCAATCCCATTGGCATAACGCAGCATGGCAATGATAAAAGCGATTCCCATCAAGGCCAGGAGAATGAGCACTAGAGGCTTCAAATGAAAGCGCGGATGGATCACTATTTTTAAATTCATTTTTTCTCCTCCGTCTGCGGTTCGGAAGTTTCAACTTTCTTTGCATCCGCTTCTTTCTTCTGGTTGTACACGTGTACCCCCGCGGCGACACCGGTCAGAACGGCACCCCAACCGAGGGCAAAGGGAATGGTAACTTCCATCACCTTTTCGCTGACTTCTTTGACCGGAGTGGACGTAAGCGGGGGCAGACCCAGCTCTTCGAATGGAACATGCGAAAGGATGAAATAGGAAGTGCCACCATTCTCATTTTCGCCATAGACATGGTTGATGTACCGTGCAGGTTGGGCGGTGAGGCGGTCGTGGGCATATTTCAGGAGGTCATCCCGTTCGCCAAACATGAGCGCATCGGTGGGGCAGGTAGCCACGCAGGCCGGCTCCAGGCCAATGTCAATGCGCTGGGGGCACATGGTGCATTTATCGATAAAAGCACCCTCCACCAGGCCCTTATCCCAATCGAAGTGCGGCACGCCAAACGGGCAGGCATTCATGCAGTACCGGCAGCCGATGCACTTCTTGGGGTCGTAGATCACCGGCCCGTCCGGGCGCTTGCTGTAGGCACCTACCGGGCAGGCCGACAGGCAATCTGGCTCGTTACAGTGCATGCAGTGGTAAACCATGGAAGCGCGTTGAAGCTCCGGGAATACTCCCTTGACCCCAACTCCAGCCACCCAGATGCGGGTCTTGTCCATGTCAATCTTATTCTCGACACTGCAGGCCACCATGCAGGCCCGGCAGTCGATGCAGCGGGTGGCGTCAAACAGGAAAGCCTTGTGCTTGATCTCAGTCATGATTCACCTCTAAGCCTTTTTGACTGTGACGAATGTCTGGCTGAGCGCCTGGCCGCCGCTGATGGGGTCGGTATAGGTGACGTGTAAAGCCGAATCACTCGCGCCGATGCCAAAGGCGGTGGTCAGACCTTTAGAGAGATGGCCGTAGCCGGGGGTCAGGTAGACACAGTCCTCACGGATGGCTTGCGTGGCAAGCAAGCGGATATTCACCTTCCCAATGTCACTGGTCACTTCCACCCAATCGCCATCCGCAAGCCCGAGGGACGCGGCTTTGTTGGCATTCATCCACAGGCGCGGCTCGTCGGAATACTTGTGCAGCAGTAGATTGTTCTGCGTGCCGAACTGGGTTTGCTGCGCCACCTTGCCGGTCAGCAAATAGAACTGACCTTCTGCAGGTTGAGGAGGTTCCTCCCAGGTGGGTACGCCGGGGAAGCCCACCTTGGCAAGCGTATCGGAATACAACTCGATCTTTCCACTGGGCGTACTCCAACTCGGTTCACTCGTTTCGCTGGCGTGGGGCGTTTCAGAAAGCTGGGCATATCCTTTGGCTTTAACTTCCTCCAGGCTGACCCCGAGCGGCGCAAGTTCCTGTCGCAGGTAATCTTCCTCGTCAATATATTGGAAGAAATCACCCAGCCCAAGCCGCTGGCCCAACTGCCTGTAAATCCACAAAGCGGATTTGGCTTCCCCCTGGGGTTCGATGACCGGCTGACGGATGAAGACCTGGTCCCCGATCGGCACGAGCGGGTCGTAGCGTTCCAAATAGGAGGCTTCGGGCAGGACGACGTCCGAGAACCAGGAGGTATCGTTGAGAATGATATCCATCGTGACGATGAAATCCATCTTGCCAAAAGCTTCGAGTGTTCTGGCACGGTCGGAGATGGACATGGCAGGATTTTGGCGGGCAATGAACCAGCCGTGCGCCTGGTACGGGTCGCCTTTAACGATGTTGTCGCGTAATTCCTGGAACACGCCAATCTTGAGCGGTACCACCGGATACTTCCACGGCACACCATCAAGACGCATGGCAGAAATGCGCGGGTAAGGAGGTTGAGGCGGTGCACCCAGGGTTGAGCTTTCTTCGCTGCCGCCACCGGTCAAGGTCACCCCCCAGTTGCCCACCAGTGCATTCAGGATGCTGATGGCGCGCTGGGTATGGAACGAGTTGATGAAGTTGGAAGTGCGCCAGCCGTTGTGCGCCAGGGCATGCGGGGCTGCGGCGGCAAATTCGCGCGCAATGCGGGTAATGGTCTCGGCGGCGATGCCGGTTAATGGGGCTGCCCAGGCAGGCGTGTAGGGCTGAAGCTCCACCTGCAGCTTGTCAAAGCCGATCGTGTTTAGTGAAACAAAGGGAATGTTATACAGTCGTTCATTAACAATCACATTCAGAAGGGCCAGGTGGAAGGCCAGATCCATACCAGGCTTGATGGGCAGCCACTCGCTGGCCTTGGCGGCGGTCTTGGTGAAGCGCGGGTCCAGGTACACCACCTTTGCGCCGCGATCGATGGCGGCACTCAAGTCATGGGTCTCGGAGGTGGAGATGGCTTCGAACAGGTTGCGTCCGGTCAGCAAAATGTAGCTGAGATTGTCATCGTAGATGCGGGCGGGTTCTTCCATGCCATAGGTCATCAGGTTCGAGACAATCATGGCGTTAAAACACAGCGAGCGCTGGGTGCCATAGTTGGGCGAACCAAAGGCATACAGCAGGTTCTCAAACAGCGGCTGGCTTAAATTATGCGTGGACGAAAAGACCATGGCCTCGGCCCCGTATTTTTGCTTGATATCCAGCATATTTTGAGCCACCAGGTCCAGCGCTTCCTCCCAGGAGGCTTTGCGGAACAAGCCCTCACCGCGCTTGCCAACCCGGATGAGGGGATTCAAGACACGGTCCGGGTCGTAGGTGTTCATCAGGCCGGACTGGCCGCGCGGACAAAGATTGCCACGTGAATGCGGATGATCGGGATTGCCCTCCAGTTTGACCACGCGCCCCTGCTCAACCTTCGCCAACAGGCCGCAACGCCAGACACACATTTCACACATGCTGGGGATGTACCCGCTGTCCGTGGCGTCCAATATCCCGCTCAGCCGGGCAGCTTCCGCCACCCGGGGTGGAATAAAATGCCCAAGCGCCAATGCACCCGCCGCGGCGCCGCCGACTTTAAGAAAGTCGCGCCGCGTAAAATTGATAGTCATGGTTTTCTCCAATCCCGGTATTCAAAGAACATGCAGATCTATTCTTCCTCGCCAGCTTCCTTATCCTTGCGTTTCAGCCCGACCCGGTCGATCAGGTAGAACAACAGCAGGGCCATGAGCGAAAAAGCCAGAACGGTCAGGTATGGGTTAAGGTTCCATAGACCAGGCATCACCACGCTGCCATAATTGGCGATCGCGGAGATCTGGGGAAAAACCTGTTGATAGGTCATGCCGTAAATCACTGCACCAGCCAGAAAACCAAGTAAACCAGGGACGATATAATCTAATTTTCCTTCGCCGGACCCGGCGACACATGTGCCTGGTCAGTACCCGGTCAGGGCCATCCCAACCCCGAATATCAGCCCGCCGACGAGGTTACCCACGATGTAAGTGGCGGGGACAGTCGGGAAGGTGATCAATCCCAACCCACGCAAGCCATATAGCCCGATCATGGCAACCACCAGGGCGGTCATCATGAATTGGAGCACGGCCATATCGGTCAACCGGAAAACATTGACGATCTTGTGGTACTTGGTCAAGCCGGCTTTATTGAGCGAAAAGCCAAAGCAGGCACCCAGGAACAAGGTTATCAAAGGAACAGCCATTCTAATACCTCCTGCGATAGACGATCAGGGCGGTGACGATGCCGGAAGCGAACATCCCGGCGATGAACAGGAAGGCGGCCGGAGCGAGCAGCATGCCGCCTGAAATTGCCAGACCGCTGGTACAGCCGCCAGCGATCCCGGCGCCATATTCAAGGATGATCGCACCGAAGAATCCCAGCACCCAGCGTTTCCAGGTCTGCGGTCCAAAGATACGTTTCCACTGCTTATCGCTGTTGGCGGCATCCTTCTTGCCCCATTTCAGCGTCTTGCTGGTGGCTGCAGCGGCCATGCCGCCGAAGAACACGCCAACCAGGAGGATCACCCCGGAGGTGATCCCGGGTGGCATGATGAAGTTGAAGTACATATTATTGAAGGCCGACGGGGCGATGGCCTTGCCGATCATCCCGGCCAGGTTCTCGAACGCACCTGAAGCGCCCAACAGGCTCTTGGTCAGCACGACGGTCAGGATGCCGACCACGCCCAGCAGGATCCCTGCGATATAGGGCGACCAGGTATCCTTGCGGATATAGTTCATTATGAATTTCATGACATCATTCCTCCGTTTTCTCATCTGATATGACTTCGTCGATCAGTCCAAGCACTTTTTCGGTCTTCCTGGGGTTTTCGAGGATGCTTCTCAGCGATTTGCGAGCCTGGGGCTTCAAGCCGGTGATGGCAGGCAGCATGTCCACCACATCGCCGGGATATTCCCCTTCCACCTTTTTTGTATCGCCGAACGACACTTTGACCAACTTTTCGTGCACGAGGACAAATCCGCCACCGCCCAGTGCGAACATTGCAATCATGACCAGCAGAATGATATTGCCCCAATTGATGGGATGTTTGCCCAGTACGATCTCATCGTAGCGCTGGACGTAATTTACCAGATTGGGGTCATCCACCGCCAGTGAGATTGAAACTGGAGCGCTGGCAACTGTTCCGCTGGAGGTAGGTACGGGGGTGGTGGAGGCAGGGACGGCTGTGGCCGATGCAGAGCCGCTCCCAAGCTGAATGCCCAGGGTGGTGGCATAAACCTGCGCCTGGGCCTGGTAGTCGGTGGGATGGCAGCCTTTGCAGTTGGTGACGATATCCGAGAGGGGAGCCACCATACCGGTGTGGGCGGCGGCCTTATCGGTGGCCTGGTTGTTGCCGGCATGGCACAGGTAGCAGAAATCGCCAAAGGCGTGCTGGGTGTGCCAGGCTGTGCCGTCGCTGTTGACCGGGTCTTGGGCCTGCGTTTCATGGCAGTTCTTGCAGGACGAAGCCTGTGAGCCACACTGGGCTTTGGCAGGCGTGGCGGTCATCAGGTAGAGGCTGCCCATCACCAGCAGCAGGCCAATGGTCAGGAAGATGAAGGTGATCCTTTTTTGACTCATGTGCACCTCGTTCAAACAGATGGATTAGGAAGATCGTTGGTCTTGGTCAGGCTGGGATAAATTCATCCATGAGATCGGCGTGATGCTGGATGCGGTCGCGCAACACGCTGCGCAACAGGTCCAGCGCTTCGATGACCCGCCGGTCAGTAAGCTCATATTGGATGCTCATGCCCTGGCGGGTGGCGCGTGCCAGCCCGGCATCCCGCAGGACTTTAAGATGGCGGGAGATGGTCGGTTGGGGAAGTTCCAGTTTTTGGGTCAGTTCGGTTACAGTGCAGGGTTGTTCCGCCAGTGCGTAAAGGATGAACAGGCGGGTCGATTCTGCAAGGGCAGAACACAGTTCAGCGTGCAGTTGGGTGATTTCCTGGGTTAGGTTGGATGTGTCCATGATATGACCTTATTCGGATAAACGAATATACATAATAATACAATTGTGAATATCCGTACAAACAGTGTCGATTGTCATATGCTTTGTGACAAAATGTACTATTTTATTAACAGGGATATTTCTGCCCTTTCTTGTATTGCGGGAATTTACGTTGTCCTCCTCGCAATTCTTACGGAGCGATTCCTTCGATTGGATAGCCTGCCGAGATCCACGCCTGTAACCCCCCGCTCAAGTAAGTTATCTTTTTAAATCCAGCCTGCTGCAGGATGGTGACTCCGCTCTGGGCGCGGTGACCAGAGAGACAAACCACAACGATATCTTGATCTTTTGGCAGTTCGCCCAATCGATTTTGAAGTTGATCCAGCGGGATCAGAGTGCTGCCCGCGATATGGAATTGCTCCCATTCTGCCTGGCTGCGTACATCCAGGAAGAACGCCCCCTGCTGAAATTTTGTATTTGCCTGGGCAGGAGTGATTTCAACGGAAGGTGTACGTTTGGGGGCGAGTACAAGGATTCCGACCAGGGCAAACAGCACAGCTCCCAGGCTGACCCACAACCAAGCCATGTTTCGTTTTTTTGTTTTATGTCCTTGATGGAACGTGGGTTCAGAGGATGAGCGTTTTGAATTCGGACGTTTTCTTGACATGCCGACCTCCAATAGAAAATGGCGATTAATTATTTCGGGTATCGTACCACCCATTACGGGTATTGGTCCGGACATCGAATTCCGGGAGGTAGGGCTTGATATCCAGGAGCGGAGTGCCATCCAGCATATCCACCCCTTCCACATCCAGCGAAATCCCTGTTCGCATGATCAGCCTGACCACCGATAAACCGATCGGGTTCGGCCGACTGGGAAAGCGGGTGGCAAATAAACCATGCAATTTATCGTCAAGGAACGGTTTGACAAGCAAAGAATAGCCTGTCGATTCGTGAAAAGCGTACACCAGGAAGATGTGAGAGAACCCTTCCAGATCCTGCAGCCCCTCAGCAAATTCCGGGTAGAGCTCCACAACTCCGCGGGCCGTTGAGCGGGAGGCCTGGATGGGCGTTCCGGCGGTTTCACTGAACGGTGTGTGAATTATCCCGATGGGATGAAAGAGAATATCCATCCTGGCTGGGGTTCCGCTGCTAATGCAACCTCTCCAGGTGGTTGGTGATACTGCCGGTCAGGTACGCCTTCACGGCGTTTTCGATTTCAGGGATCTCGGTAATAATAGGCAGGATCCCGGCTGCGCTCAGAGCGTTGTATGCTCCATTGCCCATTCCCCGCCCCAGCAGCACCTGGCAGTCGGAGATCGGGCCGATCATGCCTCCGTGCTCGTGCTGGTGCGTGTGCATCTCCTGCTCGCCGGGTTGCCCGTGATAAGCCTTGTCGCGGGTTTCCTTTCCCATGATCTGTCCATTTTCAACGGTGAATACCTGGTAATACGGGGCCCGTCCAAAATGGGCTGATACAGTAATTTGATCATCGGTAACTACAGCTATTTTCATTTTTTCACCTCTGTTATTTGTTATGCGTGAGTAAAGCAATCAGTATGCCAGACCGATATGTTATTCCAGGAAATGCCTTTCTTTTGGGCGGTCACGTTCGTCTGACGGACAGAGTATGAGCAGGTTCCTTGAAAGGGTATCCCCTAGATTCTTCCAGCGGTGTGGCAAGTAGGCTTCGAAGAGCAGGCTGTCACCCGGCTCGAGCAGGTAGATCTCTGAATCCACGCAATAAGATATGTGTCCTTCCAGGCAATACACGAATTCCCGCCCGGTGTGCACAATGGGAGTTTTACCGCTGTCTGCTTTCGGAGCCAGTGTGACGATCAGCGGCTCGGCACCAAACCGCGACATGCCTGCTCCCAGGTCCTCAATGGAACCATGGCTGAAAACCGCCCTGGGGCGTCGTCCGGTCTTTTGATGAACGACCTGTTTGTTACTCTGGTCGGTCTCGAAGAAGGCCGAGATGGGCACTTGCAGGCTGTGTGCCAGCTGCTGGAGTGTGCTTACACTGGGGGAAGTACGCCGGTTTTCAATCAGGCTCAAGGTATTGACGTTCAAGCCGCTTTTCTCTGCCAGGGCACGCTTGGACAGGTCTCGAGCGGTGCGCAAAGCACGTAGCCGTTGCCCCACATCTATCTCGCTGGCAGGAATGTTCCCGGTAACAGGTTCCATCTGGTTCGGTTGTTTGGCCATAAACTCACCCTGTATTGTGCGTTATCACTAATATAATAGTGTATATTTAGAGTATAACCGATAATTATAACTAATATAATGGTTGTATCAGATAACTGCAGGGTGTTCACAAAGGATGAAAGCCAGGTTGTCCCCACCCAAACCTCTACTTTGTGAAAAGCGTGCAGATAGTTGTTGAGTCACCAGGTTGGTGAGCAGTAGAAGAGCCGACCATGGTTCTGGTCCTCAAAAAAATCCATTAAAATAGCTTGACACCCAATCAAAATATGCTATACTGGGGTATAGTATATTTTCAAGAGAAGGCGAAACTCCATGCCCATTTACGAATATGAATGTAATCAATGCGGTGAACCTTTTGAAAAAATGGTGCGATTTTCTGAAGCTGATTTGAAACCGGCTTGTCCTAAATGTGAGAGTGAAGATACCCACAAGAAGATTTCTGCAGTTTTTTCTTTTGGACTGTCGGGTTCAGGAGCTGCAGGGTCCTTCGACAGCGGCTGTGGCTCGTCGGGAGGTTTCACCTGAGCAGGGTGATGCTACCCGGCCGTGAGTCGGTTCTATGCAGGAGAAAAAATGAGAATTCAGAATCTTGAGACTAAAGAAAATCTGATCCAGCGTTTGAAACGGATCGAGGGACAGGTCCACGGCGTTCAAACCATGCTGCAGGAAGAAAGGGATTGCCAGGAGATCATGCAACAATTGACGGCCGTTCATTCGGCGGTTCAATCCACCAGCCGGATCTTTCTCCAGGATTATGCAACCACCTGTCTTATGGAAATGGACCAAGAATCGCGCGATCCTTCAAAACCTTCGATTCAGAGTAAACGGGAAAAGATGATCCAGGATATGATCCAGTTGCTCGATAAAACTCCGTAGGAATGATACGAGTGGCTCCCCGTAAAAAAAATCAAATTAAACAAACATAGGGATGGGAGATCCCAAACGATTATGAATTGGTTAAGTCAACTTAATTGTATAGAATTTCTGGTAGAAATGGAGAAATGATCATGAACGAACCCTTACACGTAACTGACGAAGCATTTGAAAGAACTGTCTTACAGTCGACCCTGCCGGTGATCGTTGATTTCTGGGCGCCCTGGTGCGGACCCTGCCGGATGGTTGCACCCGTTCTGGACAAGATCGCCAAAGAACAAGCCGGAAGGTTGATTGTGGCTAAAGTAAATACGGATGAGAATAATCAATGGGCAATAAAATATGGTGTGCAGGGCATCCCCACGATGCTTTTCATCGCCAATGGGAAAGTCATTTACAAACAGGTGGGAGCCTTGCCTGAGTCGAGATTGAAGGACCTGCTAAATCGTTTTCTGGAAACTGCTGCCATCGCGCAATAAGACCCTTATCGCAAAACGCAACAGGTACCCCGGGCAGTCGTGCTGGATAGTCCTACATTATCCTGTCCAATAAAACACCGCTTCAATTTTCTTGACCTTTCTCCGAGAAATTGAAGCGGTGTTTATGAAATGGTCTCTGCAGGTTTAAAAGCCAGCAATTTATTTTGTAGGTTTATGATTGGGTTGATTCATGCTTAAAGAACTCTTTCAAACGAGTTGATACCATCTGGTAGATCGGGCAGCGGTCGTAAATACCTGTGAACATGACCACCCCTCCCAGGCTTGCCAGAACCAAGGCAGTTCCTGACATTCCACTGAGGATTGCCAGGCCGACCAGAGCAAGGCCCACTCCCAGGCGTAGGAACCGGTCATTGAGTTCCAGCCTCGCCTGTCGTGGCTTTTCACCGGTCAGGGCGGATTCGAACAGGGAAGTCAGGGCCGCTGTGCCTGCCGCACCGGTCCGGCGTCCAACCTCCTCACCATGGTGAAATGCGATCAGGGTCGGGATGCCATAGATATGCAGCGAACGCAGCACTTCGGGTTGTTCGTCAGCGTTGACCTTCCACAGATCAACACGCCCGGCATATTCTTCACCCAATCTTTCGATGACTGGTCCAACGGCGCGGCAGGGGGCGCACCAGGGTGCCCAAAAGTCCACCACCACCGGATGAGGATTGCTGCGCAAGCGCTCAATAAAGGCTTTTTCTATCAATACACTCTCCTGAAACTTGAATACAAAAGGCCGGGGAGCTTGGATCACGCCCCTGCTTGTCTGTCTGGAAATAACGGATTACTTGCCGGCGCGAATCTTGGGACCGCTCATGGGAGCACCAAAGAGCGGGGCGAAGACGCAGAAGTCGAACAAGCCGGCCAGCAGCGGTACGAGACCGACCACCACCACGATGATGCCGCCGGTGCCTTTGATGACCAGCAGTCCCAGGGCGACAAGGACGATGCCTGCCACAACACGGGTAATGCGACCAGCGGGGGAAGCCATGAATTTTACGAAGGGGTTCATTTTATATCTCCTGTTTAGTTTGGATTGGTTTGTACCCATAGTATAGGAGCATTGAGCGATCCTGTCTGTGATAAAGTCACACAATCGAGCGGTCTTGGAAAGCCTGTCTGTCCAATATCTTGAAACTCCCCATGATGGGTTTCTTATTCGGCGGCCTTAAGCGAAAAGGTGAATGTGCTGCCTTGCCCTTCTCCGTCACTTTCGGCCCAGATGCGCCCACCGTGCGCCTCGACCAGGTGACGGGCGATGGTCAGGCCGATCCCGGAACCCCCACCGGCCTGGCGCGAGCGGGATTTATCCACCCGGTAGAAGCGGGTGAAGAGATGCGGGATGTGTTCGGCCGGGATCCCAATCCCGGTATCAATGACCGCGAGATGGATTTCGCCCCCATGACGAATGGCCCGGATAGTAACCTTACCGCCCTCGGGAGTATATTGCAGGGCATTACCGACCAGGTTGGTCAGTACCTGGGTGATGCGGTCCTGGTCGGCGAGGACAGGGGGAAGGTCTGCTGGCAAATCTGAGATGATTTCGATCCCTTTTACCCTTACTTGCGCAACAAACCGTTTGAGGGTGGTTTGCACCAATGTCGATATTGCCAAGGGGCGCATGTCGAGGGGATAGGCACCTGCCTCGACACGGCTCAATTCCTGCAGGTCGTCCACCAGGCGCGCCAGGCGGTCAGCCTCCTGGTGGATCTGCTGGTAGATTTCGGATGTTGCCGGCAGGACGCCGTCCATCAGCCCTTCCATGGAACCCTTGATGGCTGTAAGCGGGGTGCGCAATTCATGGCTGACATCCCCGATCAGTTGCCGCCGCATGCTCTCGACCTGTTCGAGCTTTTCAGCCATCTGGTTGAAGGAATGGGCCAATTGCCCCAGCTCATCGGACCCCGTTGAGTTCACGCGCTCCGTGTAGTGCCCATCGGCGATGCGCTGGCTGGCAGCCGTCAGGACGCGCACGGGAGCCACCACGCCGCGGCTCAACAGCAGGCTGACCAGGATCGCAACGACACCTGCCGCCAGGAGCGCCAGGAGCAGGGCTTCATTGAAACTGGCCTGGAAACTATTGAAGAGATCCAAGACGGCAGTCTTACCAGTGCCAGTTTCCTGCATCATTCCCTGTCCATTGCCAAGCCCAAGTCCCATTCCTAATCCCATGTGGCTGTTGAAGGCTTCTGGGACCGTAAAACGGGTGGCCAATCCGAGAACGATTGCCCCGACCAAAATGACCACGAGATAGGATAGGAACAGTTTTGCGCCCAGGTGACGCCGGAAGAAGTCGATCATAGGGTTTCATCCTCAAAGCGGTAGCCAACGCCACGCACGGTGGCAATTAATTCATCAGTGCCAAGTTTTTGACGGATATGTCCCAAGTGGACATCCACCACGCGTATCTCACCATAGTATGCGCCGCCCCAGACATTCTCAAGCAGCTGCTCACGGGTGAGCACCCGCCCACGGTTTTCAGCCAGAGTTTTCAACAGGTCGAATTCGACCGCGGTCAGTTCGACCGGACGTTCATTTACTGAGACCTGCCGCGCCCCTGGGTCGATGCGTACATGGCGAAAGGCCAGGACCATATTTTCGGTCCCTGGGCCTGTCCCCGGTTGCAGACGGCGCAAGGCGGCCTTGATGCGGGCCACCAGTTCACGCGGGCTGAAGGGCTTGGTCACGTAGTCATCCGCCCCAACCGACAGGCCGACGATCTTATCGGTCTCCTCGGTCTTGGCTGTCAGCAGGATGACGTACACATTCGACTCGCGGCGCAGTTGGGAAAGCACCTCGAAGCCGTCCTTTCCGGGCAGCATCAGGTCTAGCACGATCAGGTCGGGCTTGTAGGTGCGCGCAGCCTTCAGTCCGGCATTGCCATCTGCGGCGGTGAATACCTCATACCCTTCGGGTTTAAGGTAAGCCGTGACCAGGTTGACAATGGAAGGTTCGTCATCGATGACCAGGATTTTTGCCATAAGACTATTGTAACGTAAAGGGACGGGTGTGTGCCCGTCCCTTCAAAACATATGAACAGCTGGTTTACGGATTAACCTGTTGCCAGCGTCCGCCACGCTGCATCCCGGTACCAACCGGAATGCCTGTCCCGCCGCAAGGACCAGCACCGGTGCCGGTACCGGCGGCACCGCGCATCATGCCAGATCCCTGGCCGGAGCCCATGCCGTATCCTCTGGCTTGCGACATCCGGTCGGCCTGGGCCTGCGTAAGAACACCGTCTGCTACGGCCGCTTTGATGGCTGCGGTGCGGACTTCCAGCATAAAGGCGGGCAAATCTGCCTGGGCGATCCCATTGTCAAGGGCGATCTGGTAGAGGGTCTTCCCGGCATCGAACTGGGCTTCAACAGTAGCCACGGGCAGGCCGAGCTTGTCAGCCAGCGCCTTTTCCATGTAATCATGGAGCAAGCCCGTGTTCTGTTGAGCGGTTTGGATGGTTTGAGCACTTGCGACACTGGCGAACACTCCCAGGGCGAGCACGACGATCAGAACTGCGAACATTATTTTCTTCATTTTTACACTCCTTTTGTGAATTGATTGCCTGTATGATACAACTGGAATGTAAAGGGTTTATAAAGGGAACAAAAAGGTTCGATATAGCTTTCTACCCTACGAGGGATATCAATGCAAAGCGCCCATTCCGGGGAGGAAATGGGCGCTTTGTTACCGGTTATTATTTGTCTTATTTTCCAGCGCGGATCTTGGGGCCGCTCATCGGAGCGCCGAAGAGCGGGGCGAAGACGCAGAAGTCGAACAAGCCCGCCAGCAGCGGCACCAAGCCGACTACGGCAACGATGATGCCGCCGGTGCCTTTGATGACCAGCATTCCCAAGGCGACGAGTACGATGCCGGCTACAACACGGGTGATGCGGCCAGCGGGGGAAGCCATGAATTTTACGAAGGGGTTCATTTTATATCTCCTGTTTAGTTTGGATTGGTTTGTACCCCCAGTATAGGAGTATTGAGCGATCCTGTCTGTGACAAAGTCACACAACCAACCAGCAATTACAAAACATTCCCTTCCCAAACCAGAATACGCCTGGGTCAGGTCTTTTTTAAATAGAGCATTGCCGCTGAAAGCGCCTCTTCAACCATGCGCTCGCGGAGTGCCGGGTCGACGAGCTTGCCGCTGTGGAACAGGATATGGGGCATATTCACCATGCCCAGGACGGTGGCGGCTGCCAGAAAAGGCTGGCGCGGTTCGAAATCACCGTTTTCCATTCCCAAGTTAAGCAGGCTCGCAAGCTGCCCAACCGTATCCTGCATGCGCAAACGAGTTTGTTCCATGCTCTCACCGCCCACATCCGGCATGACCCATGCCAGGCGGTACAGGTTGGGATTCTCGCGGGCGAAGGTGCTAAAAAAGACCAGCACCTCTTGCACAATACCGGGAATATTATCCTTTTCAACGCGCTGCTCAATCTCTTGCTGCGTGGCACGCCATTGGGACAATTCCCGTTCGCTCAGGGCGCGTAAAATGGCTGCCTGGTTTTCGAAGTAGGTATAGAGCGACATATGTGCGACCCCCATGCGTTCGGCTATCCTCCGGCTGGTGATCGCCTCGGGGCCGCATTCCTGCAAAATGGCGAGGGCGGCATCCAGAATTTGCTCACGGGTGGCTTCAAGTTGAGCGGGGGTCTTTTTTGGTCGTGACATAAAAATTCTCCATTCCTCCAGTAAAACTTCCAACTTCCTTGACGAATTGGCTTTCCCTAGTATAATTTATACAGTGTATATTATATCATGAGGAGTTCTAAACTGATGAATAATTTTTTGAAATGGGTGCTGGTCATTCTTGGATGCCTGGGTGTTCTGCTGGCATTATTCGTCTGGGTCTACGCTCCCTTGCGGGCCAGGAACCTGGCTGCCAGCGATGATAAGTTCCGGGCAGACACCCAATCCCCGCATGATGCGATCGATGCCCAGTTCAACCAGCAGGACCGGGTGGTGAACGGCCTGCAATGGCATTACGTGGATGAAGGCAACCCGGATGGGCAGGTAATTTTATTCCTGCACGGCCTGCCCGAAGGCTGGTATTCATGGAGCAAGGTGCTGCCGCTGGTGGACCAGAACTACCGGCTGATCGCCATTGACATGAAAGGCTACGGACGCTCGGACAAACAGGATACGGATTACAACTGGCATACCGTGGCCTCCCAGACCCTGGATCTGATGACCAGCCTGGGGATCGACAAGTTCTACCTGGTCTCCCACGATTGGGGGACGATCATCGGCAGCGTGCTGGTCAGTGACCACCCGGGACATATCCTGGGGTATGTGCGCATGGAGGCGGACCTGATTCAGAGGAAAAACACCGGCATGATCTCCGCCTATATCCAAAAGCCACAGTGGCTGCTATTCCAATCCAAGTTCATCGGTTCCTATTTGATGGGGGATCCCGGCTGGTTCATTGACATGGTCTATACCAAAAGGATGGTCACTCCCTTCAACCAAACGGACCGGGATTACCTGGTCTATGAATTTTCACGCCCGGGGGTGAGCGATATGGTGCCGAATTATTTCCTGCAAAAGAACTGGGATCTGGATACTGCCATTGGCAAGATCTGCTCGAACAATTTTCCTTTCCGCGTGCTGCAGTTGCAAGCCGACAGCGACCCGGCTCAGCCGCCTTCCATCTTTGCAGATAACGCCACGAAATGTCTCAATGTGCAGCTCGAATGGGTGACGAACGCCAGCCACTTTGATAACTTCGATCAGCCGCAGCAGGTGGCGGATGCCATTAATCGGTTCTTACTATCATCAACCCGATAAACAAGGAAAAAGGAAACCAGGTAATGAAGAAAATATTTGAAATCATGCTGCCCACAAAGGCGGACAATACCCTACGCGGTTCAAAATGGACGCTGTATCTTTTCATCCTGGTAGCGGTCATCGGGACGGTACGGAGCTGCATTCACATCTTTTCGCCAGATGGCGGAGCGGGCAGTATTGCAGGGATGGAAATGGCTGTGACCGGCGCCAACGAGGTCATCTTCGCTTTCGCTTTGTGGGGAGCCGAGCAGTTGGTCTACGTGCTGATCCAATGGGCGGTCATTCTACGCTACCGTTCCCTGGTACCCTTGATGTGGGGGGTTCAGATTCTGGAGACGCTGGGGCGCATGCTAGTGGGCCGGATCAAGCCGGTCAGCTTTGCGTATACCCCGCCCGGCGCATACCAGAATTACATCTACCTGGCGCTGGCAGTGCTGATGTTGGCGCTATCGCTGTGGAGCGGACGAAAAGTCATCCGAGAATAAAAATGGTGGATATTGCTGCATGGGAGAAACCATGATGTCAACTGGAACATTATTCTTAATTCTCGTTCCATTCCTGCTCTACACAGCTTTTTTACTCTGGCATGGCGGCAGGAGCAAACCCTTGACCATCTCAGAGACGGAATCCCTGCTCGCCGAAATGCAAAAACGGGCGGGTAAAAAGGTACCGGCGGAAGAGAAATCTCCCATCTTGGACCAATTCCGTGAGCTGGCAAAAAACGACGATGGGAGGGAATATTACATGGTCAACCTGCTCAAATTTCGCCCAAAAGCCCTCTACCCCGCCGGAAGTTCTTATAGTGATGATCCGCTGGCAGCCAATAACCGTTACAACCGCACCATCATCCCGTTGCTGCTCAAACACGGTGGGTATCCGGTTTTCGACAGCCTGGTTCTAAGCCGTTTTATTCACCCCAATGGAGCGGACGATTGGGATCATATTGCCATGGTGCGTTATCGCAGCCGCCGGGATATGCTGAAGATGGCGATAGAGATTGCCGGGAAAGGTGTTGATGTTCACAAGTGGGCAGCTTTGGAGAAAACGCAGGTTTTCCCTGTGAAGCCTTTGTTCAATTTGAACTTCATCAGAGGAATGGTCGCCATTATTCTTTTCGCAGTTGCAATGCTCATACACCTGGCGTGAAAGTTTTCGGAGTTTTGTCTACAAGCCTGGACTGTTTCCTGAATGAGAAACCGACCACAGACCTTTCCAACCAAGTTCCTGGTTCCCAAGGACAGGAAAAAAGTAGGTCCGAGCAACGGCCAACAGATGCAGCGGGCATGAAAGATCATTTGCTTACCCGCAGGAAATTCTCTGGGAATGAGACGAGCGGGTGTGTGGGCTTCTTCACTGCCTGCACACCCGCTCCCGGTTTTAAGAGGCTGCTTTCTTCTATTTGAACAGGAAATCGGAACTGGGTATGGTGGGCATTGGGATCGGCTCGGAGTACAGGTAAGCTCCGGTGGGGTGGCTCAGTTCGCCGAGCAGTTCGGTGCGCATGGCCTCGATCTGGGTCCGCTGCTCACTGGTGAGGGATTGGTCGGCGGCGGTGAAGTTCACAGCCAGATTATAGATGATCTCTCCGTCCAGTTCGCCATAATGCTCCATCAAGGCCAGTACAGTGGCTTTGTCGGCGGTTTCGCCGGTCATAAACTTACGCAGTTCGATGGAGATCTGCCGGCGGGTATCCACGATGCCCAGCAGGGAGGTCTTCTGAATGTCCACCAGGCCGGTGATCAGGCTGGCCTGATCCGTGTTCAGGGCTGACAGCAGTTCATCGCCCAGGTTGCCGGTCATGTCGGTCGGGATGGCGTAGGTGGGATCGCTCATGGCCTTGATATCCTTCAGGTAGAAGGAGCCAAAATACGTACCGTGGCGTTCCGGGCAGAAGTAGACATCCGCATCCACCGAGCCGACATACCAGCTGAACATGTCGGCGGCATAGGTCATGACGACCACTTTGACATTGCGATCCAGCGAGGCCAGGTCCGCAGGTTCGGTCACAGTGGGCCAGGTCAGCATCCCCTGGCCTTTCATGGCATCCAAGTAAGCAATCTGGTCAGCAGAGAAGGAATTGATCATGCTGCCGTACAACTGGGCACGGGCATAACTGATCTCGCCATCCAGCACGTACAGTTCGGCGGAATAGGTCTTGACGGCGTCTTCGCTCAAGCCGGTTGTCACGGTGGGCAGGTTGCCATCGATCAGGTTCTGGAAGGCCTGCATCAGCACGAAGCGCTTGTAGCCGTATTCTTCGATCGAGGCCACCTGGCTCTTTGCCAGCACTACCAGTTGAGTGCGCTGGTCGGCGGTCAGGACATTAAGCATATTCTCGGCAGCGCTGGTCAGGAATTCGCCAGCGTGACCCATCTGGCTGGGATCGTTGTCGCGCAGGTACTGGAAGCCCCAGAAATCGGCCACCTTGCCGGGCGGGAAGAACGAGTCTGCTCCCAGGTCGCCGGTCAGGAAGGTCATGGCATCAAAGGCGATCGTCATCCCTTGCGCCTTGTCCGAAATGGCCTGGTCGATGTTATAGGAATTGCCGTTGACATCGGTCTGGCTGTTGTTTTGCCCGTTGCTGCCCGGCTGTCCGGCGTTCCCGGTTTGCCCGCTGATACCCGGTCCATTGCCCCCTTGCTGAACGCTGTTGTTCTGGTTGTCCTGCGGCGAGCAGGCCAGTTGAGACTGGACGGTTTCGCAGGTGCCGGTATGGTCGCCGTTCTGGTCGGTGAATGAGCAGGTATCCTGTTCGGCTTTACCGGAGCAGGCTGCAATGGCTTCCTGCGGGGGAGCGCCGCCGCCAGTGCCGACTTGCGCATCGACCGCTTGCGTTTCAGGGGTGGATCCCACAGCCGAGGCTGGATCTGTCGCCTGTGCGGCCTCCGGCTGATTTGTGGCTACAATGCCACCCGAGCAGGCCGAGAGCAGCATGGTAACGAGCACGATGAGGTACAACAGTATGGTTTTCATTTTTATTTCTCCTTTTTGATATGGATCGATTTTATGGAATGGATGTTCAGGTATTTTTCAGACGGCGTTAGTTTTTTGTTCAATTTTCCCCATCATGGCCTGGCATACACAACATTCAAATCGGCGCTGGCGAGGGTGATTCCCTGGATGGCTGCCAGCAGGGTGGCACGGTTGACTTCGGAAGCAGGCATGGGCAACTGCGGCTCGGCCGAGAGGGCATACACCGTATAGGTGTATATCTTGTCGCCGGGGCCCTTCGAACAGGGCGGCGCGTACTCCGTCCGGTCGTTCACGCTGTTGGTCCCCAAGGTGCCAATCCCAGTGTTGTTCTTGGGCAAGCTGGTCACATCCGCGGGTAAATCGTACAGAACCCAATACCAGTGGATGTCCTCGGGGCTGGCAACGTGGTGCATGATGACAGCATAACTCTGCGTCCCTTCCGGCGCGCCGCTCCAGGCGAGCGCCAGGGTGGCGGAGGCCCCATCGCAGGTATATTCGATGGGGAGCCGCCCATCCGTGGGAAGATCGGGGCTGGTGAGGCTGAAACTGTTTGAATTGGCGACAGAGTCTGAGCTGCCCGCTGCGCTGGCTTCCGCTGCCGCCATCTGGACGGAATACACTGCGGTGCGGGCGGTGATGAACAGGGTCAGGCCATCTGCCCCGGCGAAGGTAACGTTGGTGGGATTTTCCTGCGTGGGAATATCTTTCAGGTGCGTGCCATTGGCATCATAGATCTGCACCTGGTTGGGCGTGGTCAGGTACAGGTTGTTTGCCGGGTCCAGCGTCATCCCGTCCGAGCCGGTGGAAACGAACAGGCGCTTGTTCGAAAGGCTGCCGTCGCGGTTTATGGTGTAGGCGAAGGTCTGGCCTGCCCCATAATCGGCCACGTAGAGCGTGGTCCCGTCTGCTGTGCCAACAATGCCGTTCGGCCGCGCCATGTCATCGATGACACGGCTGACCTGGCTGCGGTCCGGGGAAAGATAATAGACATCCTCCCCTGCCTGCACGACCGGGGAGTGGAAGGCCGGGTCGGTGAAGTAGATCCCGCCCTGCGGGTCGATCCACAGGTCATTGGGCTCGTTGAAGCGGACGCCGTCGTACTGGTCCGCCAGGATGGTGATCTGCCCCTGCGGGTCGATGGAGATCAGCCGCCCGTTGCCGCCTTCGCAGGCGATCAGGTTTCTGTTGTTATCGAACATCAGGCCGTTGGGCATATTCAGACCTTCCAGGAAAATGGTGACACTCCCATCAGGCGACCACCGGTAAATTGTTCCAGCATCGATATCTGAGAAATAGACATTGCCATTTTTGTCAGTTGCCGGGCCTTCAGCGAATTGATAACTGCCAGCCACGGGCACGGGTACGAAGTCTTGGGAAAAGTCAAATGGGATTATCCCGCTGGAAGAGGTGGTAGTGACCGGCGCTGAAGTCTGTTCTGGGATTGATTCCAGTTGGGGTTCTGTCGCCATCAGGTTGGCAGGCGTCTCGATTGTCTGCCCAAGGTTTGCAGGATTGGGAGCAGGTGCACAACCCGTCAAAAGCAGAAAAACGATCAGGGGTATCGAGAATGTTCTGGCGGACATTTTTGATCCTTTCATAAGTTGAGTGTAAATGTTTCCACTTATGACGGAGAGTATCCACAATCATCTCTTGCATGGGTTGAGCATGCAATTTGCCTGTAAAGTCAGTTATTAGAGTCACTGTGCATCGTAAAACCCATGACTGCAGTCATGGGTAACTATCACAAGGACATGTTATGATTTATGCATGCTGATTAATTCCCCAGATAACTTGCGCGTGATGCGGACGGCAGCTTGGATTTGGATCGTGTACCTGGCATGCCTGGGGATCGTGGATATGGCTATTTACACCAGCGGCCCCGCGGCACCGATCCTGTGGTATCACCTTCTGAATGGATTCCCGGCAGTGATCTTCCTGATGTTGAGCTATTCGAAATGGTTGAAAAGCATTAATCGTTTCCTGACCCCGCTGATGATCCTGCTGATTTCTGGAACCCCCATCCTGATCGATCACTTACTCGGTCTGAGTCTCCCAAAAGCGCCTTTATCCAACCTGGAAGGGATGGTATTACGGCAATTACCGGTTTTATTCATCGGGCTGATCCTGGTAGCCTGGCACTACAGCCTGTTAACCATGATCCTTTACAGTGCCGGGTTGAATTTATTCGAACTGTCAATTGTTTTTACCATCGGACGCCTGGATGATCCGAAGCTGATGACCAGCTTTTATTTCATAATTGTTATCCGGACGGTTTGCTTCATTGTTGTGGGGGTCTTTATAAACCAGTTAATCACCTATTTGCGCGCCCAACAAGAATCCTTGAAATCAGCCAACCACCAATTAACCCATTATGCCAGCACCCTTGAAAACCTGACGATCAGCCGCGAACGCAACCGGATGTCACGCGAGCTGCATGATACAGTGGTGCATGCCATGAGCGGCCTGGCGGTACAGTTGGAGACTGCCAAAGCCTACCTGGAGGTAGACCCTGGAACTGCCACGAAACTGCTTGCCCAATCTCTTGAGACTACCCGTTCCGGGTTGAAGGAGACCCGCCGAGCACTCAAAGAATTAAGGGCAAGCCCATTGGAAGACCTGGGATTGATGATTGCTCTACAAAAAATGATCACCACAACTGTAGAAAGGGGAAAGTTGCTTATGGAGGTTTCCCTGCCTGGCAAGGATAAATATCTGCCCCCGGATGTGGAGCAGTGCATCTACCGGGTCACGCAGGAAGCGCTTGAGAACGTTGTTCATCATTCCAATGCACAACACCTTGCAGTCCAATTGACAATCAGTGGAGATGAAATCCTTTTGGTGATCCAGGATGATGGGATTGGTTTCAATCCGAAAATCGGGGCTCCCGGGGGACATTATGGCATACAGGGGATGCAGGAACGTGCCCAATTGGCCGGCGGTACCCTGACGATCAATAGCAAACCATCCCAGGGCACCATCGTACGGCTGGTGATCAAAGGGAACTTCCAATGAAAGTGATCATTTGCGATGACCAGGCCATTGTGAGGGATGGATTGGAATTGCTCTTAAAGCTGGAGCCGGATATCGAAGTGGTTGGGCTGGCCCAGGATGGAGCCGAAGCGATCGAACTGGTGGCTCGGAATTCACCTGATTTGGTGCTGATGGATCTGAAAATGCCCGGCATGAACGGCGTGGAAGCCACCCGGCGCATCCGTGCGCAATATCCCCAGACCCGGGTACTGGTGCTGACCACCTTTGATGATGATGAATGGGTATTTGATGCCATTCAAGCCGGGGCATGCGGCTATTTATTAAAAGATACTCCCCGTAGTAAATTGATCGAGGCCGTGCGCGGAACGCTGACGGGGAAATCGTATGTGGATCCATCGGTGGCCGGGAAACTGCTGGGACAGGTGGCCAGTAAACAGGAACAACCCGCGACGTTGATCACTGCCAAACTGAGCGGGCGCGAAGTGGATGTCCTGCGCCTGATCGCCCGGGGGTTATCCAATTCTGAAATTGCCGAAAAGTTGCATTTATCTAAAGGCACCATCCGCAACCATGTCAGTGCAATCTTTTTGAAACTGGACATTTCCGACCGCACCCAGGCAGCCATCCTTGCCATCCGGCATGGATTGGACCAATCCTGATGCTCTCTTCGATACCGAAGCGGTTGAAACAAAAAAGGTGCAAGGCGCTGCGCGCCTCACACCCTGATTGAAGGTACCCTGCGTTTTACTTGCCAGCGCGAATTTTCGGGCCGCTCATCGGAGCGCCGAAGAGCGGGGCGAAGACGCAGAAGTCGAACAAGCCCGCCAGCAGCGGAACCAGGCCGACTACCAGCACGATAATGCCGCCGGTGCCTTTGATGACCAGCAGTCCCAGGGCGACGAGCACGATGCCAGCCACAACACGGGTGATGCGGCCAGCAGAAGAAGCCATGAATTTTACGAAGGGGTTCATTTTATATCTCCTATTTGGTTTAGATTGGTTTGTACCCCCAGTATAGGAGCATGAGACGGTTCTGTCTGTGATAAAGTCACACAACGGAATGGTCTTGCAAGGCCTCCCGGTCCACTAACTTGATGTTTCCACGGGCAACCTCGAGCATCCCTTGGGCAGAAAAATCCTCCAGGATGCGGCTGATGACTTCGCGCGAACTGCCCAGTTCGGAGGCGATCTCCTGGTGGGTGATATGGATCAGGTCGGACCTGCGGCCGCGTTCCAACAATAAGGATGCCAGGCGGGCATCCATGCGGCGGAAGGCCACTTCCTCCACGATCTCCATCACCGAGGAAAGGCGTTGGGAGAGCAGCTCGAAGACAAATTCACGCCACAGATCATAACGCCGTACCCAGTCCCGGAAGGTATCCGCCGGGATCATGACCGCCTCGGCTTCTTTCTCAACGGTGGCGACCGCCGGGAAATTCTTCTGGCTGAGGATGGCATTGGCGGTCAGGATGCAGGATTCGCCGTTCCCGAAACGGTAAAGGGTTATCTCCCTCCCGGTTTCGCCAATTTTATAGACACGCACCACCCCCGAAATGAGCAACGCGATCGCGTCCACAGTATCGCCTTCGATGAATACATCCCGTCCCTCGGGAATCCGGGTAAAGAAGGCCGCCTCCTGGAATTCGCGCAGCAGAAGCGGGTCAGCGTGTTCAAGGAGGGGCAAGGCCCTGGTTATCCGGTTGAGTTGTTCAGTATTGATCATTTGATCCTATCCTTGCAGCGAAACCTGGTTTGGCATTATTGAAAATGCGATCCAATGCTGGAAGTCTTGGTAATGGTACGATCGATATTTATGCAGTAATCATACCTTGAGCCGCAGGAAGGCACAAGAACCTGAATGGTTGGTTCTGGAAGGTATTCATCTCATCTTTCATATAACACGTTAATGAAAAAATTATCCAATCATTGCAAAAACAAGGTATCATCTCAATAAACAGAGGCCCTGCATCCAGGTTGATTGAGATGCAATTAATAATTTAGCCAAGGAGATATTTACATGGAAATGACGATTGATTTCCCCGGCGGTTCGCGCGTGGACGCCCATTTCGGGGCTTTTACGGTGGCGACTGACCAGCCGCCAGCCGCAAGCGCACCCAGCCCCTTCGAGGTATTTCTGGCCTCCATCGGCACCTGTGCCGGGATCTATGTGCTGGGTTTTTGCCGGCAGCGGAACCTCCCAACCGAGGGCATCCGCATTATCGAGCACATCAACCACAGTCCATTAACTGGAATGGTGGAAACGATCGGATTGGAAATCCAGGTACCGGCGGAGTTCCCGGAAAAATACCGCGATTCGTTGATCCGCTCCGCCGAGTTATGTGCAGTGAAGAAACACCTCGAAAAACCTCCAAAATTCGATATCACCACCCGGGTGGTCTAGGAGATACTGCGTGCTCAACCTACAGGAATTTCAGGCTGAAAAAGATGAATTCTTTGCCAGCCATCCACAAAGCCCGCTGACCCACGAACAGAAGCGTGAGTTCAAAGGTCTCAAATACTTCCCGCAGAATTCTGCACTGCGGCTGGAAGTGCTGGTAGAAGTATTTTCCACCCAGGAGACGGTATCCATCCAGACGACCGGGGGGGAGCCCCGATCCTACCGGCGCTTTGGCAGGTTCAAGTTCGAAGTGGATGGGCAGGCGGCAGAGTTGACCCTTTATTCCAACCAGGACGGCTTCTTCCTGCCATTTGTTGACAGCCTGGCTGGCAAAGAAACCTACCCAGCGGGACGTTACCTCGAAGTGGAACAATCAGCTGACGGGAATTTCATGGTGGATTTTAACCTGGCCTATAACCCCTATTGCGCCTATAACGATACCTGGTCATGCCCGCTGACCCCGGCGGAGAACCACCTGAAAGTTGCCATCCGGGCCGGCGAGAAGAGTTTTCACGAGTGAGGCAGAATTGTTCCTATGAATGGAAAATCCTCTTAATGGACATTTTTACCTTTAGGCTGAGGCAAGAAAATAATCCTGCACAAGGAATCAAAAAGTGACCCTGACAGGTCACTTTTTGATTGGGTGGTGATGAAAAGCAAAGATCGTGGTTCTTATGGAGTGCCCCTGGGCAGACTCGAACTGCCCTTTTTAGCTCCGGAGGCTAACGCTCTGTCCACTGAGCTACAGGGGCGGGTGCGAAGGATTTTACCACTTTTGGCTAAAAAAAGTCTAAAAGTCAAAACGACTATCAGACCTGCACATACGGAGCGAGCTGCGCCATTTCGACACGCAGTTTCTGTAGAGTTGCCAGGTTCCCGCCTTCATCCCCCAGGGTGGCATATTGCCGGCGCTTATGGGCATATTCACCGCACACCTGGTAGAAACGAGCCGTTTTGAAATATTTTCCGGTGAAGATGGCGGCGGTGCGTGCGAACATCTGCAGCCAGGCCGAACAGGCGGTATGGTAATGGGACGGGGTGATCGTTTTTGCCTGCACTTCGGCAGCCAGGTATTTTTTCAGGTTCTGTCCTTCGCGCCAGGTGGCCCAGGTGATGATACCCAGCATCAACAACCAGCCCGACCAGTCAATGGCAGTGCCAATGGCCAACCCCACCCAGCCGTCCGGCAGGAAAAGCGCCATGGTGTTATGAAACCCATGGGTGAACATGCCGATGGAGAGTCCCAGCACGGGGGTCAGGATCTTGACGAACCAATTCTTATTAAGACGGGCGGTTGCCAGCCCGATACCGAAGAAGGCGGTGTAAAAAGGATGCTGCCAGCCCACCAGAACCGTTCGGATGAAGGTCATGCCCAGCAACCCGCTCCAGCCGCTCTCCTGGAATCCATAGGTATAAATGTAGTAGGTATTTTCGGTGGCGGCAAAGCCCAGGGCGGCTACCCCGGCGTAAATAATCCCGTCCAGCACGGAGTCAAATTCGTTGCGGAATACAAGGAAAACAGCCAATACGGCCATGCCCTTGAGGCTTTCTTCCACCAGGGGGGCAATGAAGGATCCGGTGGCGAAATCGGAGGCGAAGCTCGAATTGGTGAAGACGTAGATCCCCAGCCCCAGTGTGGTATTGATCAGGAAGGCGCTGCCCGCCGCGATGACTGCCCCCCAGATAAAAACACCTCCCAAAAGCAGGAGCGGTTCCTTTTCATAACGGTCCAGCCAGTAGAGAATATAGGCGAAAAGCAGGGCTGTGGAGAAGCCGATAAACCCAGAAGCGATCAGTCCCATTCCATCCTCCGGCGGGCAGAGCGATTATCCGATCAAATTCAATTCATTTCAAGATCAGGCCAGTACGTTCGATGCGCGTGGTCTCGAACGGGATGCCGAGCGTATCCAATACTTCCTCGGGACGACCGGTGGCGCCTTCGCGAGCCGCCAGGCACATTTTTAGTTGGAGGCAGCCAGATTCGCCTTCTGGCAGCAGGCAGAGTGACTCGATCAGAGGCCGCAGGTCGTAGGTCTTGCCGCGCCGTTCCCGCGGCAGGGCTACGGTTGCCAGCAGGGCAGAGATGCCGTTCTCCAGCCCGGGCCGTTCCGCTGGGTCCAGCAGGGTGACCAGGTATTCCGCCGAGACCATCTGGGTCTGGAGGGCTGGGCTGTGTTCGTCCACAACTTCCACAGAGGAGATGAGCAATCCCGGCGGCGCAGACGGTTGCAGCCTCTCTTTGAAATTGCGTTCCAACGCATCGCCCGGTTCGTTGATCCATAAATCCACGATCTCTGCGCGCCCGATGAATCCCAGCGGCAAAGCCGAGGCCAGTTGGATCTTCGGCCCGGGGTGAAAACCCTGGGTATACGCCAGTGGCAGCCTGGCGCGCCGCACGGTCCGCTCCCACAGGCTGTGCAGGTCCAGGTGGCCTGTGTAGCGCAATGCGCCGGATTTTTCGAAGGTGATGCGCAGTCTCATTTACTTCGCTTGCGGAAATGGGAAAAGACCCAGGCACCCAGAAGACTGAAACCAACTGTCACAGCCATACCACCCGGGCCAAAGGCCGGGCCCATGGCTCCAGCCGTGGAGGCCAGCCGCAGGTAAAGGAGGATCAGGGCGGCGATGACTCCCGCAGCCAGGGCGGTACCAAGCCCGTGGAAGGGCCGTGTCAAGCCTGCCAGCATCCCAACCACCAGGGAGGTGAAGCATAGGATGATCAGCATGGCCCACGGACCGGTCGGGATGAGGATGTTCAGCAAGGTGTTGAACATGAGCATGCCCATGAAGATGAGCAATCCCCCCGGGATGCCAACCAGAATATCGTAGAAGATTTCACGCAGTTTCATGGGTTAGCCTCCTCCCGCAGCGGTTTGTTTCCCGCCGGCGGGCGACTTGACTTCCGGACATTTCCAGTAAATGCCGGGGAATTCGCGCCGTGTGGCTGCAAAGGTTGGCAAGATGCCGCAGGCGTAGCATTCTTCACGGCAATCCTGGCGGATTTCGCCTTCCAGCGAACGGCTGTAATCGGCATACAGGGTTTTCTTGCGGACTGCATCAGAGATATGATCCCACGGGAAAATCTCATCGGACTGGCGCGGGCGGTGGGTATAGAAAGCCGGGTCGAGTTCCTGAGATGCAAACGCCGCGTTCCAGGCCTCGAACTGGCGCTGGTCCTGCCAGGCATCGAACTTCGTGCCGTTCTTCCAGGCGGCGTAGACCACTTCGGCCATGCGCCGGTCGCCGCGCGCCAGCCATGCCTCCAGGAGGGTATCTTCGGGCGGCGTCCACGAGAGCTTAAAGGCCGGGCCGCGCAGTTCGTGCATGAGCAATTCCTGCTTGGCACGGATCTGTTCCACAGTATCCACCGCCACCCATTGGAAGGGCGTGTGCGGCTTGGGGATGAATGTGCTCACCCCGGCGTGGACTTTGGCCTTACCGCCCAGCGCCTTGCGCCCTTCAACCAGCACGCGCTTGCACAGGTCGGCAATAGCCTGCACATCTTCGAGTGTCTCAGAGGGGTGACCGATCATGAAATACAGCTTGATGTTCGTCCAGCCGCGGGCGTAGATCGCACGGGCGGTTTCGAGCAGTTGCTCGTCGGTGATGAACTTGTTAATGATGCGCCGCATGCGTTCGGTGGCAGCCTCCGGGGCCAGGGTAAACCCGCCGGAGCGCCGGTCCTTCAACTTTTCCATCAACGCCACCGAAACCGTGTCAATGCGCAGGGATGGCAGGGAGACGGTCAGATGTTTGTCCCCAAACTTTTCCCCGATCCGGGTAACCAGGTCAAGGATGTCGGTGTAATCGGAGGACGACAGGGAGAGCAGCGCCAGTTCCTCAGCCCCGGTGGCATCCACGGCGGCTTCAGCTGCCTGAACGATCTCCTCCACGCTGCGTTCGCGCACCGGGCGCGTGATCATGCCTGCCTGGCAGAAGCGGCAGCCGCGCGTACAGCCGCGCATCACTTCCACCGAGACGCGGTTATGCACCACATCGATATTCGGGACGAGGAAGCGGGTGGTGGGCGGCGGGAGTTTTGCCACCATGCGCTTGATAATGGTTTTTGGCGCTTCGGGTACGTTGGGAATGATGCTGGCAAGGGTACCATCCTCATGATAGCTGACATCATAAAAGCGCGGCACGTACACGCCGGGGATCTGCGCCAATTCTCTAAGCAGTAATTCTCTGTCAAATGTCGAATGTCCAACATCATTGACTTTCAATGTTTGACCTTTGACGTTTTTTACGGTATCGATGATCTCCCCGATCACCTCCTCGCCCTCACCGATGACAAAAGCGTCGATGAAGGCGTACATCGGCTCCGGGTTGAAGCAGGCATGTCCCCCGGCAATGATCAGCGGGTCGGTAGCGCTCCGTTCGGCTGAGCGGAGAGGAATCCCGGACAGGTCCAGCAGGTTGAGAGCATTGGTATAGAGGGTCTCGTAAGGCAGGGAGAAGCCGAGGATGTCAAAAGCTGCCAGCGGGTGTTTGGACTCGAGCGAGTAGAGCGGAATATCTCCCGAGCGCATCAGCGCTTCCATGTCCACCCAGGGGGCATAAGCGCGTTCGGCCAGCGCATCGGGACGCTGATTCACCAGGTCGTACAGGATCTGCAGGCCAAGGTTGGAGATGCCAATATCGTATATATCCGGGAACACGAGGGCGACTTTGGTGCTGATTTCATCCCAATCTTTAACAACCACATTCAGTTCGCCGCCCACGTAACGACCCGGCTTCTGTACTTTTAAGAGCATCCGCTCGAGGCGGGATTCAATTTGTTCAGGAGAAAGCATGGTCGGAATTATAACCGACACCGCAGACTGCCCGGCTGCCATTCCTTATCCTGCTCCTCATGGATGAGGTGGGATCAGACGATTATTTTCCCGTTTTTGTAGAACAGGCCACCATCCACTTTGATCTCGGCATCGTTCATATCACATAACATGTCCCAATGGATGCCCGAATCGTTCCTGGAACCTGACTCCGGATACCCCGACCCAACTGCCAGGTGGATCGTCCCGCCCATCTTTTCGTCGAAGAGCATGTTTTTGGTAAAGCGGGTAATGCCATAGTTGGTGCCGATGCCAAACTCGCCCAGGGTGCGCGACCCGGCGTCTGTGTTGAGCATGGTAGTGAGCAGTTCCTGGTTCTTGCTGGCTTTTTCCTTGACAACCCGCCCTTTCTCGAACCACAGCTCGATGTCGGTGACTTCCTGTCCATATTCGATGGCCGGATATTTGAAACGTACCCAGCCTTCGACCGAGTCTTCGACCGGGCCGGTGAAGATTTCACCATCCGGGAAGTTTACCTTGCCAGCACAGGAGATAAAGGTGCGTTCCTTTATGGACATTTTCAGGTCAATGTTGGCGCCTTTCAAAACCACCTGGTCATGGCCTGCCAGCCAGTCCACACCCTTGGTCTGGGACTCGCCTTCCTTGCGCCAATAAGCCACGGGGTCGTCTTCATTAAGCATGCCTGCGTTGAAGACAAATTCACGGTAGTCGGACAGGGACATATCAGCTTCCTGGGCCATGGCCTGGGAAGGGTAAGCCGTCAGGCACCAGTGCAGTTCGCCCCTGGCGGCGCGGGCCAAGAAGGTTTTACTGATCCCAGCGCGGGCCTTGCTGAGGTGTGCGATCCGCTCCGGGTTAATGGCGCTCAATTCACGGGTATTGTGCTCAGTCCACAGGTCCAGGCTGGCATCAAATTCCTCGGCCACCAGCTTATGGATGGGGGAGATAAAGTCCAGTTGCGCATCCGACGCATATTTGTAGAAGAGTTCATCCGTGCCGGGGACAGCATTCCGTAAGAAAACGTTCGCACCGGCTTTGATGGCTTCTTCGTAAGCAGCCAGGGTCAATTCCTCGGCGAGGGGATGCGTGAGGATTTGCAACATCTGCCCGGGTTTGATCTCCAGGGAATATTGGATCAGGATACGGGCAAGCTTGGTAATACGGGGATCGGGCATGGGAGACTCCTGTAAGATTTAATGGCGATGGGATGATACTTTTTTCCTCGGGTTTTGCCATCCTACGCGGGAGGGGTTTTAATGCTCATGCTCCGCCGGTTTGATAATTTCCATTCCTGGCAGTTTTTCGGCCAGGTTTTCCGGTTTGTGGATAAGTACCGGCAGGCATTGAGGGCAGATATGGACAGTCTTGTTCCGAAATTGCATCACCAGCAGGGGAATTTGCTCTTCGGAGCGGTTACAGTTCAGGCAGGTATTCATTTATAGGGTTCCTTTATACATCCCGCCGTCCACGGTCAGCATCACCCCGGTGATGTAACTTGCCGCCGGGGAGACCAGGAACACGGCCGCGTTGGCAAATTCTTCAGGCCTGCCCATGCGTCGCAATGGGCTGTCAAGCGACTGTTTGGCGATCTCTGCCTCGACCGTGGACCCGTTCTGTTTGGCCCGGAAGGACATCAACTCGGTCACGCGCTCGGTTTCTGTCCAGCCGGGCAGGATGGAATTGAAGCGAATTCCCGCCGCGCCCAGTTCCAGCGCCAGCGATTTGGTCAGCCCGACGGTGGCTGCCCGGATGCTGTTGGACAGGACCAGGTTGGGAATGGGTTGTTTGACCGAGTAAGAGGTGACGGTCAGCACGCTGGCGCTATTCGACTGTTTCAGGTATGGCAGGGCGGCCTTGATCAGGCGCACGTGGCTCATCAGCGACAGGTCAATAGCCTTCTGCCAGGTGGCTTCGTCGAAGGATTCGAATGTACCGGAGGGTGGACCTCCGGCATTGGTGACCAGGATATCGAGTCCACCCAACAGGCGGGCGGCTTCGTTCACCAGGTGTTCAGGCACCAGCGCGTCGGAGACATCGCCGGCAAGACCAAGTACCTGCGTGCCGGATTCGGCGGTGATCTTCGCAGCCGCGGCGGACACTTTCGCCTGGTCGCGGCCATTGATGGCGACCTTGCAACCTTCTAGGGCGAGGGCGAGCGCCACGGCATAGCCCAGCCCGCGGCTGGAGCCGGTGACAAGGGCGGTTTTGTTCTTGAGCTGTAGATCCATATAAGTCTCCTTTTCTACGCACAGGTCACAAAGTAGCACGATGAACACCAGTAGTGAACCTGTCGCTCTTTTTGTTCAGACGATCTCGATTTTTGTATCCAAAACATCCCCATCCGGCCAGTTGGCCTCCACCCACCTCCGCACCGTTTCCAATGCGGATTGCAGGTGCGCGGCATCGTTCCCCACCATCCCGCAGGCGATGACCGATTCCTTCCACTTATCCTGCAGGCCCATTTCCGCGGCCGAGATGTTAAATTGGCGGTGCAGGCGCGCCATTAAGGGTTTGAGCCGCCCACGCTTTTCCTTCAGCGAGCTGCAACCGGGGAGGTGGAGCTGGATGGTAAGAAGACCGATCATTTTACGGATAGCGATTTACGGATTACGAATTCCGATTTACAATGCTTTTACCTATGGACACCGAACTTGCCTACAACCAGGCTCTGGATTACCTGTATTCTTTTGTAGATTATAGCCTCAAAAAATCCTCCGAACTCGCCAAGGCCGATTTCAACCTGGAGCGGATGCGGGAACTGATGATTTTACTCGGCAGCCCCGAGCAGCAGTACCCCATCCTGCATGTAGCCGGGACAAAGGGCAAAGGCTCCACCTCTGCGCTGATGGCCTCAGCGCTGAGCGCGGCCGGGTTCAGGACCGGGCTGTATACTTCGCCGCACTTGCAGGATTACGTTGAACGCATCCAGGTGGATGGTCAGCTGGTTTCGCATGCCCAACTGGTTGAACTGGTGGAGCAGGTGAAACCCGCAGTGGCAAAAATCCCAAAACTGACCACCTTCGAGATCACCACTGCGATCGGCTTCCTGCATTTTGCCCAGCAAAATGTCGGCTCGGCAGTCATCGAGGTGGGACTGGGAGGACGGTTGGATGCCACTAACGTGGTCACGCCGCGTGTGGCGGTGATCACCTCGCTCTCCTACGACCACATGGCGGTGCTGGGCAATACCCTGACGCTGATCGCCGGCGAGAAGGCCGGCATCATCAAGCCTGGCGTACCGGTGGTCTCCTCACCGCAAAAGGATGAGGCGCGGGTTGTCCTGGAAAAAATCGCCGCGGAGCGGAATGCCCCGCTCACGCTGGTCGGGCGCGAGCTGACTTTTGAAAGGGGCGAACATTCCCTCGAAGGCCAGACTCTTACAATTCTCTATCGCCAAACGCCAGACAGCAATCCAAAATCGGTTATACTTCGCATCCCTTTATTGGGGCAGCACCAGGTGGTCAACGCGACGACTGCGTATGCCGCCCTGCAGGTCAGTGGTCTGAATATTAGCGTTGAAGCCATTGCCAGAGGCTTCGCTAAAGTGAAATGGCCGTGCCGGTTCGAGATCGTGCGCCGGGAGCCACCGGTTATCCTGGACTCAGCCCATAACCAGGATTCATTCGAGAAGTTGGGCCAGACCCTGGAAGATTTCTTCCCCGGACGGAAAGTAATCCTGATCTTTGGCTCGTCCGAAGACAAGGATGGTTCAGGAATGCTGGCTGCGCTGAAAGGGCGGCTGAAGCTTGTACTTGCCACCCAGGCCAACCACCCGCGCGCCCTTGAACCGGCAATAATCGTCGCAACGGCTGAAAGGCTCGGTATCGGAGCGGAAGCAGTGCTCCCCGTGGAGGCGGCTCTGGCCCGGGCGTTGGAGCTGGCTGCAAGTGGCGGAGAAATTGTCCTGTCGGCCGGCAGCATGTTTGTGACTGCAGAAGTCAAGACGGCCTGGGAAAAACGAAATTAACGATAGGGGCACGATATATCGTGCCCCTACGCAAGGATGATATGAACCAAAACGACTGGTCTTTTCAGGAAGAAGATGCCTTCAACGTGGCCCTCTCGCAGCGCACCGATGAACTTTACCGCGTTACCAATGCCACACCGGATGAAAATGGGTGCATCGAGGCGCTGGTCTTGCCGCTACGCGATATCGTTGTTTTCCCGCACATGGTCACGCCGGTTTTTGTCTCGCGCGAGGCCAGCCTGCTGGCGATCCAGGAAACGCACGAACGCGACCGGACCATCATTGGCCTGACCCAGCGCGACTCGGATGTGGAAAACCCCGGGGCACAGGACTTCCTGCCCATTGGTGTGGAAATGGCCGTTGGCCGCTTGCTTTCGATGCCGGATGGCTCCTCTTCCGCATTAGTACAGGGACGGCGGCGGGTGGAAGTGGTGGAGTTCACGCGCCTGACGCCGGTCCTCAAGGTGCGGGCCAGGGTGATCGAAGAACCTGTGATCGCCGATAAAACCACCCAGGCGCTGATGCGCAATGCCCTTGACCTGTTTGACCGCTGCGTTCAACTCGACCGGGCTATTCCCGAAGAGGCCCATCTCTTTGCCATGAACATCTCTGAACCGGGCTGGCTGGCGGATATGATCGCCACGGCGGTCTCGATCAACCTGACCGAACGCCAGCAACTGCTTCTTATGAAGGACCCGCGCCAGCGCCTCCAACGCATCAACAAGCTGCTGGCCCAGGAGCTGGATGTGCTGGAATTGGAGGATGAGATCCACAGCCGTGTCCAGGATGAGGTGGATAAAAGTCAGCGCGAGTTTTACCTGCGCGAACAGATGAAACAGATCCAGACCGAATTGGGCGAAGGGGATATTTTCACACGCGACCTGAACGACTTGAAAATAAAGATTGAGGCCGCGGGGCTTCCAGAGCAGGCCCGTGCCACAGCCTTGAAGGAACTGGAGCGCCTGAACCAGATGCCGCCCATGGCACCTGAAGTGGGCATCATTCGCACCTATCTGGACTGGATCCTTGACCTGCCCTGGCGGGAATCCACCGACGACAACCTGGATGTAAAACATGCCGGGCGCATATTGGAACGGGATCACTATGGCCTGAAGAAGGCCAAGGATCGCATCCTGGAATACATTGCCGTACGCTCGCTCAAACCCAAGAAGGAGCGCCAGCCCATTCTGTGTTTTGTTGGCCCTCCCGGAACTGGCAAGACCTCCCTTGGCCAATCCATCGCTGAATCCCTGGGACGCAAGTTCGTACGCGTCTCGCTCGGCGGGGTGAGGGACGAGGCAGAAATCCGTGGTCACCGCCGCACCTACATCGGCGCGCTGCCCGGGCGCATCCTCCAGACGATGAAACGGGCCGGGACCTCGAACCCGCTCTTCATGCTCGATGAGATCGACAAGCTTGGGCAGGATTTCCGCGGCGACCCATCCTCCGCCCTGCTGGAAGTGCTCGATCCCGAACAGAACCATGCCTTCAGCGACCACTATCTCGAACTGGACTTTGATCTTTCCAAGGTCATGTTCATCACCACCGCCAATACGCTGATGACCATCCCGCCCGCCCTGTTGGACCGCTTGGAAGTGATCGAATTCCCCGGGTATATAGAAGAAGAGAAGCTCATTATTGCCGGGCGGTTCCTGATCCCGCGCCAGTTGGAAGAGAGCGGCATCGAGAGCCTCGGCCTGACCTTCAGCACCGAAGCGCTCCAGCGCATCATCCGCGAGTATACCTACGAAGCGGGGGTGCGCAACCTGGAGCGCGAGGTCGGACGCATCTGCCGCAAGGTGGCGCGCTGGAAGGCCGAAGAAAAGCGCTATCCCACGGACATCGCCCCCGAACTGATCGAGAAGTTCCTTGGTCCGCAGCAGTTCTTCCAGACCGAGGCTGAGCGCCAGGACGAGGTGGGGGTGGCCACCGGCCTGGCCTGGACTGAGAACGGCGGTGAGATCATCTCCATCGAAGTGGCCGTCCTGGATGGCAAGGGCAACCTGCAGATGACCGGACAGATCGGAGACGTGATGCAGGAATCGGGTCAGGCCGCCCTGACGTATGTCAAATCACGCGCAGCTCTGCTGGGGATCGACTTCGATGTGTTCGAGCGCATGGATATCCATGTGCATATGCCGGAGGGTGCCATTCCGAAGGATGGCCCGTCAGCGGGGATTACCTTGGCGACCGCCCTTGTCTCCGCTCTGACCGGGCGGGCGGTGCACAAGGAAGTGGGCATGACCGGTGAGATCACCCTGCGCGGGCGTGTGCTGCCCATTGGGGGATTGCGCGAAAAGGTGCTGGCTGCCCACCGCGCCGGGTTGAGAGTGGTGCTCCTGCCGGAGAAGAATATGAAAGACCTGGTGGATGTGCCCAAGAAGGTGCGCGAGGATTTGAAAATCATCCCCCTGCAGCACATGGACCAGGTGCTCGAAATCGCCCTGGCCGCGCAAGCCACCCTTGAACCACCCCGCCCGCGCCGCAGGAATGAAGAGCCGGGAGAACCGGAAGAGTAAGCCCCAGGGAAGATTAATAAAGTAATCAGGAATCATGGGTTGAAACCATCCTGATTACTTTTATTTTTTAGCTGACTTGTGATTGCCTGATGAAAACACCTTCGCTGAGTGACGCTCAATCATTCTTGACAGAAGCAGAATCCCGCAACCCTGGTCCCTGGGTGGGGCACTCCAGTGCCGCGGCCCAGGCTGCCGGGGCGATTGCCAGTCAATTTCCCGGCTTGCATCCCGAAACGGCATTTATCTTTGGGCTGCTCCATGATATCGGCCGCGGCGCGGGAGTCAGCGGTTTGCATCACATTCTGGATGGTTACCGCTTCCTGATAGAACTGGGATATGATGATGCAGCCAGGATCTGTATCACCCACTCCTTTCCAATAAAAAATATCCATGCAGTAGAAGGAAACTGGGATTGTTCTGATCCAGAGCTTGAATTCATAAAGGATATCCTTGACCGGACCGAATACAATGACTATGACAGGCTGATCCAACTTTGCGATGCCATCGCCTTGCCAGATGGATACTGCTTGATGGAGAAACGCCTTTTCGATGTAACTCTGCGTTACGGCGTACATGAGTTTACGGTCCAAAAATGGAAAGCCTACCTGCAAATACAAAGTGACTTTGAGGCGGTCTTGGGTAAATCGATCTACAGCTTACTGCCCGGGGTGGAGGAGAATACATTTCGCATAAAAATCCATCCTGCTGAAAAATGAGGAATTGATGTCAAAATCCCTGAAAGAGAACATTGTCTTAATCACCGGCGCCTCCTCCGGGTTCGGCGCGGACGCGGCGCGGCTGTTTGCCAAAGAAGGCTGCATCGTAGTCCTGGCTGCCCGGCGCATGGACCGGCTGACCGCCCTGGCTGAAGAGATCCGCCTCGCCGGTGGGCAAGCCCTGGCTATCCAGTTGGATGTGGCCGAGCAGTCCCAAATTGAGAATGCCGTCCAGGTAGTGCTTGAGAAATTCGGCCGCATCGACATTCTGGTGAATAACGCCGGGCTGGGCCGCCTGGACTGGGTTGAAAAACTTGATCCCGCCGCTGACATTGACCTACAGATCGACGTCAACCTGCGCGGCGTGATCCAGCTCACGCGGGCTGTCTTACCCTCCATGCTGGCCCAGCATTCCGGTCAGATCATCAACATATCCTCGGTGGCTGGCCTGATCGCTTCGCCGATGTACAGCATCTATGCTGCCACCAAGTATGGGGTGCGCGGGTTCACCGACGGCTTGCGGCGCGAGCTGATCCCCTTTGGGATCCGGGTCTCGGGTATTTATCCCGGGCCGGCAACGACCGATTTCGGAAAGCAATCCGGTGACAACCCGCTCAAGCGGAACATCAACGTGCCGCGCTGGCTGTATATGACCTCCGAATATGTAGCCCGCCGGACGGTTGGCGTGGCGAAACACCCCCGCCGGACGCTGATCCTGCCCTGGTATTATTCCATTGTCTTCGGGTTCGATATGCTCTTCCCGGGCCTGGTCGACTGGATGCTGCAGGTTATCTTTGTAAAGCGTTATCATACCTTGTAAAAGGAGTTTTCATGACTTCCTCCCGTCTTTCCAAACTTTCTGCTGCGATGCAGACCTCCGGACTGGAGGCCCTGGCATTGAATGCCGGCCCCAGCCTGGTCTACCTGACCGGGTTGCATTTCCACCTTTCAGAACGCCCGGTCGTGGCGCTCTTCACCCCGGGCAACGAACCAGTCATTGTCCTGCCGGAACTGGAAATGCTCAAGGTGAGCGGGATGCCGGTGAAAGCTTTCCCATACCCAGAGAATCCCGCCGATTGGCAGGCGGTCTTCCGCCAGGCGGTGGGATTTCTGAAATTGGATGGAAAACGCATTGGCGTGGAACCGCGCCAGATGCGCCTGCTGGAGTTCCGCAGCCTGGAAGCTGCAACCGGGACAGCCAGCCGTCGCACCGATTTCCCGGACGCATCCGAGCTGGTCAGCAGCCTGCGGATCTGCAAGGATAAAGACGAAATTGTCGCCATGCGTAAGGCGGTCAAAGTGGCGCAGTCCGCCCTGGAAGCGACCATCCCGCTGATCAAAACCGGCATGACCGAAAACGAACTGGCCTCGGAATTGGTTGTCCAGTTGCTGCGCAGTGGGAGCCAATCCGAGATGCCGTTCGCGCCCATCGTTTCGGGTGGGCCGAACAGCGCCAACCCGCACGCCTCGCCCTCCAACCGCAAGATCCAGCCTGGCGATCTGCTGGTGGTGGATTGGGGTGCAGCGGTGGATGGGTACATCTCTGACCTGACGCGCACCTTTGCCGTGAGGGATGTGCAAGAGGAGTATCGCAAGATCCACCAGGTGGTGCTGGAAGCCAATGCAGCCGGGCGGGCGGTGGGCAAACCCGGTCTTGCCTGTGCCGTAGTGGACCAGGCCGCGCGCAAGGTCATCGAGCGATCCGGTTACGGAGTCTATTTCACCCACCGCACCGGTCATGGCATAGGCATGGAAGGCCATGAGGAACCCTACATGCGCGGCGATAATCTCCAATTATTGCAGCCGGGCATGGCTTACACGGTCGAGCCGGGCATCTACCTGCCGGAGCGCAACGGGGTGCGCATCGAAGATAACATGGTCATCACGGATACTGGCGTGGAATGCCTGAGCGATATGCCGCGTGAGCTGCGGGTAGTGGGCTAGGACAAGTGGCAGGGACACGATATTTATTGTCCTATAAAGAATGAAACGAACCATTTTTCCAATTTTTTGCATTCTTCTCACCGCTTGTGGGCCGGCGAAGCCTATTCTCTCTAGTACTGTCGCAATGGATGCTCCCAGTGCAACGCCAACACCGGCTTCCACGTTTCTACAGACCTCCACCCAGGAACCGACCAGCACGCCTCCCATAAGAGTTTTTACCCCGGTGGCAACCAATACCCCCTGGATTTTCCCGTCGGGACTGAGCATTGAAGAGCATCCGCTGGCGAAGATGCCGCAGATCGAACCATTGGTCATCTATCCGCTGGATGCCTTGACGCAGGCGGAAGTATTAGACAAACACTTCGACAAATGGGGAAAAATATTATCTCCCAACGAGTATTACAGCGTGGGGTGGGGAAACTTATGGGTGCTGCTGGGGAACGCTAGGTTGGATGCGATCGATGGGCCAATCGAAAACGGGCAGGCAACCGCCCAGGTGACCCGCAATGGCATTGTCATTTTCTCAACACCGATCAGCCCGCCCGGAACAACCTCTGCTTTCAGGGTCCTGACCGTTTATGATACCCACTGGGTATTCGAAATTGCCCAGGCAAGGGACCCCCTACCGCCCAATACCCAGTGGGAGGACTCGTTCTTTTCGGGTGAGATCTTCGTGGATGGTCGATCACAAGACGCCCTGCATGGCTATGATGAATCTTTTGGCTTCCAGACCATCAATGGCAGGCCGTTCTACTTCTTCAAACGGGATGGAAAGACCGGGGTCAATTATGATGGCCAGGAAATTTCATTGGATTATGATGGTGTCTGGCACTATGGTTGCTGCAGTGGCGGCGCCCTCAACCCTCGCATGGCGCAAAATATCATCGGTTTCTTTGCCTGGCGCGCGGACCAGTGGTACTATACCGAGATGGGTGTGTTCCCCGGGCAGTAAATGAAGGAGCAATGAGAAATGAATGGAATTGAAATTATCTTGATCGCTGCGATGGTCGTGCTCACCATCTGGATTTTGCTCCGGAAGAGCGGTAAACCCCGGGGAAAAAAGGCGAAGGACACGCCCCAGACACACCATGAGCGTGCTGTCTGGGCCTGGGCAAAGATCGTTTCCTCCACTCACGGCGCGGCGGGGCTGGCCGGCATGGTGAGGGTGGCGTTGGAACTGGAAGTCCACCTGCCCGGTACGCCACAATTCCCGGCTGCCACCACCTGGCTGGTGGAACAGGAAATGCTGACGTACGTGGAAATAGGCAAGGAGGTCTCGCTAAAGGTTGACCCGTTGGATGTGAAATATATCTACCCCGGTGGTTCGTGGGCCAGGTTGGTGGAATAGATATGCAGATCCCCCCTTTCAAACTCGAACGTTACTTTGCCCGCTACGAGTTCAACGTCAAATATCTTTTGTGCAGCTCCGACTGTGAATCACTTTCCATCGGAGACTTGCTGGCTTTTGAACCAGAGGCGGAGCAGGGGCTGAAACGCCACTGGCTGGGTTATACCGAATCATCCGGTGCGCCTTCGCTGCGGCAGGAGATCAGCCGCATCTATACCGGTATCCAGCCGGAACAGGTGCTGGTGCACAGCGGCGCACAGGAAGCCATCTTCCTGTTCATGCATGCCGTGCTGCAGGCGGGTGACCATGTCATTGTCCACTGGCCTTGCTACCAGTCGCTGTACGAGATTGCCCGCAGTCTCGGCTGCGAAGTGACCTTCTGGGAAGCCCGCTCCCAGGATAAGTGGGCGCTCGACCTTGACGAACTCAAACGCAGCCTGCGTCCCAATACGCGCGCCATCATTTTTAATACGCCCCACAACCCGACCGGTTATTTGATGCCGCTTGATGAATATAAGGCACTCAATGCCCTGGCGCAAGAGAGAGACATCATTCTTTTCTCGGATGAGGTCTATCGCGAGCTGGAATATGACCCGGCGCAGCGGCTGCCTTCGGCGTGTGATCTCAATCCGACAGCCGTCTCGCTGGGGGTCATGTCCAAAGCCTATGGGCTGGCTGGGCTGCGCATCGGCTGGATCGCCACGCAAAACGCCCAGGTTCTTTCCCGCATGGCTGCCCTCAAGGATTACACCACCATTTGCAGCAGTGCCCCCAGCGAATACCTGGCTGAACTGGCTCTCAGGCACCGGGCTCGGATCGCCAGGCGGAATTTGCAGATCATCCAGGCCAACCTGTCCCTGCTTGACGCTTTCTTTGAAACACATGCCGATCGGTTTGACTGGGTGCGCCCCAAAGCCGGTCCGATCGCTTTCCCGCACCTGGTTGGTGGAAACGTAGAGCAGTTCTGCCACAACCTGGTCACCAGTGCTGGCATCCTGCTCCTGCCTGGAACCATGTATGACCATTCGGGCAACCATTTCCGGCTGGGCTTTGCGCGTAAGAATATGCCTGAGGCCCTTGAGCGATTGGAAGAATTCCTGAAAGCCACCCCAAAATGAAAAAGGCCTCTCCCTGTTTGACTCCGGTGCAAGAGGTTCTTGCGCTTGTCCTCCTGTCTGCTCTGGTAGCCTGTACTGCACTCATCGCTACTTCACCTACTCCCACTCCCGTACCGTCCATCGCCACTCCTACAACTTTGGCACCCAACACGCCCACCGTCATTCCAACGACCTCGCCATCCATGACGCTGGAGTTGAGCTTCAACGAATACCCGCTCAAGAAGCCGCCCGAGCCGGAATCCCTACTGCTGTACTTTGCTGATTCCGTCCAGGACGACCCGCTCCTGATCCACGCCAGCGAGCGGTCGAAAGTTTTTGCATTCTTTGACAGCTCCTGTATTTTAATGAATGGTCTGGGGAGGTGCGTCAGGCTGGGTGCAGATACCTTGATCGCCCAGGAAAATTATCACGATCAGAGTTACGGTACGGTCACTCTGACGCGCAACGGCGAACCGATCTATGAAATACCCATCGGGCAAGTCAGTCCGATCGATGGTTTACGTGGTTTGTGGGCCTATGGGGAGCATTGGGCGCTGGAAACGGCTTACATTACAGAGCGGAGTGAGGGCAACGTGGTTTACAGCGACGCCCTCGGGCAGGTCAGCGTGGACGGTGTACTGTTGAACGAAGAATATGGCTATGACGAGGTTTTTGGTTTTCAGACCATCCATGATAGACCGTTCTACTTCTTTAAACAGAATGGCAGGATTGATGCCTGGTATGATAGTACCGATGTCCCGCTCGGTTACGATGAAGTCCTGCATTATGGCTGCTGCAGCTCGGCGACGTTAAATCCCCATATGTCCAAGGATATGGTGGCCTTTTTTGCCCGGCGGGGGGAAGTCTGGTATTATGCTGAGATCGGTGTATTTGGAGACCAATGATGAGTTACTGCGAATATGTACGTGCACACCCGGAAGACTCTTTCAATAAGGATTATCACGATCGCGAGTACGGTTTCCAGTTGACAGATGATGCGGCTCTGCTCGAACGCCTGGTGCTCGAGATCAACCAGGCCGGCCTGTCGTGGATCACCATCCTGAAGAAGAAGGAAAACTTCCACCTTGCTTATGATGGCTTCGATGTGGACAAAGTTGCTGCATATGCTGAAGCCGACACTGCCCGCCTGCTGGCGGATGCCGGCATCATCCGCAACCGGCTCAAGGTACATGCTGCCATCGAGAATGCGCGTCGCATCCAGGCACTGCGCGCGGAGTTCGGTTCCTTCAAGAGTTGGCTGGATGCCCATCACCCGCTCAGCCTGCAGGAATGGACAAAACTCTTCAAACAGACCTTTGTATTCACCGGCGGGGAGATCGTCAATGAATTCCTGGTCTCCACCGGCTACCTGCCCGGAGCGCATGACCCCGATTGCCCGATCTACTGGCAGGTCGCCAGGCTGCAGCCGGCCTGGACAAGGGGCCTCAGGAAAGTGGTCCTGGGTGCCCATGCAGACGCAACACCGCCTGAAACCCGCTGAGACAGCCCCGCCTGTACCAGGCGGGGTTATAATTTACCTGCGTTGTTGCTTCATCCACAAACTTCATCGAGGCCCTTATGTCCCAGATTATCCCCACTGCTGAACCATTTTTCTTCCCTGGCAAAGATACCAATGCCAGAATTGGCTGCCTGGTAACGCACGGCTTCACCGGCGCTCCGAAGGAAATGCGCTGGCTGGGTGAATACCTCAACCGCCTGGGTTACACCGTCTGCGGGATGCGGTTGAACGGCCACGCCACCAAACCTGAAGACATGATCCGCTCGCGCTGGCAAGACTGGCTGCTTTCGGTGGAAGATGGCTACAACCTGTTACATGCCTGCACCGAGCAGGTCTTCCTGCTTGGCCTTTCAATGGGCGGAGTGCTGTCGCTGACTGCTGCCAGCCGGCTCCCAGTGCAGGGCGTGGTTGCCATGTCAACTCCTTATGCCCTGCCGTATGACCCGCGCCTTCCGTACGCCAAATACTTATCCTGGTTCATGCCGTATATGTCCAAGGGTGAAGGTGAACCGGGGGCGGATTGGTACGACCAGGCGGCCTGGAAACAGCATATCGCCTACCCTAAGAACCCGGTCAGGTCTGCCAGCGAGTTGAATGAACTCCTGGGCGTGATGCGCGCGTCTCTCCCGCAAGTCACGGCTCCAGCCTTGCTGATCCATTCTCGTGATGACAACTATGTTCACCGGGACAGTATGGAAAAGATCCATGCCGCCCTGGGCAGCCGCGACAAGCAGATGCTTTGGGTGGCAGGCGGCAGCCATGTGATCACCGAGGAGCCAACCCGCGATGCAGTTTTCAAGGCGGCGGGAGATTTCATCAAGCGGATCGTCTCTGGATGAGTGTGGACCTGGTCCTGCTGTTCGTTTCCCTCTTCACCTGGGGGATAGGCGAGGGCATGTTCCTTATTTTCCAGCCGATCTATTTGCAACAACTGGGAGCCAGCACCATGACGATTGCCACGGTGCTGAGCGCCTTCGGATTGGCGATGATGCTGGCGCATATCCCGGCCGGTTACCTGGCCGACCGCATCGGGCGGAAACCGGTCATCATTGCGGCCTGGACCTCCGGCCTGGTCGCCACCTGGGTGATGGCGATGGCGCGTGGCCTGCCTGTTTTCGTGGTCGGCGTACTGCTTTACGGGCTGACTGCTTTTGTCTCCGCGCCCTTGAACTCGTATGTCACCGCAGCCCGCGGAAAACTGTCCCCGGTGCGCGCCATGACCCTTATGTCGGCTTCCTTCAACTTTGGCGCTGTGCTCGGTCCCATTTCTGGCGGCTGGCTGGGCGAACGCTATGGATTGCGGATCGTCTACCTGATCGCCGCCTGCATTTTCGTTGTCTCGACCGTCATTCTGCTCTTTATCCGTTCCCAGCCGCGCGACGAACATGACCCGGCCTCACCTCCGGCCAAATTATGGACGAACACGCGCTTTATCACCTTGATGGGGATCGTCTTTGTGGCGATGTTTGTCATGTACCTGCCCCAGCCGTTGGCGCCCAAGTTCCTGCAGAACGAGCGCGGACTGTCGCTGGAATCCATTGGTCTGCTCGGTTCGGTGGGCAGTCTTGGGAATGCAGTGCTAAACTTGGTGCTGGGGCAGCTTACTGCGCGGGCTGGTTTCCTGCTGGCGCAGGTTTCTGTGGCGTTTTTCAGCCTGATCTTATGGAAGGGGATGGGCGTGCCCTGGTACGCCCTGGGCTATTTTCTGCTGGGAGGCTACCGCGCCGCCCGCTCGTTCATCTATGCCCAGGCACGGCCACTGGTGCACCCGGCGCAAATGGGGCTGGCCTACGGCGTAGCTGAGACCTTTAACTCGCTTTCCATGGCCCTGGCTCCGCTGCTGGCAGGGGTCCTGTATACGCAGTCGCCGATACTGGTTTACCCGGTCAGCCTGGCGCTGGTGGGGGCGGCAATTTTGCTCACCATCGCTTTCACTCCGCACTCCCCGCTGGAAGAACCGGCCGCGGCCGACCAATCCTTGGAACTTTGACCATGCTCGAGATAATCCCCCTCGTTTTGGGTCCTGTTTCCACCAACTGTTACCTGATCGCTGACCCTGGGTCCGGCGAAGCGGCGGTGATCGACCCCGCCTGGGATGGCCGGGTTATCCTGGCGGAAGCGCTGAAGCGCGGCTGGAAGATCAGTCAACTCTGGTACACCCACGCCCATTTTGATCATTTCGGGGGCGTGGCTGCGCTTGCCGGGGCCCTGGATCCGCCGCCATCCATCGCGCTTCATCCGCTCGACCATGACCTATGGCAAATGAAGGGCAGTGCGCCACTTTTTGGCATACAGATTGACCCCGGTCCGCAGCCAACGGTGGACCTCATCCACGGGCAAAGCCTGTCTCTGGGCAGCCTGACCTTCGAAGTCCGCCACACTCCGGGGCATACACCGGGCCATTGCTTGTTTTATTGTGCGCAGGAGAATGTTCTCTTTAGCGGTGACCTGGTCTTTCGGAGCGGAGTGGGTCGGACGGATTTGCCTGGAGGCGATTGGGAGGCACTGGTGCAGAGTATTCGTACCCAGGTGTTCAGCCTGCCGGAAGAGACACGAATTCTAGCGGGGCATGGTGAGCAGACGACCGTGGGGGAGGAAAGGTATGGAAATCCGTTTGTCAGTACAAGGGAGTAATACGCAGGTTGTGTGTTTGTTTACGAAGATGGAAATTGCGACTGGTAAAGGCCTGCTTTTTTCCTAAATATCCATTCGGAAATCCAGGAGGAGTCCGCATTTTGAGTGTGTGCAGCGAAGCTGCACACACTCAAAATGCGGTTCTTCAATAATTTTCG